>JBGPOW010000105.1:0-14595 GCA_041488235.1 Binatia bacterium
CGGTCATCGCGCAGCCCATATCTCCCGGACCGCCACCCACGGCATCCGCGCTGGCGGCCCCGCCGAGCGTCGCGCCGACCCCAGGAGCGTCGCCGCCGCCGGTATCCGATCCGCCCGCCCCGCTGATCGCCGTGCGTCCGACCGCAACGCCGCCGGGACCCGATCAACCTTTGCCGCTCTCCGTCCTACATTTGTCACCGATCCTTGTAGTGGTTGACGCTACAACCATCGCCCCGTAGGATCAGCGGCGAGCGGGTGGCTGGTGGAGATCACGTTCGAGTGGGACCAGTGGAACGTCCAGAAGAACGAGTTGAAGCATGGTGTGTCGCGGCTCGAAGCGGAGAGTGTCTTCTACGACCCCCGGCATCGCTTGTTCGAGGACGAGAAGCACTCGACGTCTCGCGAGGCACGTTACATCCTGTACGGTCGGGGGCTCGAGGGCAGGGTCCTGATGGTGGCGTTCACGCTACGGGCAAAGCGGGTCCGTGTGATCACGGCCCGACCCGCATCTCGTAGGGAGCGACGGATCTATGAAAAACGCTCGTAAGACGAAGAAGCGCCGACCGAAGGAACTCCGCGACTACGACGAACGCGACACTTCGACCATGATCGACGCCGCGCGACCGCTCGCGTTGGCCGACCTCGGGCTCGAGCTCCCGAAGGCTCCGCCGACGCAGGTCGTGTCCATCCGGCTCCCCTCGTCGCTCCTCAATCAGATCAAGGCGTTCGCGTCCGCACGGGACGTACCGTATCAAGCGTTGATCAAGCTGCTGCTCGCCGAATCGCTCGAGCGCAGGAGACGATCCGCAGCCTGACTGGATCTGTTCCTTCGGAATTCGCGCCTAAGCGCGGAGGGGTTTCGGACTTAGGTTAGCTGTTGGTGACTCGAAACAGCTGCCACTCATCGGGTACGCCCTTCAGCTGATGGCTCCCTCGGTCTTCGAAGACGAGTCCGGAGCCCGCTGAAAGGTCACGCACGGTTCGGCTCACCAGCACTTCGCCCGCGCCGGCTAGCGCTCCGACGCGCGCACCGATGTGTACAGCGACGCCGCTCCAGTCGTCGCCGCGGCGCTCGCACTCGCCGATGTGAATCCCGGCGCGGATGCGCATACCCCGGGTTGCGAGTGCTGGCACGAGACCGAGGGCACAACGAGCGGCCTTGGTCGGCCCATCAAACACGGCGAACACTCCGTCGCCCGTGCCCTTCACCTTACGACCGCCGAAGCTCGACAGCTGGCGCTCGACGATTTCGTCGTGGGCATCGAGCTGGTGACGCCAGCGCGCGTCACCCTGAGCGGCTACCTTCTCGTTGGACCCGCTCGGGGTACGTCGCCGCAAAGAGCAGGCTCAGCGGGCCGCCCTCAGAGGCCCCCCAGAACGCCGCGTCCTCGAGCCCGGCCGCATCCATCACGGCCCGCAGGTCGTCCATCCGCTCGTCGAGAGACGGTATACCCGTGACCGGATCGGAGAGACCAGTGCCCCGCTTGTCCCACGCCACCAGGCGAGTCGAGGACGCGAGCCGCTCGAACATCACTCTGAATGGCGACGTCTGATGGTCGTACAACTCGACGTTGCTGATCCATCCCGGAACCCACACAAGTGGCGTCGTCCCCTCGCTGAACACGCGATAGGCGAGCCGGACGGCCCCATTGCGCGCGTATTGAACCCGCCCCGCCATGGGCAGAACCGTTGTCACCGTCTGATCGGATTGACAAGGACTGCGCTAAAGTCCGGCGAAGGTGAGCATGGTCTCCTTCGAGCGGGCGACCGAATCTGTTCCTTCGGAATTCGCGCTTAGGCGCGATCGAGCGTCGGCTTCATCACGCGCATCCCCGCCTCGATCATTCCCGCGATGTCGCCGGCTAGCTCGTTCGGCAGTAGGTCGGCGATCCACACGACGCGACACCCCGCGCCCTCCGGAAACACCTGCACCGACGCGTTGTGATGCGTGAGCCGCGGACTGCCGACGACGGCCCAGACGACGCGGCGGGTGTCGTCGTCGACGGTGACGATCAGTTCGCGCGCGGTCATGCCGTTGCCGAACGTGACGACACGGGCGCTGTGGCAAACAGCAGTACAAGGGCGAACGTCCGACTTTGGACGTTATGACAACCCGCTCGACCGAAGAGCCCGCTAGAATTCCTATCAACCAACTATTATCAACCAACCCTCTTTCGCAGTCACGAGCGCGAGCCCGGCGTCAGCGGGCCCATTCCCGTGCTTTGCGCGCGAAGGCGGGCGGCATAATCCGACCAATCGTGGAGAGTCGCCGGATCGAAGTCCGCACCATTGGGCCACACGACCGTGCGAACCTCTGGATCGACGCGGGGTCGACGCTGCATGGCGCACCCACCGCCCCGTGGAGAGGTGCAATTCGCGGATGCTGATCGTCGTCATGTGCACAATGTGACACATGGGAGGTATCGCGCAATCGAGGTCCTCGCGCGCGACATCTACGAGTAGATGCGCAATCGCAGCGGCGGCAGCTCGCGACTACTCGACGGTGACGCTCTTCGCGAGATTGCGCGGCTGGTCGACGTCGGTGCCGCGGTAGTCGGCGATGTAGTACGCGAGCAGCTGCAGCGGGATCGTCAGCAGCACCGGCAGGAGGCAGGGGTTGCTCGTCGGCACCTGCAGGATCTCCCAGGCGATGTCCTCGAGCTCCGGCGACGGCGCGTCGGTGACGACGATGATCCGGGCGCCGCGGGACTCGACCTCTTTCATGTTCGAGAGGCTCTTCTGGTAGACGGCGTCCTTCGGCAGCAGAACGACGACGGGAACCTCTTCGTTGATGAGCGCGATCGGTCCGTGCTTCATCTCACCGGCGGCGTACCCCTCGGCGTGGATGTACGAGATCTCCTTCAGCTTGAGGGCGCCCTCGAGGGCGATCGGGAAATTGATGCCGCGGCCGAGATAGAGGAAGTCGCGGGCGTTGCCGTACTTCTTCGCCACCTTCTCGATCGCGCGCTCGCGTTTCAAGCACTGCTCGACGTGCGACGGCAGGTTGACGAGATCGTGGATCAACGCACGCGCGCCGGGTTCCGAGAGAACGCCGCGCCGGCGAGCGACGTAGATGCCGAGGAGATAGAGCACGGTAAGTTGCGTCGTGAATGCCTTCGTGCTCGCGACCGAGATCTCCGGACCGGCGTGGGTGTAGATCACGGCGTCCGCCTTGCGCGCGATGCTGGAATCGACGACGTTGCAGATCGCGAGCACCTTCGCGCCCCGCTCGTGCGCGGTTTCCACGGCGGCGAGCGTGTCGGCAGTCTCCCCGGATTGCGAGATGACGACGAGCACCGTGCCGTCCTCGAGGACCGGATCGCGCGAGCGGAACTCGCTCGCGTAGTCGACCTCGGCCGGGATGCGCGCGATGTGCTCGAGGAAGTATTTGCCGACGAGGCACGCGTGCCACGCGGTGCCGCACGCGACGAAGATCATGCGGCGCGCCTGCGCCAGCCAGTCCGCCTTGGCCAGCTCGTCGAGGCTGACGTCGCTCTCCTCCTGGAGGATGCGGCCGCGCATCGTGTCGATGATCGCCTGCGGCTGCTCGTGAATCTCCTTCAAGAGGAAGTGCCGATACCCGCCCTTCTGCGCGGTGACGGGATCCCATGCGACCGTCCGCGGCTCGCGCACGACCGGGTCGCCGGCGAACGTCGAGAGCGTCACGCGGTCGCGTGTCACCTCCGCCATCTCGCCGTCCTCGAGGAAGAGGATGCGGCGCGTGTGGTCGAGAATCGCGGGGATGTCGGAGGCGACGAAGTTCTCGTTCTCTCCGAGGCCGATGACGATCGGCGTCGCGCTCTTCGCGGCGACGAGGCGATCGGGGCTGTCCTCGTGCATGACGACGATCGAGAACGAGCCCTCGAGCTCCTGCACGACGGCGCGCGTCGCGTGCAGCAGGTCTTGCCCGCTCTGCACGCGCTCGTCGATGAGATGCGAGATCACCTCGGTGTCGGTCTCCGAGGAGAAGCTGCGGCCGCGCGCTTGCAGCGCCGCGCGCAACTCCAGGTAATTCTCGATGATGCCGTTGTGAATGACGACGATCTTGCCGGCGCGATGCGGGTGGGCGTTCTGCTCGGAGGGACGCCCGTGCGTCGCCCAACGCGTGTGGCCGATGCCGACGGTGCCGCTGATCGGCGCCTCACGCAGCAACTTCTCCAAATTCTCGAGCTTCCCGAGGCAGCGGCGAATCGCGATCGCGCCGTCCTGGAACGTCGCGACACCAGCTGAGTCGTAGCCGCGGTACTCGAGCCGCTTCAGGCCTTGCACGAGAATGAAGCTCGCGTCGCGATCGCCCACGTATCCGATGATGCCGCACATCAGCGCTTCCCTCGTCGCGCGCCGGTGGCGCGTGCTGGCCGCGGCGACGATCGCTGTATCGTCTTCGCGGCGGCGGTTTTTCCGATCGCGCGCTTGCGCTGCGTCTTCGCGCTGTTCGGCGTGCTCGATGGAGCGAGGCCGAACTGCGGTTTCTTCGGTGCGGGCGACGCACCGCCCGTGTTCGCGGTCGCTCTGGCGCGCCGGCGGCTGACCCACCCGGGGACTTCCCGTTGCGGCACCCGGCTCACGACCAGGTGACCAGCGGGCACGTCGCGCGTCACGGTGGTGCCGGCGCCGATGTACGCGTCGTCGCCGACGGTGACCGGCGCCACGAGCTGCGTGTCGCTGCCGATCTGCACCCGGCTGCCGATCACGGTGCGATGCTTCGCGAAGCCGTCGTAGTTGCAGGTGATCGTCCCGGCACCGACGTTGGTGGCGTCGCCGATCTCGACGTCGCCGAGGTACGTGAGGTGATTCGCCTTCGTGCCGCGCCCGACGCGCGCCTTCTTGGTCTCGACGAAGTTGCCGATGTGCACCTCGGACGCGAGCTCGGTTCCGGGACGGAGGTGCGCGAACGGACCGATCACCGCATCGTCGCCGACACGGCACTCGGTCATGACGGTCCCGAGCCGCAGGTGCACGCGGTCGCCGATGTCCGTGTCGCGCAGCAGAATCGTACCGTCGAGTCGGCAGGCGCGCCCGATGCGCGTCCGGCCGAGAAGCTGGACGTTGGGACCGAGCTCGGTATCGGCGCCGATCGTCACGGCCTCCTCGACGTACGTCGTCGCCGGGTCGTGGACGGTGACGCCGGCGTCCATCCAACGCGCGACGAGTGCGCGCCGCACCTGCGACTCGACGGCGGCGAGCTCCGCGCGCGAGTTGATGCCCGCGACCTCGTCCGGGTCGTCGACGGCGACCGCTGTCACCGGCAAACCGTCGGCGACCGCGATGCCGACGAGATCGGTGAGATAATACTCGCGCTGCGCGTTGTCGTTCTTGAGACGTGCGAGCGCGGCATCGAGGAACGCGGCAGAGGTGCAGTAGATGCCCGGATTGATCTCGCGAATGCCGCGCTCGGCGGCTGCGAGGTCGCGCTCCTCGACGATGCCGGCGACGCTGCCGTCGGCGGCGCGACGGATGCGGCCGTATCCCGCCGGCTCGGCGACGGTCGCGGTGAGCAGCGAGAGCGTCGCATGCGTTTCGCGATGGCGCGCGACGAGCTTCGCGACCGTCGCCGCGGTGAGGCGCGGAACGTCGCCGTAGAGGATCACGACGTCGCCGTGAAATCCGGCGAACGCCGGCAGCGCGACCCGCACGGCGTCGCCGGTCCCGCGTTGCTCGCGCTGCAACGGATACGTGGCCTCGGCGCCGGGGGCGTCGAGCGCGCGCTGACGCAGGTGTCGTTGGCACACCTCGCGTACGTCGTCGGCGTCCGGCCCGACGACGACGGCGATTCTCTCGGGCGCGAGCTCGCGCGCGGCGTCGAGCACCCAGAGGACGAGCGCCTTGCCGGCGATGGTGTGCAGCACCTTCGCCCGCTCCGACCGCATGCGGGTGCCGCGGCCGGCGGCGAGGACGATCACGCCGAGCGAGGCGACGGGTCTCTTCATGAGCACCCGAAACTGTACACCGACTGCATTGCGTTTTCGACCGGGAAAAAGGGCGAGATAGTGGGTCGGAGCCGACGCACCAACCGACGCGCCACCGGGCTCCGCAGGCGGTCCCGTGCGACGAGGCGTCGTTCAGCTGCGCGGCAGTTGATGGTAGCGGCCGCGAAAGAAGAGCAGGGGACGACCCTCGCCGGCGTCGGCGCTCTCCACCTCGCCGACGTAAATCGTGTGATCGCCGGCGTCGTGCGCAGCGACGACGCGGCACTCGACGTGCGCGAGCGCGCCCTCGATGATCGGCGCACCGGTACCGCCGTTCCGACACGGCAGGTCGACGAACTTGTCGCCGCCGGATACCGCGAACCGGCGCGACAGCTCCTCTTGGTGCTCGCCGAGAATGTTGACGATGAACACCTGCGACAGGTCGAACGCTGGGTAGCTCTCGGAGCGCTTGTCGACGCACACGAGCACGAGCGGCGGGTCGAGCGACACGGAGCAAACGGCGTTCGCGGTGAGCCCGTAGCAATGGCCTTCGCGATCGTGGGTGGTGACGATCGTCACGCCGGTCGCGAAATGGCCCATCACGCGTCTCAGCTCGTTGCCGTCGAATGCCATCGTTCGCACGATCCGGTTTCGTCTTGCTACGCGACACGTCTTATTGCAAATTGGTGCTGTTCATATGTCGCGGCATGCGGTCGGCGGAGCGTTGATGGTGCTGAGTGCTCTCGCCGTTGCTGCGTGCGGGCTCTGGTCGCCGAAGACGGAGCTTCCGAAGTACGACCCCTCGCTCTACGCGGCGAATCCCACCCCGGGTGCCTCGCCCACGCCCGTGCTGGGATGGTCCGAAGGCGCCGAGTACGCGATCGTCGTGCGCAAGCACGAGCACACGTTGACGCTCTACCACTGGACCGAGCAAGCGAAGGTGTATCCGGTCGTCCTCGGCATCGCGCCGAGCGGTCCGAAAACGTACCGCGGCGACCTGCGGACGCCCGAGGGAGTCTACCGGATCGTCTGGAAGCGGCTGCACGACCGTTGGTCGCGCTTCATGCTGCTCAGCTACCCGAACGACATCGATCGCCAACGCTACGCGATGGAGCTCACCGACGGTCGCGTCCCGATCATCGACGGGCAGGCGCCGGGTCCGGGAAATGCCGTCGGCATCCATGGCACCGATCGCGAGGAGCAGAACGCGCACGGGGTCGATTGGACGTGGGGCTGCATCTCGCTGCTGAACCCGCACGTCGAGGAGCTCTACGCGACGGTTCCCGTCGGTACGCCGGTGCTGATCGAGGAGTGACGTCAGCCGTCGAGGACGATCGGATCGCCGCACGCGACGGTTCGTCGGGCGTGTCAGTCGTTTGGCGTCGCGGCGCCGAGCTCGTGGAGCGCCGTTTCGAGCGTGGGCAGCCACGCGGCCACGGCCACGGATTCGGGGGCGACGATCTCCACGCGCTCGTCCGGCAGGAGCCGGACCGAGCCCGGATCGCGTTTGGTCAAAGGAATGACCACCGCCTCGCGCGAAATCCCGAGCCGCTCGAGCACGGCGAAGATCTGTTCGATCTCCGGGAGTCGGATGACCGCCACGTGCATCCTCCGGGCATGCGGCTTGCTCTCTTCCCGCGGTAGGTCACGCGCACATTGAATGCGCGCGGGATGCGGGTCCGGAGCTGTGCCGTGCCTGGCACTCTCGTGACACATCTGTGTCGGATCCGCCAGCAGGATCGCGAGGATCGCATGGAGAGTGGCAGCCTGGAGACCACGAGCGCGGCGCCCGCCGACCGTCTGGACGTCGGGACTTCGATGGCGCTGGCGGCAGCCGTGTTCGTCCAACCGTTCGTACTCGCCTATCTCGCGTGCGCGGCGTCGGGTTGCGGGCCTGCGATCCCCGTTCTCGTGGCCGTCGCCTGCGTGATCGTGGCCACGGCGATCTCATGGACGGGCGTCTACTCGATCCACCGGCAAGCGCGGACGATGGAACGGCTCGTCGCCGACAATCGTGCGCTGCGCCAGGCCGCCGTCACCAAGGACGAGTTCCTCGCCGGCGTCTCGCACGAGCTGCGGACACCGTTGAACGTCATCCTCGGGTACATCGACCTCCTGCTCGACCATTCATTCGGCCCCTTGGAGCCGGCGCAGCGCGACATCCTGCATCGCATCACGAAGAACGCGAGCAACTTGTCGCACTTGATCAACGACCTCATCGATCTCTCGCGCATCGAGGCGGGCCGGTTGAAGATCGAGACGGCGATGGTCGACCTGGGCCCGCTGTTCGCCGACATGCGCAGCTTGATGGACGTGCTACTGGCAGGTGACGGCGTCACCTTCCATGCGGAGCTCGACCCCGACTGCGGACGCGTGTGCGCAGACCCTGAGCGGCTGAAGCAGATCGTCTCGAACCTGCTCGTGAACGCGGTGAAGTTCACGGAGCGTGGGTCGATCACCTTGCGCGCTGCGGCGGCGAGCCTCGACGCGGTCACGCTCTCGGTATCGGATACCGGCATCGGCATTCCCGCGAGCGCACACCGCGCGATCTTCGAACCGTTTCGCCAGGTCCACGACCGCAGCCGCCACCTACCAGGCGCGGGAATCGGCCTCTCGATCTCGTCGCGTCTCGCGCTGCTCATGGGCGGCAGGCTCACCGTCGAGAGCGAGCCGGAACGCGGCTCGTGTTTCACACTCACGCTGCCGGCGATCGCCCGCGATGCGGCGCCGACAGACGCGCACGCAGAGCCGCTGCGCCGCGTCTCCTGATCCGTGCGCCGTACCGGCGGGACGCGCTGCGAAGGTCACCGGCGCTGTAACGCGAGCCACTGAAAGGCGACCATCACCAGCGCATGGGTGATCTCGCCGCTGCGCATCAGATCCGGGACGCGCGCAAGCGGCACGAGGACGACCTCGGTCTCCTCGGTCGAGTCGAACGTCGGCACGTGACGGCGCTCGACGTCGTACGCCACGAACGAGTGGCAGCGGTTCGACTGAATCGCAGGATTTGGATGGACGACGCCGAGCGGCTCGACACGGTCCGAGTCGTAGCCGCTCTCCTCCACCATCTCGCGCCGCGCCGCGACGAGCGGTGAAGGATCGTCGGCGTCGATCATGCCGCCCGGCACCTCGAGCGTGTACCCGCGGACGCCGTGGCGGAATTGGCGGACCATCACGACCTGCTCGTCGGCGGTGAGCGGTACGATGTTGCACCACTCCGGCGACTCGAGAACGTGGAACTCGTGCTCGGCGTCGTCGCGCGAGAAGCGGCTGCGGTCGCGTCGCAGCGAGAAGATGCGGCACTCGTAGACGATCTCCGCGCTCAGGCGCTCCCAGGTGTGGAGCGGACGCCGTGCGCTCACGACCGATCACCCGCGACGTCGCCTCGGCCGAACAGCCGCGCATACTCGATCGCCGGGCAGCGGTCCATGACGACCGTGAGACCCGCGCGCTGCGCCCTGAGTGCCGCCTGCACGTGCACGACGCCGAGCTGCAGCCACAGCACCGACGCGCCGGCCGCGATGGCCTCGTCGACGATCGCCGGCACCGCGTCCGGGCGACGAAAGACGTCGACGACGTCGATCGGCTCACTGATCGCCGCGAGCGATGGCCGAGAGACCTCGCCGAGGACGACGGCGGGGGCCGGATTCACCGGAATGACGCGATGTCCGCGCTGCTGCAGCAGCTGCGCGATGCGATGGCTGTCGCGCGTCGGGTCGGGGGAGCAGCCGATCACGGCGATCGTCTTCGGCGCGGCGAGGATCTCGCGGATGACGGTGTCCGGGGGATTGCGAAAGCCGGCGACGTCGCCGTTCTCAGGCATCGTCGCTATTCTCGCCCAGCGGCGCGAGACGGTCGAACGCCTTCTCGAGACAGCGGCGGATCTCGTCGCGGCAGGCGCGGTGGAACTCGGCCTCGCGGCCCGCAGGGTCGTCGATGTCGCCGCTCTCGCCCGCCGCCTCGCGGAGCGTCAGGACCTCTTTACCGTCGGCCTCGACGAACGTCGCGAGCATCGCGCGCTGCGCGTCGGTCATCGTGACGATCAGGTCGGCCTCGCGAATGTGCTCGCGATGCCGTTTCAAGTCGCACGACGTCGCGTCGGCGGGGATGTCGATCGCGTCCTCGCGCAGCAGAAGGCGCGCATCGAGCGAGACGAGGCTCGAGTCGCGCGCGTACGGCGCGATGCCGCCGGAGCGTACGACGACGTCGTCGCGCCGTCGCGCCGCGAGCATCCGCCGCAGGAGCGCCTCGGCGATGATGCTCCGGCTGGTATTCGCGTGGCAGACGATCAGGACGCGGCGGCTCAGAGCCCACCTGCGAACACGTCCGCCATCGTCTCCTTGCGCGTGCCGCCTTTCGCGAGCTCGGCCTTGAGCTTGGCGCCGAGCTGCTGCGGATCCCACACCGCATGCTGCTGCACTTTGCCGACCGAGTGCCAGCCCTGCATCGCCCACACGGTGCCGCCGCCGACGCGGAACACCTCGCCGTGGACGTCGGCGGCGTCGTCACTCGCGAGCCAGGCGACGAGCGGCGCGATGTTGTGCGGGCTGAAGACGTCGAACTGGCCTTCGGCGACTTGCTGGCCCATGAGCGCCGCGGTGGCGGGCGTCGCGTCGACGGTGAGACGGGTGCGGGCGACCGGCGCGATCGCGTTCACGGTGACGCCGTACTTCGCCATCTCGCGATCGATGATGACGGAGAACGCCGCGATCGCCGCTTTGGCGGCGCCGTAGTTGCTCTGGCTGGGGTTGCCGAGGAGCCCGGAATCGGAGGCGGTGTTGATGATGCGGCCGTTCAGGACGTTGCCGACCTTGTGCTGCTCGCGCCAGTAGACGCATGCGTGGCGGGTGCAGGCGAACGTCCCCTTCAAATGCACCGCGATGACCGAGTCCCAATCATCCTCGGACATGTTGAAGATCATCCGGTCGCGGAGGATGCCGGCGTTGTTGACGACGCCGGTAAGCTTCCCAAACGTGTCGACGGCGCACTCGATGATGCGCTGGGCGCCCTTGAAATCGCTGACGCTGTCGCCGTTCGCGACCGCCTGGCCGCCGTTCTTCTTGATCTCGTCGACGACCTCCTGCGCCGGGCCGGTACTGGCGCCGGTGCCGTCGAAATTCCCCCCGAGGTCGTTCACCACGACCTTCGCGCCGAGCTTGCCCATGAGCAAGGCTTCCTCGCGGCCGATACCGCGGCCAGCGCCGGTGATCACGACAACTTTGCCGTCGAGCAACATGGGCGACCTCCTCGGGGAATCCCCGGAGCTCCGTGTGGTGGGTGAATGACGTTGGCCGCAGTCGCGCGGCCGCGGCCTTTTTTCGTGCCCGAGGGTGGCCGGGTTGTCAAGGTTGCGCGCGGCGAGGCGTTGGAAAGCGAGCTGCGCCTTGTCATGCCGAAAGGGGTGTGGCAACGTCCGCTCGCGTCGCGCTTCACCCGCCACGACGCGACCCGATGGACCGCACACGATTCGCACGCCTGGTGGCCGAGGTCGTGAACCAGCTGCCGGAGGAGTTCGCCGCCCGGCTCGCGAACGTCGAGGTCGTGGTGGAGGAGGAGCCGTCGCGTGCGCAGCTGCGGAGCGTCGGGCTCGATCCGCGCGTCGACACGCTCTTCGGCCTCTACGAGGGCGTGCCGCTCGCGGAGCGTAGCGCGGAGCTCCCGGTCTTGCCCGACAAGATCTCGATCTTCTATCGCCCGCTCATCGAGGAGTGCGAGACGGAGCCGGAGCTGCGCGAGGAGATCCGCGCGACGATCTTGCACGAGGTCGCGCACTGCTTCGGCATCGACGACGAGGATCTCGAGTCATGGGGTTACTGACCACGGCGACGGCCGCCGGAACGGGGGCCGCGCATGCCCGGCTTTGAGCCGACGACGCGTCAACGCAACCTCGAGCGGCTCGGCGCCGAGACGTTCGACCTGCTGGTGATCGGCGGCGGCATCACCGGCGCCGGCGTGGCGCGCGAGGCGGCGCTGCGTGGTCTCGCCGTCGGTCTCGTCGACGCCCGCGACTTCGCCGCCGGCACCAGCAGCCGATCGTCGAAGCTGATCCACGGCGGTCTGCGTTATCTCGAGCAAGGTGAGATCGCGCTCGTCCGCGAGGCGGCGACCGAGCGCAAGGTGTTGCGGCGGATCGCACCGCACCTGACCGAGACCGCACCGATGTTCGTGCCGGTCTACGGACGCACGAGCGCAGGCGTGTACAAGCTCCGCGTCGGTCTCGCGCTCTTCGACAAGCTCGCCGCCGTCGCCGCCGACGAGCGCCATCGCATCCTTTCGCGTACCGAGGCGCTCGCAGCCGAGCCGCGCCTCAATCCCGAGCGGTTGCAAGGCGCGGCCGTGTATCCCGAGTACGTGACCGACGACGCGCGGCTCGTCCTCGACACGCTGAAATCCGCCCACCACGCGGGCGCGGTGGTCGTGAACCATGCACCCGTCGTCGCGCTCGGCGGCGACGCGACGGGGCGACGCATCGAGATTCACGACGTAGAGAGCGCCGTCGCGATCACGATTCGGGCCCGTGTCGTCGTGAACGCAGCGGGGCCGTGGGTCGATGCCGTGCGGCGGATGGACGCCGACGCGCCGGGGCCGGTGCTGCACCTGACCAAAGGCATTCACCTGGTCTTTCGCGCCGAGGATCTGCCCGTCCGTCACTGTGTCGTGATGCGCGCCCACGACGGCCGTCCGCTCTTCACGGTACCGCGCGGTCCCTGGGTCTACGTCGGCACGACCGACACCAGCTACGCGGGCCCGCTCGACGAGCCGGACGTCACCGCCGAGGACGCCGAATATCTCTTCGCGACGCTGGCGCGGAGCTTCCCCGACCTGCGTCTCGCGCCCCAGCACGTCGTCGGCGCGTGGGCCGGCGTGCGTCCGCTGATCCAAGAGGAAGGCCGGAGCCCGTCCGAGATCTCGCGCAAGGACGAGATCGCAGTCAGCGCGGGCGGCCTCGTCACGATCGCCGGCGGCAAACTGACGACGTACCGCAGGATGGCCGAGCGGGTCGTCGAAGCCGCCCTGCCGCTGCTCGGACGGACGGCGCCCGATGCGCGCTCCGGAACCGAGCCGCTCGCCGGCGGCGACGCGCTGGGCGCGTCGGAACACGGCGGCGAATCGACGTTACCCGACGACGCGCAGGCGCGGCTTCGGGCGGTGCACGGCAGCGACGCCGGCGAGGTGCGTGCGGTCGCCGACGACGCGGCGGCGTGGACGCCGTTCGCCCCCGGCGTGCCGCTCTCGCCCGCCGAGGTACGCCATGCCGTGCGTCGCGAGATGGCGTGCACGCTCGCCGACGTCCTCGAGCGTCGCTCGCGCGTGGCGTTCTTCGCCACGGAACGTGCGTGCGCGATCGCCGCCGACGTCGCCGCGGTCATCGCCGCCGAGCTCGGATGGAGCGCGCAGCGCCGCGACGCGGAAATCGCCGCGTTCCGGCGCCAGTGCGAGGCGCGCCTCGGGTGGCGTGGGGCCATGCCGACGGGAGTCGCGGCCTCGGGAGGGTACGCGTGAGCGGCCGGAGCCCCGCGGGCGTTCGGGACGATGTGACGCGTCTCGTCGGCGCCGACCGCGTCGTCGACGATCCCGAGCGCATCGCGCGTGCGCGCCGCGACACGTGGGTCATCGCGGTGTGGCGGAGCTTGCTGCCGACGCCGACACCCCCGCCAGCGTGCGTCGTACGGCCGCGCTCGACGGCCGAAGTCGCCGCCGTCCTCGCGTACGCGTCGCGCGAGCAGGTCCCGGTCGTGCCGTTCGGGGCCGGATCGGGCGTGTGCGGCGGCATCGAGCCCGACGCAACCTCGATCGTCGTCGACTTGGGCGACATGCGCGCGCTGCGCGCGATCGACGGGCAGAACCTCCTCGCCACCGCCGAGGCCGGGCTCCTCGGCAGCGAGTTCGAGGCGGCGCTGAACGAGGCAGGCTACTCGATGGGGCACTTCCCGCAGTCGATCGCGCTGTCGTCGGTCGGCGGCTGGGTCGCGACGCGCTCGGCCGGCCAGTTCTCGACGAAGTACGGCAACATCGAGCAGATGTTCGTCGCGTTCGAGGCGGTGCTGCCGGCGGGCAAAATCATTCGCACGCGTCCGGTACCACGCGCCTCGACCGGCCCAGACCTGCGCCATCTCTTTCTCGGCGGCGAGGGCACGACCGGCATCCTCACCGAGGTCACCTTCGAGATTCATCCGCTGCCCGAAGCGACCGAGCGTCAGGCGGTCGCGTTTCCGAGCATGCGCGACGGGCTCGAGGCGCTGCGCCGCATCGTACGCGCCGGCTGGCGGCCGGCGGTCGTGCGCCTCTACGACGCGATCGAGGCGGGCCGCGCGTTCGCGGGCGCCGCCGGCGCGAGCGAGAGCTTGCTGCTCGTCCTGTGCGAGGGGCCGGCAGGCCTCGTCGCCGCGGAGCGCGCCGCCGTCGAGGCGACGTGCGCCGAGGTCGGCGGACGCCTCGTCGGCCCGGCTCCGGTCGAGAGCTGGCTCCATCACCGCAACACCGTCCCCGGGTTCGAGGTCTTCTTGAAGCAAGGCATGATCGTCGACACGATCGAGGTCGCCACGACGTGGGACAAGATCGACGGACTCTACGACGGCGTGCTGGCGGCCATGCGCGCGGTGCCGGGACTCATCGTCGCCTCCGGGCACAGCTCGCACACGTACGCGACGGGAACGAACATCTATTTCACGTTCGCCGCCAAACC
>JBGPOW010000106.1:0-14530 GCA_041488235.1 Binatia bacterium
AGCCCGTCGTCCTCGAGCCAGCGGGCGAAGAAGCCGTGGATGTCGCCGTCCCATGCGGGGAACTGCGGCACGCCTTCCGGTGCCTGCGCGTTCAGCTGCTCCCGCAGCTCGTCGCGGAAATGCTCGACGTGATTGCACATCGACATGAACGCGTCGCGGCCGCCGCGCGCGACAAAGATGTAGCGCGCGTCGTCGAACCACGGGATGCCGTCGGCGGGGGTGTGGCTCTTCATGAAGCGGCGGTGGGTCTGCGCCTCCAGGATCGCGTGCATCTCGGCGGCCGGGACGATTCCCTCCATCTCGATCCACGGGCTGATGGCGAGCACCGGCCCCGGAGCGTCATCGTTCGGCCAGAGCAGGCTCGCGACGATCGACTGCATCCAGGTCGTGCCGCACTTGGCGGGCGTGCAGACGAAGACGTCGCCGGCGCGCGGCACAAAGCCGTCCCAGCGCGCCGTGTCGTCGACGGCGGATCGATACTCGCGGCGGCGTTCCATGCGTTCCGTTTCGCGCGCCATGCGCCTTCTGTCAATGCGAGACGTCAGGCGTGGACGCACCTCCGCCGCTCGGGTATCGACACGCCATGATGACCCTCTACGATAACGCGTTCAGTCCGTTCGCCCGCAAGGTGCGCATGGTTCTCGAGCACAAGCGGCTGCCGTTCGAGGCGATCGACGGTCTCGCGCCCGCCGGTCACGCGAAGCTCGCGGTCGTGAACCCGCGCGTCGAGGTGCCGGTGCTTGTCGACGGCGAGCTGACCGTCGTCAACTCACCGCACATCGTCGCCTACCTCGAGCATCGCTATCCCGAGCACCCGGTGTATCCCACCGATCCGGCGGCGCGCGTCGCGGCGCTCGCCTGGGAACGCATCGCCGATACGCTCCTCGACGCCATCACCCACGACGTCTCGAACGGCGGCTTCGGCTTCCCGCCCGGCACCCGCCCCGCGGGCCTTCTCGAAGCCGCGCGCAACGACCTCGCGCCGATCTACGCCGACCTCGAGCGCACGCTCGCCGGTCGCGACTTCCTCTGCGGCACGCTGTCGATTGCCGAGCTGGCGCTCTTTCCGCAACTCACCGCCGTCAGGTTGCTCGACATCGGGTACGATGGGGCGACGCATCCGCGTCTGCTCGCCTGGTACAAACGCCTGCGACAGCTCGATGTCTGCCGCGCCGACCTCGAACGGACGCAGGCGTTCCTACGCAACGTCGGTCCCGGTCTGCAGCGGCCGCCGCGGATCGTGTGGCGCGGCGATCGTATCGAGTGGATGCTCGCGCGTGGGTTTCACGAGTGGTTTTTCGCGGAGATCGCGGCGGGACGCGTCGCGTGGCCGCGGCGCGATTGAGGAAGGACGAACTTACATCCGAAACACGCCGTAGCGCGTCGTACCCTGAATCACGTTCGAGTGCACGGCCGAGAGACTGATCCCCAGCACCGTCCGCGTGTCGCGCGGGTCGATGATCCCATCGTCCCACACCCGCGACGTCGCGAAGAACGCGTAGCTCTCCTTCCCGATCTGATCCTCCACCATCTTCCGCACCATCAGATCCGCCGCCTCGTCGAAGTCCTGCCCCGACCGTTCCGCAGCCATCCGCCGCACGATCGACAACACGCCAGCGAGCTGTTCCGGCCCCATGACGGCGATGCGGTGATTCGGCCACGTGAAGACGAACCGCGGATCGTACGCGCGGCCCGACATCCCGTAGTTCCCGGCGCCGTACGACGCGCCGACCATGATCGTCAGGTGCGGGACCGTCGAGTTGGAGACGGCGTTGATGAGCTTGGCGCCGTCCTTGATGATCCCGCCTTCCTCGTAGCGGCGGCCCACCATGAAGCCGGTGATGTTCTGCAGGAACAGAATCGGCGTGTCGACTTGGTTGCAGAGCTGGATGAACTGCGCGCCCTTCTCCGACGACTCGGAGAAGAGCACGCCGTTGTTCGCCAGGATGCCGACCGGGTAGCCGTGGATGTGCGCGTAGCCGGTGACGAGCGTGGTACCGTACGTCGGCTTGAACTCGTGGAAGCGTGAGCCGTCGACGATGCGGGCGATCACTTCCTTCACGTCGAACGGCTTGCGGATGTCGATCGACGTGATGCCGAGGATCTCGTCGGGGTCGTAGCGCGGCTCCTCGCTGGCGATGCGCTTCGACCAGCCGAGCTTCTTCCAATTCAACTGGGCGACGATCTCGCGGCCGATGCGGATGGCGTCGCGCTCGTCCATCGCGAGGTAGTCCGACACGCCGGAGACGCGGCTGTGCATCTCGGCGCCGCCGAGGGCTTCCTCGTCGGAGTCTTCGTTGATCGCCATCTTCACGAGCGGCGGGCCGCCGAGGAAGACCTTGGCGCCTTCCTTCACCATCACCACGTAGTCGGACATGCCGGGGACATAGGCGCCGCCGGCGGTCGAGGAGCCGAACACCAAACAAATGGTCGGGATGCGCTCGGCGGAGCGGCGGGTGAGCTCGCGGAAGCCGCGGCCGCCGGGGACGAAGATCTCGGCCTGGAACGGCAGGTCGGCGCCGCCGGACTCCGTCAGATTGATGATCGGCATCCGGTTCTGCGCGCAGATCTCCATCGTGCGCCCGCTCTTCCGCGCGCTGAACGGATTGATCGACCCGCCTTTCACCGTCGGCTCGCTGGCGGTGATGACGCACTCCACGCCGGAGACGACGCCGATGCCGGAGACGATCGAGCCGCCGAGGCCGAAGTCGGTCCCCCAGGCGCAGAGCGGTGCGATCTCGAGGAACGGCGAGTCGCGGTCGAGAAGCAGCTCGATGCGCTCGCGCGCCATGAGCTTGCCGCGCTTCAAATGCCGCGCGACGTACTTCTCGCCGCCGCCGGCGCGCGCGAGCGCGAGCTGCTCGTTCAGGTACGCGATCTGCTCGAGGAAACCCTCGCGGTTGGTGCGGTAGGTCTCCGAGCGGGTGTCGACGTTGGTGCGCAGGACTTCCATGGACCGGCGGGTTTCTTAGCGTGCGCGTGAAAAACGTGCCAGCGCCGTTCGCGTCGACGCGGCGCGCAGCGCAGGTGCGTCCCGCTTCGCTGCCGTCTCGGCGGAGGCGCTTCACACGCGCGACCCGTGGTATAGTCCCTCCGACAGTGGCCCGGTGCGGGGCCTCGCGGCCCCGGAAAGGAGCGTCTCATGACTGCACAGACCGAGACCGCCACCCCCACCTACACCGCCGAGCGCTCGGCGGACTTTTCGAGAATCTCCACAGAAGGCATCGTCGCGGGACTGATCGGCGCGGCGACGGTCGCGGTCTGGTTCTTCATCCTCGACGCGATCCAAGGTCGACCGCTCTACACGCCGACGGTCCTCGGCACGGCGCTCTTCGGCAACGCGAGCGCCCTCGACGCGCCCGCGCGCCTGCCGGCGTCCTTCGAGACGGCACTGATGTTCACCTGGGTACACGTGCTCGCCTTCGCCGTCCTCGGCGGCATCGCGGCGTATCTCCTGACGCTCGCGGAGCGCGACCCGAACTATGGCTTCGGCATCTTGCTCTTCTTCGTCGTCTTCATGTTCGGCTTTCTCGTCGTCGCGATGGCGTTCGCGGAGAGCGTCCTGCACGCGCTCGCCTGGCCCGCGATCCTCGTCGGCAACGTCCTCGCCGCGGCGGCGATGGCGATCTACTTTCGGCGACACCATCCGAACTTGACGATTCGTCCCTGAGCATACAGCCGATTCGCACGCATCGCGTCGATTCGCGTGCCCGGGGCGCGCTTGCCCGAGTCCGGGCACCGATGCA
This sequence comes from Binatia bacterium, assembly GCA_041488235.1. Taxonomy (GTDB): domain Bacteria; phylum Desulfobacterota; class Binatia; order UTPRO1; family UTPRO1; genus DP-19. The sequence goes on from JBGPOW010000106.1 coordinate 3,747, forward strand.
GTGTTGATGATGGGAGGACGAACGCGTGCGCTGGCAAGATGCGCGGGAGAGCGACAACGTCGAGGATGCACGCGGGGCAGGCGGCGGGATGCGGATGGGCATGCCGCTCGGGCTCGGCGGTCTCGCCGTTGTCGTCGTTGCCGGTCTGTTGATGGGCCAGAGCCCGATGCAAATTTTGAGTTTCATCTTGCAGATGCAAGGGACGACGGCGCAGACGCAGGACGACACGCGGCCGGCGACGGATAGCGGTGCAGATGACGAGCACGTGCACTTCGTGCGGGCGATCCTCGGGGAGACCGAAGACGTGTGGGGTGCGGCGTTGGACCAAAGCGGCACCCGGTACGAGCGGCCGCATTTGATCCTCTACACCGGCGCGGTGCAGTCCGCATGCGGCGGCGCGACGTCGGCGAGCGGCCCCTTCTATTGTCCGAACGACCGGCGGGTGTACCTCGACCTCAGCTTCTTCGACGAGATGCGCGCGCGGCTCGGTGGCGGCGGCGATTTCGCCGACGCGTACGTAATCGCCCACGAAGTCGGCCATCACGTGCAGAACCTGCTCGGCGAGTTCGATCGCGTCCAGCAGGCTCGTGCGCGCGGCGCGCGCATGGAAGGCTCGAGTGGGCTCTCCGTTCGCTTGGAGCTGCAAGCCGATTGCTTCGCCGGCGTGTGGGCCAACCAAGCGCAGGCGCGGCACAAGTGGCTCGAGGCAGGCGACGTCGACAAAGCGCTCGGAACCGCGAGCGCGATCGGCGACGATCGGCTTCAGCGACAGAGCCAGGGCACGGTCGTCCCCGACGCGTTCACGCACGGCACGTCGCAACAGCGGGTTCGCTGGTTCACCACGGGCTTCCAGCGCGGCGACGTCGCCGCGTGCGACACGTTCGCGACGGCACCGTAGCGTCGCGCGAACCCGCGCGACGGCACCGTAGCGTCGCACGAGCCGCGCCCTCGTAGAGCGCGCGCGGCGCTCCTGCTATGGGAGCGCGATGCGGCGGCCGACGCTCATGGGGATGCGGGCGATGGTCGCGAGTGAGCACTACCTCTCGGCCGAAGCCGCGCTGCGCATTCTGCATGCGGGCGGCAACGCCTTCGACGCGGCGGTCGCGGCGACGCTCGTCGAAGGCGTCGTCAACCCGCACATGCACACGTTCGGCGGCGAGATCTCCGCGCTCTGCTACGTCGCCGCCGAGCGTCGCGTGTTCGCCGTCAACGGCAACACGGTCGCGCCGCGCGCGGCGACGATCGAGTGGTTCCGCGAGCACGGCCACACGCTGATTCCGCTGGCCTGCGTGCTGCCGGCGGGACCGTGTGCCCTGCCCCACGCGCTCCTCACGATCCTCGACCGTTTCGGCACCCGCAGCTTCGCCGACGTCGTCACTCCCGCGCTCGAGCTCGCCGAGGGCGGCTTTCCGCTCCACGCCGCGCTACGCGGACCGGCGCCGGCGCACCTCCTCGGCGACTTCTCGATCGCCGGCGGCGCCGATCTTTTCCGCAGCGTGTGGACGTCGACGGCCGCCGTCTACCTTCCCGACGGCCGGCTGCAGGACGTCGGCGAGGTGATGCACAATCGCGATCTCGGCCGCACGTTCCGGCGTCTCATCGCGGCGGAGGAGCGCGGCGCGGGACACGGGCGGCGCCACGGCATCGCGGCGGCGATCGACGCCTTTTACCGCGGCGACATCGCCGACGAGATCGCGGCCCACGCTGCGGCCCACGGCGGCCTTCTCGCGCGCGCCGATCTCGAGGAGTACCAATCGCGAATCGAGGACGCGGTCGCGCTCACGTACCGCGGCTACGCGGTCCACAAGTGCGGGCCGTGGAGTCAGGGGCCGGTCTTCCTCCAGCAGCTGGCGCTTCTCGCCGGGTTCGACCTGACGAAGCTCGAGCACAACGGCGTCGAGTACATCCACACCGTCGTCGAGGCGGCAAAGCTCGCCTTCGCCGATCGCGAGCAGTACTACGGCGACCCGCAGTTCGTCGACGTGCCGCTCACCGCGCTCCTCGACGAGCGCTATGCGACGGCGCGGCGCGCCCTCATCGATCCGGACCGCGCATCGAGCGCGCAGCGTCCCGGCGATCCGCGTGCCGGCCGAGCGCTTCTCGAAGACGAGGAGATTTTCGCGGCGCGCGACTGGGGGCGCGGCACCGTGTACGTCGCGGTCGTCGATCGCGAGCGCAACATGGCGTCGTTCACGCCGAGCGGCGCCTGGATCGCGACGTCGCCCGTGATCGACGGCCTCGGGTTCCCGCTCGGCACGCGCGTGCAGACGTTCTTTCTCGATCCGCGGCATCCCAACGCGCTCGTCCCCGGGAAGCGCCCGCGCACGACGCTCACGCCGACGCTCGTGCTGCGCGACGGCGCGCCGGCGATGGTCCTCGGCACCCAAGGCGGCGACCAGCAGGATCAATGGACGCTGCAGGTGTTCTTGAATCTCGTCGAGTTCGGCATGCCGGTGCAGGACGCGATCGAGGCGGCGCGCTTCTCGTCGGCGCACTTTCCGTCGAGCTTCTTCCCGCACAACGCGATCCCAAGCGGGCTGCGTGTCGAGGGCCGGATCTCGGCGGCGGTGCGCGACGCGCTCGCGGCGCGCGGCCACGCGATCATCCTCGAGGATGATTGGGTCGCCGGCGACGTGCTCTGCATCCGCGTCGACGCACGCACCGGCGTCCTCCACGGCGGCGCCGACCCGCGCGGCGAGGTGAGCCGGCGGATGCCGGCGTACGCGATCGCGTGGTGAGGGTCTCCGGGGCGTACGCCGCTTGCGTCTGTTATCATTGGAGCGTATGGTGATAACATGATCAGAACGCAGATCTCCGTCGACGAGGAGCTCTACGCGCGCGCCAAGGAGGTTGCGCGGCGCGAGGGTGTCTCGCTCGCGGAACTCTGCCGCCGCAGCCTCGAGCGCGCGGTCGCGCGCCATCCGAGCGGCAAGCGGTGGATGGCATTCGCCGGGGTGCTCGAAGGCGGTCCGGAGGACAGCGCGTCGGTCGACGAGGTCGTGTACGGCCGCGAAACCCCGTGACCGACGGCGTCTTCCTCGACTCCGGCATCTTCATTGCCTTCCTGAACCGACGTGACGCGCACCACGCGCAGGCCGCCACCCTCTTCGGCGGTCGGAAACCGCGCTGGCGCACCTCGTACCTCGTCGTTTCGGAAACGTACTCTTGGCTACTCCACCGCCACGCCGAAGAAGCGGCGCGGTCGTTCCGAATGTTGCTCGCGAACCTCGACGGACTCCGCCTCTTCGCCGCGACGGACGAGCATCATCGCCAGGTGCTGGCGATGCTGGACCGCCTTCGGGGCGCCAAGCTGACCTACGTCGACGCGTCGAGCCTCAGCTTCCTCGAGCGGCACAAGATCAAGAAGGTGTGGTCGACGGATCATCACCTCGCGCTCACCGGCGCCGAGGTGCTGCCGCGGTCCTGACGCGTCAGGTCCGCTGCCGCCGATCAGCGACTGAAAACTTTTTCGCGGTGGAAACTTGACGCCGCGGTGCTGCCCGCCCTGGAACATTACTGGTCTTGACATAATCCGTCACGCTCAGTAATAACCCTGTCGGTGACGCCGACGGCAAAGAGCCTGATCCTCGACCTGCTCTCGACGATGGGAGGCGCGGCGATCCCGGTGCGTGCGCTCGTGCACGCGGGCGAGCTCTTCGGCGTCGGCGAGAACGGCATCCGCGTGGAGCTGGCGCGGCTCGGCACGCGTGGGATCGTCGAGCGCGACGAGCGCGGACGTTACCGTGTCACGCAGCAAGCAGCCGCAGTGCAGAGCCACGTGCGCGCATGGAGCCGCGTCGACGAACGCATGACGGCCTGGAACGGCGGCTGGATCGGCGTCCACACCGGCGCCTTGAAGCGCAGCGACAGACGCGCCGCTCGGCGGCGGCGTCGCGCGTTCGACTTCCTCGGCTTCCGCGAGCTCGATCCCGGCCTCTGGATTCGCCCCGACAATCTCCGCGGTGGCGTCGCCGAGGTGCGACGACGCCTCGAGGCGCTCGGCCTCGACGCGGCGGCAATCGTCTTCGCACTCGGCGCCCTCGACGACAGGACCGAGGCGCGGGCGCGCCGGCTCTGGCACGTCGCCGCGCTCCACGCCGCGTACCGCCGCCTGCGCACCGCGATCGCCGCGAGCGAGCGGCGCATCGCCGGCCTCGGCGCCGAGCGAGCGATGGTCGAGACCTTCACGCTCGGCGGCCGCGCGATTCGCGAGCTCGTGCTCGATCCCTTGCTGCCGGAGCCGATCGTGCCGGCGGCCGAGCGCCGCGCGCTGGTCGAGGCCATGCGCCGCTACGACCGCGTCGGGCGCGACTGCTGGCGGCCGTTCATGCGCGCGCACGGCGCACCCAACCACCGCACGCCGACCGACTCCCGCCTGATGAGCGGTGACCGCGACCTCGCCGTCGCCGCTGGAGGACTCACATGAGCGCAACACGAAGCAACGCAGCCGCGGAAGCGCCGACGGCCGACACCGACGACGCGCTCGACGCCGCGGTCACACTCACCGCACCGGCCGCGTCGGCCGCAACCGCGGAGTCGACGGCCGCGACCGGATCGCCGACGGGCACCGCCGCAGCCGGCATCCCCCTCTGGCGCCAGATCCTCTCGCTCGAGGAGCGCAAGGAGCTCCTCACGATCGATCCGCTGCGCTCGTGGCGGACGATCGCCAGCAACTGGGTCCTCATCTTCGCGGCCATGGCGCTCGTCGCGTGGCGGCCGAACGTCGTGACGATCGTGCTCGCGCTCTTCGTCATCGCCGCGCGCCAACTCGGCCTCGCGGTCGTGATGCACGAGGCGGCGCACCGCACGCTCTTCAAGAGCCGCGCGTTGAACGACTGGGCCGGCAACTGGCTCGCGGCCTATCCCGTCTGGACCGACACCGCGCCGTACCGCAACTACCACCTCGCGCATCATTCCAAGACCGGCACGATCGAGGATCCCGATCTCGGCCTCGTCACGCCCTTTCCGATCACGTCCGCGAGCTTCCGCCGCAAGGTGTGGCGCGACCTCTCCGGCCAGACGGGCATCAAGCAGGCGATCCTCGTCTACAAGCGCGACATGGGAATCGGCCGCCGGCGCTCGCAGCGCAACTTCGGCATGAGCGGCGGCGACCGCGCCGACGTCGGCTGGCACAAGATCGCGCCGGTCGCGATCACCAACGCCGTCCTGCTCGCGATCCTGACGCTCGCCGGTCATCCGGCGCTGTATCTTCTCTGGGTCGTCGCGTGGCTTACGACCTATCGCCTCGTGACGCGCATCCGCGCGATCGCCGAGCACTCGGTCGTCCCCGACCAGGCCGATCCGCTGCGCAACACGCGCACGACGCGCGCGCGCTGGTGGGAGCGCATGCTGATCGCGCCGAACCTCGTGAACTACCACTACGAGCACCACCTGATGATGACGGTGCCGCACCACAACCTGCCGAAGCTGCACCGCCGTCTGCGCGAGCACGATCTCCTACCCGAAGGCTGCTTCGCGAACGGCTATCTCGAGGTGCTGCGCCTCGCGACGTCACGCGCCGCCTGAGCGGCGCGGTCGGCGTCAGTCGGCCAGAGCCATGGCGATCGCGGCGAGTGCCGCGATCCGCTGCCCTGCCCGTCCGCGCGTCCATACCGCCGGCACCGCGGCGTCGGCGAGGGCCGCCGCCGCGCTCTCGACGCCGCCGGGCCGCCGGCGGAGCTCCCGCGTCGCCGCGTCGCGGAGATCGAACGTGACGCGCTCGTCGTCGCCGATGTCGCGCAGCAGGCCCGCCGTGAACGCACCCCACCCGCAGAGAAGGTCCGTCGGCCGCAGGAATGCATGCCAGCGTGCGAGCGCCGCGTCGACGCGCTCACCGGCGCGCAGCTCCGCCGCCGTGAGCATGAGGTGGTCCGCCGTCGACGGCGCCAGCGCCCGGCGCGGCGCGATCACGGAGACGAAGCGCTCGCCCGTCGCCGGCCGGCACGCGACGAGGTGCACGAGCTCCGGCGGTGTGACGTCGCTGCCGAACGGCCGGCGGCCGCGCAGCGCCGCATCGGCGCGAATCGAGTGCGCGTTGGCCTCACCGTACACGACAACGAGGTCGCCACGGCGGGCGCGGAGCGCGACGCGTACGGGGCTCGGGCGCGGTTGGCGATGACGCTTGCGACGCCGCCACGCCGCATTCGGCCGCAGGCGGCGGTAGAAGAGATGCTGCTCGACCATGCGATCGAACGCCTGCAGCATCGGCCGAAAGCGCGCCGCGTCGCCTTCGAGCCGGCCGAGGACCTCGGCGACCGCCTCGACCGTCGCGAGACAGTGCGGCGCCGGCTCGCGCCGGATGCGATAGTTCCCCGGCGTCGACGGCACGAAGCCGATGCGCGGCAAGCGGTGCAGCGCCGGGTTCGCACGCCACATCGCGCGCGCCTGGTGCCACGTGCCGTCGACCACGATGAGCGTCCGCGGCGGCGCGCCGGCGAGCGACTCGGGCTCGCACGCGTCGTCGCCGGGGTAGAGAACCGCGACGGCGCCGGTCGTGTCGGCGGCAAGCGTGCGCACGCGCGGATGCGTCTCGAAGCTCACGCCGCGATACAGCTCGGAGCCGGTGAGCGCGAGGTGCGCCATGCGGCAGGTGCCGATCGCGACTCGGCTCTCGCGCGGGTGCTGCAGGAACACGACGCGCGTCGCGCTCGCGACCGGCACCAGCTCCGCGCACCAGCAGACCGCCGCCGGCCGCAGACAGCGCAGACACAGCGCGCGGGCACGCGTCGCGTCGACGTCGCGTTGTTGAACCGATTCAGGCGGACGTGACAGAAGCACGTCGATGCAATTCGATTCCAATCCGCACGAGGTAATGCGTCCGGCGGCGAACCGTCAAGTCGCCGGCGGGAGGTCCGCCGCCGACGGGAGGCCGGTCGTGAACGGGAGTCCCGCACGGTGAGCGGCTTCGTCTCCACGCTTGCGGCAGCGGACGTGCGCGTCTCCGAGCGCGTCCATCGCGCGACGAACGACTGGCCGCGGACGCGCCGGCTCGCCGTGCTCGTCGCCCACACGGCGGATTGGTGGTGGTGGCTCATCGGCGCCGCCGCCGTCTGGCTCGCCGGCGACACCCGCGCGCGGCCCGCGATCGTGGTCGTGGTCGCGACGATCGTCCTCACCGCAATCACGGTGCAGAGCTTGAAGTGGATCGTGCGGCGCGAGCGGCCGTCGGGCGAGCGCGACTTCCTCTCCCGGCACACCGACCCGCACTCATTTCCCTCGGGTCACGCCGCGCGCGCGATCGCGCTCACGGTCGTCGGCGGCTTCGTCGGGCCGTCGTGGGTCGTGCTCGCGCTCGCACCGTGGGCGGCGCTGGTCGCGAGCACGCGCGTCGTCCTCGCCGTGCACTACCTCTCCGACGTCATCGTCGGCGTCGTGGTGGGCGTTCTGTGTGGCCTCGCCGTCGTCGCGTGGGCGACGAGCGGCGGCGCGTGACCGTCGCGTCGTGATGCGGCAGGCCCCGACGTACTGGCTCACGCGCTTCCTGATCCTGCGCCTCCTCGGCGTCGTCTACCTCGCCGCCTATCTCTCGCTCGCGACGCAGCTCTTGCCGCTCATCGGCGCGCACGGCCTGCTCCCTGCCGAGCACTTCCTGGCGCGCGTCGGTGCGCGCCTCGGCTCCTCGACCGACGCCGTCCTCGTCCTGCCGACGATCTTCTGGCTCGGCGCCAGCGACCCGCTGCTCGTCATCGCATCGTGGACCGGCGTCGTGCTGTCGGTGCTCGTCGCGCTCGGGTTCGCGAACGCGATCGTGATGGCGCTCCTCTGGGCGCTCTATCTCTCGTTCGTCCACATCGGCCAGGATTGGTACGGCTACGGGTGGGAGATTCAGCTCTGCGAGACGGGCTTCCTCGCGATCTTCCTCTGCCCACTTCTCGACCCGCGGCCGTTCCCGCGCCGCCCGCCGCCGACCGCCGTCATCTGGCTCTACCGTTGGCTCATCGTCCGCATCATGCTCGGCGCCGGGCTGATCAAGCTGCGCGGCGACCCGTGCTGGCGCGATCTCACCTGCCTCTACTACCACTACGAGACGCAGCCGATCCCCAATCCGCTCAGCCGGACGCTGCATTTCATGCCGCCCTGGTTCCACCAGGCGGGCGTGGTCTTCAATCACGTCGCCGAGCTCGTGGCGCCGTGGTTCGCGTTCGCCACAGGCGCGCGTGGTCCGCGCGTCGCCCGTCACGTGGCCGGCGCCGTGATGATCGCGTTGCAGGTGTTTCTGATCATCAGCGGCAACCTGTCGTTCCTGAACTGGCTCACGATCGTGCCGATCCTCGCGTGCTTCGACGACGGCGTCTTGCGTCGCGTGCTGCCGGGACGCCTCGTCGCCGCCGCCGAGCGCACCGCGACGAGCGCCGTATCGTCGCGGGCGCACGGCGTCGCGGTCGCCGCGCTCGTCGCCGTGGTCGCGCTCCTCAGCATCGGACCCGTCATGAACCTGCTCTCGCCGCGGCAACGGATGAACACCTCGTTCGACCCCTTGGCGCTGGTGAACACCTACGGCGCCTTCGGCAGCGTCGGACGCGAGCGTCCCGAGATCGTCTTCGAGGGCACCGGCGACGCCGTGCCCGACGGGCACGCGCGTTGGCGCGAGTACGACTTCCCTTGCAAGCCCGGCGATCCGATGCGCCGCCCGTGCGTCGTCGCGCCTTACCAGCCGCGTCTCGATTGGCAGATCTGGTTCGCCGCGATGTCGACACCGGAGCAATACCCGTGGACGCTCCACCTCGTGTGGAAGCTCCTGCACAACGACCCGGGCACGCTGTCGCTCCTCGCGCCGAACCCATTTCCCGACGCGCCGCCGCGCTTCATCCGCGCACGACTCTACCACTACGCGTTCGCGCCGGCGGGAGATCCGAGCGGCGCGTGGTGGACGCGTACGCTCGTCGGCGAATGGCTGCCGCCGCTCTCGCGCGACGACCCGCGCTTGCTGCGTTTTCTCGCTGCATACGACTGGCCGACTGACGAGTAACGTGCACGCGCGGCGCCCGCACGCTGCGAGTAGGCATTGGCTGGCGCGACCACCGGATGCTATTCGTCGATCGTGGCCGCCAACATCTACGATTCCGTGAAGCAGGCGTTACAGGATCTGATCGCGCCACAGTTGGAATCCATCAAAGGTGAGATCGGCGAGCTACGCGGGGAGATGCGAGGCGAGATCGGTACGATCCGCGGCGAGATCGGCGCGTTGCGTGCGGAGATGCGCGGCGATATCGGCGCAATCCACGGCGACATCGGCACATTGCGCGGTGAGGTCGCCGAGGTGCGCGCGGAAATGCGGGGAAACCACGCTGCACTGAGCTCGGAGATCCGGCGCATCGACGACAAGCTGACGTGGGCGCTCGATCTGCGAGAGCGCATCGTCGCGCTCGAGACGAAGCTCGGCAGCTGACGCGACGCGCTCGCTGCGCTGCCTGCGCCGGCGGTCATTGCGTCCGAGCGATGCTCGGATCGGCGTCGGAGACGAACGTCATCACGCGATGGGGACCGACGGTCGGGATGTCGAAAGCATCGGAGGCGATTTGCCATCCCATGCGTCGATAGAACGGAACGGCGCCGACCCGGGCGTTGCACCAGAAGAGCCGCGCGGCGTCGCGCGCGACGAGATCGGCAATCGCGTATCGGAGGAGCGCGCTTCCGATGCCGCGACGTACGAGATCCCCGCGTGTCGCCATGCCGCGCATCTGATGGGCGGCGCGCCCGTCGTACGCTTCCACCATGAACGAGGTGCACGCGATCGCGTCGTGCAACGACGCGGCCGAAGGCCGCAGCTCCATTCCGTCGCCAGGTGACGGCGGCGCCGGTCCCGTCGCGAACGCCGCGAAATGCCGCGTCGTCGGCTTCGCGTCGCCGGCGAACTCGGCGCTCGCACGCGGGAGACCGGGACGCAGCTCGGCGTGACGGACCGCGAGGATCTCGTCGAGCGTCGCACGCCGCAGCACGACGTCGAGGCCGCCGAGCGCGAGGACGGCGGGTCGGCCGTCATTCACGGTCTCATCGCGCACGATCTCATCGCGTCCCTTGCCGGCGGTCACCCGGTTGATTGTAGCGTCGGCGGCTGGAACCTTCACCTGCCGAGGGCTAGGACGAAGACGTGGAGCACGCACGATCGTGAGACGGCCAGCACGTTCGCGGACGTCGGCATTTTCCGCGTTCGTGCCACAACTCGCGCGGCTGGTTCGCCAGCCGCCCCACGGCGACAGCTGGCTGCACGAGCTCAAGTACGACGGCTATCGCGTCGGCTGTGTGATCGACGATGGGCACGTGCGGCTCGTCAGCCGTACCGGCAACGATTGCACGGCGCGCTTTCCCGAGGTCGTCGACGCCGTGCGGCGCCTCGGCGCGCGGCATGGCGTCCTCGACGGCGAGGTCGCGATCATGCGGCCGGACGGCAGGACGAGCTTCCAGGACCTGCAAAACGCCTTCAGCGGCGGATCGCGCGCCGCGCTCTTCTACTTCGTCTTCGACCTGCTGCACCTCGACGGCGAGGACGTCGCGCGCCTGCCGCTCGAGCAGCGGAAGGCGATGCTCGCCCGTCTCCTCGCGCACGGACGACGAGAGACCGGGGACGGCGTCCTGCGTCTCGCCGAGCACGTCGTCGGCAATGGGCCGGCGTTTTTCGCGGAGGTGTGTCGTCTCGGCCTCGAAGGCGTCGTCTCGAAACGCCGCGATCTGCCGTACGACCCCGGGCGGCACGGCGGCTGGCTGAAGACGAAGTGTCTGCAGCGCGCCGAGTTCGTCGTCGGCGGCTTCACCGACCCGGAGGGCACGCGCCCCGGCATCGGCGC
>JBGPOW010000107.1:0-14422 GCA_041488235.1 Binatia bacterium
ATCGCTTCATCTCCTACAGCTATATAGCTGTAAGCCAATGCAGAAGCGAACGCTTCACCGAAACGCGCCGACGACGTCCTCCGTCAGGACCGTCGCAAGTGGCCGTCGAACCGAGGAAACCGGCTTAACTGACCGGCATTGCGTCTAAACCGTGTCCGGCAGCCTGCGCGAGCGATCCTCGCGCGGAGCCAACCGCCGCGTTGCCGCACCCGCGCCATTGCGACGGCGACCGTCGCCGATGAGCGTGGCGCGCCGGCTGCGTCAGGCGGACTCATCGCGCTTGGCGGCGTTCCAGAGCGCGTCGAGCTCGGCGGGGGTGAGGTCGTGCATGTCCCGGCCGCTGCGGCGGACGATGTCTTCCATCGTCCGGAAGCGACGTTCGAAGCGCGCGAGGGCGCGCCGGAGTGCCATCTCGGGGCTGTGGTCGGCGAGGCGGGCGACGCTTGCGAGCGCGAAGAGGACGTCGCCGAGCTCGTGCTCGACGCGCGACGACTCGCCGCCGGCGAGCGCCTCCTCGAGCTCGGCGAGCTCCTCGCGCACCTTCGCCAAGGCATCGGCGGGCGACGGCCAGTCGAAGCCGACGCGCGCCGCCTTCTCGCCCATGCGGGCGGCGGCGTGCAGGGCGGGAAGGGCGGGCGGTAGGCCGCTCAGGACCGACGGGTCGGCGGCGTCGCCGCGGCTCGCGCGCTCCTCGGCTTTGATCCGCGACCAGTTGCGCACGACCTCGGCGCTCCCGGTGACCGTCACGTCGCCGAAGACGTGGGGGTGGCGGCGGACCATTTTGTCGACGACGTCGGCGATCACGTCCTCGACGGTGAAGCGCCCGGCCTCGGCGGCGACCTGCGCCTGGAAGACGATCTGCAGCAAGACATCGCCGAGCTCCTCGCGGATCGCCTGCGGGTCGCCGCGGTCGATTGCGTCGAGGGTCTCGTAGCATTCCTCGAGCAGGCAGGGCCGCAGACTCTCCGGGGTCTGCTCGCGGTCCCACGGGCAGCCGTCGGGCGCCCGCAAGCGTGCGACGACGTCGACGAGGTCGCGGAACCGGGTCGTCATCCCCGAGGAACATACTTGCGGTCCTCGCCGCTCGCCAGTAGGCTTAGCCCGTGGCTCGCGTGACGATGTACACGACGACGATTTGCCCCTTTTGCATGCAGGCGAAACGTCTGTTGCGCGAGCACGGCATTCCCTACGACGAGATCAACGTCGAGACGGATTCAGATCTGCGCGACGAGATGATCACCCGTGCCGCGGGGCGGCGGACGGTGCCGCAGATCTTCATCGACGACGCTCACGTCGGGGGGTATGTGGAGCTGCGAGCCTTGGCCGATCGCGGCGGTCTGGCGCACCTTCCGTAGGGCGCCGAGCAGCCATGGGGCTGCCCCTCGCGGTCAGAGGGAGCGTGCATGGCGGTGGACGGGAACCTGAAGACGCGCTTCGAGGCGAGCGCGCTCCCGTTGATGCGCCGCGTGTATGCGGCGGCGCTCTACCTCACCGAGGATCGCGCCGACGCCGACGATCTGCTGCAGGAGACGTATCTGCGCGCGTATCGTTTCTTCGACCAGTTCGCCGCCGGAACGAACGTCAAGGCGTGGTTGCTCACGATCTTGCGGAACGTGCTGCGCAACCAATTCCGCCACCGCGCCGCCGAGCAGCGTTGTCTCGGGTGCGACCCGCTCGCCGACACGTACGAGCGGATCGCCGCGTCGCTCGACGCCTGGAGTAACGCCGGGGACGTTCTCCTCGGACGGCTCGTGGATGGTCCGGTCGGCCGCGCGCTGGTGAACCTGCCGCGCGACTTTCGTGCCGTCGTGCTGCTGGTGCACGTCTACGAGCTCTCGTACGCCGAGGCGGCCGCGACGCTCGGGTGTCCGCTGGGGACGATCCGCTCGCGTCTCGCCCGCGCCCGCCGGCTGCTGCAAGTATCGCTGCACGACTACGCGCGCGAGCAAGGCCTCGTCGGCGCGTCCTGAGTCGCGCGCGGCGACGCCGGAGAAGCGCTCAGCTGCCCTCGGCGAACGTGAGATCGACCTGCAGCGTTTCGGCGACGGCCTGGAGGCGGCGCGCCAGCGTGCCCGTATCGACGTGCGACGGCACCTCGACCTGCATGCGCAGCGTGTAGATCGGCGTTCCGCTCTCCGGCTCCGGCCGTGATTGGGTCGTCATCTCGGCGATGTTGACGTCGTGGTCGGCGAGGCAGCGCGCAATCTTGGCGACGATGCCCGCGCGGTCGACGCCGACGGCTTGCAGCGTGTGCGTGCGCGCGCGGACGCGCGCGCCGTAGGGGACGGGCTCGGCGTCGAGCGGGCGGAAGAAGACGGTGAGCCGTTTCTCCCATTCGAGACGCTTGCACGCGCTTGCGAGCAGTCGCTCCGCCTCGGCGCTCGCCGACGACAGCAAGAGAAGCACGGCGAACTCGCTGCCGAGGATCGTCATGCTCGAGTCCTCGAGATTGCAGTCGCAGTCGTAGATCAGCTCGGCGAGATCGGCGACGATGCCCGGACGGTCACGACCGATGGCGGAGAGCGCGTACCAACGCTTCATGCGACGCGCATAGCGCGCGATCGCAGCGCCGGTCAATCGATCGCGAACTGCGAAACGTGGCGGCGCAGTGGCAAACGCGCGGGCACGGCCGTATGCTGCGCCGCCGATGCCGTACACGCTCTCGGAGCACGAGTCGAAGGAGCTGCTGCGCGACGCCGGCATATCGGTTCCGCCGGAGCATCTCGTCGCGACGGCGGACGCGGCGGTGCACGCCGCCGAGCGGCTGGGCGGCCGCGTCGCGCTCAAGCTCTGCGGCCGTGGGATTGCCCACAAAACCGAGCGCAATCTCGTCCGCCTCGGATTGACCACTGCGCACGAGGTGCGCGCTGCCGGTGCGGAGCTGCTCGCGGCAGGGCGATCGGATGAAGGCGATGCGAGCCTACTCGTCTGCCCGATGGTGTCCGGCCGGCGCGAGTTCATCGCCGGCCTCGTGCGCGATCCGACCTTCGGTCCCTGCGTGATGCTCGGCCTCGGCGGCATCTTCGCCGAGGTGGCAGGTGACGTCGCGTTCGCCGTGGCGCCGCTGCGCGACGGCGACGCCGAAGACCTGATCGACGCGCTCGCCTATGCGAAGTTTCTCGGGCCGTTTCGCGGCGAGCCGGCCGTCGACCGCGACGCGCTCGCGCATGTCCTCAAGACGCTCGGGCGCCTCGGCGGCGCGCGTCCCGAGATCCGCGCGATCGACGTCAATCCGCTCATCGTCGCCGGGAGCACCCCCACCGTCGTCGACGCGCTCGTCGAGATCGACGGCACGCCGTCGTGAGCGCGGTTCTCGAGCGGCTGCGGCCGCTCTTCTACCCGCGCGGCATCGTGATCACCGGCGTGTCGACGCACCCGGGAAAGTTCGGCAGCGTCGCCTACCACAACCTGATCGCCAACGGGTACACGGGTGAGCTCTTCCCGATCAACCGCGAAGGCGCGATGTGCTTCGGACACGAGACGTACAAGACGATCGCCGCGGTGCCGCACGGCCACGCCGACCTGGCGTTCATCTGCACGCCGAACAGCGTGAACGAGGAGATTCTGCGTGCGTGCGCCGCGATCGGCGTCCGCGCCGCCTTCGTCGCCTCGGCGGGCTATGGCGAGGCCGCCGACGGCAAGGAGATGGAGCAGCGTTTGGTGGCGCTCGGCCGCGAGCTCGGCATCGCGATCGCGGGGCCGAACGGGCAGGGTCTGGTGTCGACGGCGGTGCACATGTGCGCGCAGATCGTCGCCCCGTATCCGCCGCCGGGGCCGATCTCGGTTGCGTCGCAGAGCGGGAACATCGCGTCGAGCTTCATGAACTACGGCTGCCTCACCGGGATCGGCATGTCGAAAGCGATCTCGTGCGGGAACTCGGCGCAGCTCGAGCTCGCCGACTACCTCGAGTACTTCGGGGAGGATCCCGACACGGAGGTGAGCCTCGCGTACCTCGAAGGGATCGCCGACGGGCGACGCTTCCTCGACGTCGCCCGCGCGCACTCGCTCCGAAAGCCGCTGGTTCTCGTCCGCGGCGGCGTGACGGGTGCGGGCAAGCGTGCGGCGAGCTCGCACACGGGGGCGCTCGCCTCCGACGACCGGATCTTCGCCGGGGTCTGCCGCCAGGCCGGCATCGTCCGCGTCGAGACCGTCGAGGAGGCGTACGACGCGGCCGCGGCGTTCGCGACCCAGCCGCTGCCGCGCGGCCCGCGCACGCTGCTGTTCACGGTCGCGGGCGGTTGGGGAGTACTCAGCTCCGACGCCTGCGTCGCGGCTGGGCTGGAGCTCATTCCGCTGCCGGACGATCTGCGCCGCGCGATCGACGGCATGGTGCCGGCGCGCTGGAGCCGCTCGAACCCGATCGATCTGGCGGGCGGCGAGACGCGCGACACCATCCCGGAGGTCCTGGAGCTCGCTGCGGGACATCCGGACGTCGATGCCGTCGTCTATCTGGGGATCGGCATCCAGGCGGCGCAGGCACAGATGTTCCGCCGCGGCCCCTTCTGGCCCGGCCACGGTCTCGAGCGCATCGGCACGTTTCACGAGAGCCAAGATCGGCGTTACGCGCTCGCGGCCACCGATGCGAGCCGGCGCCACGGTAAGCCGATCCTCGTCGCCTCCGAGCTCGTCTACACCGATCGCGCGTACGGCAATACTGGTCCGCTCGGCGTCGCCGAGTCGGGACGCACGACGCTGCCGTCCGGCCAGCGCGCGATCCGCACCTTGGCGCGCATGGTGCGCTACGCCCGCTGGCGTGCGCGCCGGGCATAGCTTCGCCGTGCGCAAAGATGCGCTCGATTCGCCGATCGCCGCCGCAGCACGCCGCCGGTTGCGTGCGAGCGCGAGCAATCCTCGCCTGCACCGCGCGTGCGCAAAAGGTTCAGTGCGCACAACGGGTGCAGGCGACGATTGCTCGCGCTCGCACGCAACCGACGGCGTCGTTCAGCCGGTACGGGCGAGCGGCTGCTCGCCGATCCCGGCGAGGAGTCGCCGTCGCGCGGCGGGACGGTGGGCCCGCCACTCGCGCTCGCTTCGCAGCAGGGCGCGCCGCAACGGCTCGAACGCGATCCCGAGCGTGTCGCAGACGTTGACGAACGAGAACGGCCAGACACGATCGTCCGCAAGAATCCATCGTCTGGCGCTCTCGACGTCGCGGCGTTGCGCTGGCGAACCGCGCGTCTGGAACAGCACGATCGCGTCGCTCAGCACGGCAAGCATGAGACGGCGCTCGGGCTGTACGGGCTCGCTGCGACGGCACAGGTCGGCATGCTGTGTCGGCAGGAGCGGGAATGCCTCGTCCCAGCGATCGCTGACACGAGGGGAGGTTGGGTTATGGCTCATGGCATTATCCTCTCGATGATTAGAACACGCCGCCCGGTGGGAAAGTTTCCCTTCCGGGTGGCGATTGTGTTGATGCTCGTTGTTGCGCGCGCGGCGGGCGCGGATGATGTACGACCGTCCAATGCGGCCGCGCCGCCGCAGGCGGAATGGCGGAGTACCGCGCCGGAGATCGGCGCCTACGAGGCCGGGCTGCAGACCGCGTATTCGTTCGCGCTCGGCAGCAACGCGCAGATGGTGACGTTTTTCCCGCGCCTCAGCCGTGTCGTCGCGGTGCTCGACGGACCGGCGCCGGGCGTGGTGACGTTCGGCGTCGAGGGGATGTTCAGCTGCATCTTCGAGACCTCCCGCGCGATGGAGCTCGGCGGCGGTCTCCTCCTGCGCTACCGGCTCGCCTTTCCGCAGGTACAGCCGTACGCCGAGCTCGAAGGCGGCATGCTGTACAGCGATCTACGCCACTTCGACCTCGGGTCGCGCGTCCTTTTCTCGGCGCAAGGTGCGGTCGGGTTGCAGCTGCCGCTCTGGAAGGGCCTCGCCGCGACAGGCGGCTACCGCTTCCGTCACATCTCGAACGCCGGACAGTCGCGGATCAATCCGAGTCTCAACAGTAGTCTATTGATCGCCGGTCTCGCATACGCGTTCTGACGGTCGGCGCCGCAGGGCGACGAGCGCGACGGCGAATGCCCACGTACCGGCGGCCGCCGCCCAGAGGAACCACGCCAGCTTCCCCGCAAGCGTGAGGGCGACGAGCAGGTACGCGAACTCGCGGCTGGCGAACGCCTCGAAGAGCGCGCGTTGGCGGCGCGTCGGCTCGCGACGCACGACGCAGGCATAGACGGCGATCATCGCCGCGACGACGCCGAGGACGAGCAACCACCCCGCGATCGCGAGCCGCGGATCGTGACCGCGACGGTAGAGTCCGACGGCGATGCCGCCGAAGAGAAATACGTGGACGACGTTGTCGCCGACGACGTCGAGCAGGGCGCCGAAGCGCGACTCGCGAAAGGTGAGGCGCGCGAGCTCGCCGTCGCAGCCGTCCACGATCGTCGAGGCGAGAAAGAGGAGCGAGCCGGCGACGGCGGCGGCGTGGCTGCCCGTGGCGAAAAGGCCGCCGGCGAGGATCCCGGCGGCGATCGAGGCCAGCGTCACCTGGTTCGGCGTCACGCCCGTCGGCAACAGCACACGGGTGAGGGCGCGCGAGATGCGGCGGTCGACGAGCCGCGTGAACCAGCCGTCGCCCGCACGGCCGAGGCGTGAGAAGAGCGCGCGCGCCGCGACCTCGCGCGCCGCGGCGTCGGCGGCCGGAAGCAGCAACGCCCCGGGCGGCGGCGTCCACGCCGTGGCGTCCGTGGGTGTGCCCTGAAGCGTCGCCGGTATGCGCTCGCGCGGGGCGCGCCAGAGACGGGCGAGACCATGTGTCGCGAGAAGACCCGCGCGTGGATCGACGGCGAGGGCGGCGACGGTGTCGCGGTCCGTTACGACCGCCGCGTCCATTCCCACCACGACCGATGTCGCACTCGTGAGCCAGGAATCGAGCGCCACGGCGTCGTCTGCCGCCACCCATGCGATCGGGACGTCCGGCAGCCTGAGCGGGCACGGCGGTCGCGCGCCGACACAGAGAAGGCGTCGTGCGCCCGCACGTACGAGAGTGAAGGCGGCGCGCTCGACGAGGTGGAGGCCCGCGACCGCATGGTCGCTCACCGGATGAACGAGGAGAACGGCGTCGAAAGGAGACGGTGCGGGGCTCGAGACGCCGCCGTCGAACGTGAGCGGCGCCGCCGCGCCGTCAGTCACCGGTGCCGTGGCCCTCGATCGGCGGCAGCGCCTCGCGAAACGGCAGGCGCACGCCGTCCGCCGCGCTCGAGCGATACGCGAGCTCGAGCAAGCGGCAGCACGTCTCCGCTTCCCGAAAGTTGGCGCCGCGCAGCTTCGGCTCGTACAGCTCCTCGCGGAAATCGTCGAGCAGCGCCGCGAACCAATCCGGGTGGTACGACCCCGCCGAGAGCGGCTGCGCGAACCCCGTCTCCACCGGCGCGCGCTCGGCGACGCGCACGATGAGCGTGCGGTCGGCGACGTCGATCGTGCCCTGCGTCCCGGTGAAGCGGGCGCTGTTGCGCCGCTCGTCCGCCGCCCAGGTGAGGAAGATCTCGGCCGTGGCGCCGTCGAACTCGACCGTGCAATTGGCGGTGTCCTCGACGCCGGTCGTGAGGAACTTGCGCCGCGCGGTGCGGGCGCTCACCGCGATCGGCTCCGCGTCGAGCGCGTAGAGCGCGAGGTACAACGCGTGCCAGCCGTGATCGACGAGGATCCCGCCGCCGGCTTGCGCCGGGTCGAGACGCCACGTGTCACCGTCACCGACCGTCGCCGGTGGTTGCACGCGCAACGTTTGCAGCTCGACGTGCGTCACCCGACCGATCTCGCCGCGGCGGAGCACGCGTTTCGCGGTGCGGAAGATCGGCGCGTACTTCCAATTGTGATTGCTGAAGACGACGACGTGCGCCGCGCTCGCAGCGCTGCGGATGCGGTTGCACTCCTCGACATCGAGCGTGAGGGGCTTCTCGCAGAGCACGTGGATGCCCTGCGCCGCGGCTTTGAGCACGATCTCGCCGTGGAGCGCCGGCGGCGTCGCGACATCGACGAAGTCGAGGCGCTCGTTCGCGAGGAGGTCGTCGACGTTCGGATAGCGTCGCACGTCCGGTAGCAGCTCGGCGGCGACTGCGAGCTGCGCCTCGTCCGGGTCGCAGACCGCGAGGATCGAGAAGTGGCGATCGTTCTTCCACGCGGGGACGTGACCGTGAACGGCGACGTTCCCGAAGCCGATCATGGCGCCGCGGAGCGCGCGGTTGCGGCGGATCGTCACGTCGTGCGCACCTCCGCGGCGATCGTGGCGAATACCTCCTCGAGGATCGCGAGCCCCGCGTCCGCTTGCTCTTGCGTGATCGTCAGCGGCGGATTGATGCGGACGCGCGGGAAGTAGCCCATCATGAGGAGACCGCGGCGCAGCGCCTCGGCGAAGATACGCTCGGTCACCTCGCGCTCGAGCGGCTCTTTGGTCGCGCGGTCGCGGACGAGGTCGAGGCCGATCAAGAGGCCGGCACCGCGGACGTCGCCGATGAACCGGTAGCGTTCCTGCATGTCGCGGAGGCGGTCGAGCATGCGCGCGCCGACGCGAGCCGCGTGCTCGACGAGGCCGTCGTCGACGATCGTCTCCAGCGTCGCGAGCGCCGCCGCTGCGGCGAGCGGGTTTCCGCCGTAGCTCGACGACGACGCGCTCGGACGCGCGAACGGCGTGGCGGCGACGATCTCGTCGGTCGAGATCACGCCGCTGATCGGGAAGCCGTTGCCCATCCCTTTGCCGACCGTCATCACGTCGGGGACGACGCCGGTGTGGTTGCAACCGAACCAGCGGCCGGTGCGCCCGAAGCCGGTGATCATCTCGTCGGCGATGAGCACGGCGCCGATCTCGTGCGCGAGGTCGCGGATCGCCGGCAGGAACTCCGGCGGCGGAATGACGTTGCCGGCGGTGCCTTGCATCGGCTCGACGATGATCGCGGCGACTGCCCCGGAGGTCGTGCGCTTGATGCTCTCGCGGGCGAAGTCGACGCACGCCATCGCGCACTCGGGGTAGCTGAGCTTGAAGGGGCAGCGGTAGCAGTCGGGGTACGGGACCGAGAAGCGCCCGCCGGGAAGGGGACCCCAGCCGTGCTTCGACTCGTCGCCGATGAGGCCCATGACGCCGGCGGTCTTGCCGTGGAAGCCGCCCCAGAAGCCGACGATCTCGTATTTGCCGGTGTACGACATCGCGAGGCGGAACGCCGCCTCGACCGCCTCGGCGCCGCCACTGTAGAGCTGCGTCCGACCGAGGTCGCCCGGGGCAAGGCGGGCGATCAGGCGCAGCAGGCGGAGTCGGCTCTCGGTCGCGAAGCTGCCGACGGAGATGCGGCGCAGCTGCGCCTCGACCGCGGCGACGTAGCGCGGATGGGCGTGGCCGAGGCTCGCGACGGCGACGCCGGCGAAGAAATCGAGGTAGGTGTTGCCGTCGACGTCGGTGACGCTAGCGCCGTGGCCGGACGCGAGCGCGAGCTGCGAGAGGAGCGCGATGCGCTGCTGCCCGGGGGCGATGACGTTCTGCTCGTCGCGGAAGAGCGCGCGCGAGCGCGGGCCCGGTCTATCCTGCACGCGAATCCCTTCTCACCTCGATGGCGCGCATCACGCATGCGCCCGTCGCGGCGCCGGCGCGCGGTGCGGTTGACGACGCCCCCCCACGCGATCGGCGACGTAGCCGGCGATCGCGTCGGCGGCCTCATCGCGACAGCGTGCGAAGCTCGGCCAGTCGTTGACGTCGATCAAGACAGGCGCGCCCGCCGCCGTCACGACGAGATCGCCGCCGAAGACGTCGAGGCCGAGCGCGGCGGCTCCCGTGCGTGCCGCCTCCCACAACCGCTCGATCGGCGCCGGCACGTCCTCCCCGTCGGTGTAGCAGCGAAAGAATCGGCCGTCGGCGACGCCGTAGAACTTGACGACCGGTCCCGCGACGTGCGCCTGCAACGCGGCGCACGCGATCCGGCGCGCGTGAAACCGCGCCAGCGCCGCGCCGAGCGCCGTCGCGTCGGCGGCGAAGACGACGTCGTCGCGTTCCATCGCGTGGACGTCGCCGCGCTTCACCCAACAGGGCGTTGCCATGGCGGGTGAGCCGCCGCTGTCCGGCGCATCCGTCGCGACGATCTGCGTCGCCGGAAACGGCGCGGCGGATGCGAGCAACCGCACCGTCTCGGTGCGAAAGCAGTTGCGGATCGCCGCGGGGCCGTTCAGGACCGGCACGCGTGTCGCTGCGGTGTCGAGCACGGCGAGCGCCGGCGCCGATTGACACATCGCAAGCACGGCGTCGACGTCGTCGGCGAGCGCGAGCGGCGGCTCGCCGAGGCGCACCGTGAACCCGCGGGCGGTAAGTGCGGCGGCGGTGCGCTCGAGGATCGCGGCGTCGTCCGCGACCTTTCCGGGTGAGTACTCCGCCTCGCGAAATACGCCCACGATCGTCGGCATTGCGCTCACTCCGCGCGGCCCGTCAGGCCGAGCAGCCGCTCCGCCGCGGCGACGTCTTCGGGGCGGTCGACGTCGACGCTGGGGCCGACGTCGTAGCCGTAGAGCGCGTGTCCGTGCTCGAGAAGCGCGCCGAGAATACGCCGAAACGCGCTCCAACTGCCGGCTCCGCACGCATCAGCGAGCGCATATACCACGGGTTTCAGGAAGTAAACGCCGGCGGTCACGTGGCGCCCGCGCGCGGCGTCGCCGAGCGTCACGATGCGACCATCCGTGGCGAGCTCCGCCCAGAGCGGCCTCTCGTCGTCGACGACGGTCGTGACGCCGAGGACGCCGGCGGCGTGAGGACACGCGGCCGCGGCGCGCACCAATGCCGCGACGGCGGCGGGGGCGACGACGGCGTCCACCGTCGAGAGCAGGAACGGTTCGGCGTCGAGGAGCGGGCGCAGCGCGAGAAAGCTCTCCGCCGAGCTCGCCGTCGTGCGTTGCACGACGTGCACCGGCACGCCGAAGTCGGTCTCCTCGAGGAAGCGCCGGACCTGATCGGTCTCGGCGTTCACGATGCAGGCCACACTCGTCGCGCCGGCACTACGCACGGTCGCGATCGCACGCGCGATGAGCGGCTCGCCGCCGATCGCGACGAGCGGCTTCGGCGTCGTGATGCCGGCGCGGCGCAGGCGCTCGCCGTGCCCGGCGGCGATGATGCCGGCTCTCATGTGACGAGCGACTCGAGCTCGCGGAGCGATGCGATGCGCGCGACGCCGTCGTCCAGCGCCGCAGGGGCCGGCGCGTTCGGCGCCGCCAGCCAGACGGCGCGCATGCCCGCGGCGCGCGCCGGCACGACGTCGCGCTCCCACGAGTCTCCGGTGTGCAGGATGGTCGACGGCGGCAGATCGAGCTGACGCGCGGCCAGCGTGTAGATGGCCGGGTCAGGTTTGCGCAGGCCGACCAGCGCCGAGTCGATGATCAGCTCGAACGGCGCCAGCGCCGCCTCTGCGAGAAGCGCCGGCATGTTGCCGTACGAGTTCGAGACGACGCCGAGACGAAACGTGCGCGCGAGACGGCGAAGCATCGGCCGGTTCCGGTCCCAGGCGGCGTGCGTGTCGGCGACGAAGGCGTCGACGAGTCGTCGGGCCAGCGCAGCGTCGCTGTTGCCGAGCGCGGCGAGCTGCAAGCGCACGTGCGCCTGGGTCATGCGCTCGAGTCCGAATCGGCGGACGTCCGGCTCCGCAGCGAGGGCCTCGTCGGCGGCGTAGAACGCCGGCTTCAACGTGGCGGCCGTGAGCGCGACCCCACAGCGCGCGTACAGCTCGAGGAAATGGTCGAACCAGTGCAGCGCGTCGCCGTCGAGCGTTCCGCCGTAGTCGAGGAGCAGCGCACGAGGAGCGGGGCTGGTCACGGGTCAGCGCTACCAGACGGACGCGTGATTTTCGACGGGTCCGCGATTGGTCGCGTGCGACGGCGACACGATTGACAGTGCGCGCTGCACATCCGTAGAGCGGACGGGTGCGGCTCTCGGTCATCGTGCCGACGCTCGACGAGGAGCACGCAATCGGCGCGACGCTCGCCCGCGTCCGCAGCGCGTCCGTGCACCAGGTCATCGTCGTCGACGGCGGTAGTCGCGACCGCACTACGGCGGTTGCTGCGCGCGATGCAGATCGAGTGCTGCGCGCGCCGTCGGGACGCGCGTCGCAGATGAATGCGGGGGCCGCGGTGGCGAGCGGCGACACACTGCTCTTCCTCCATGCCGACACGTTGCTGCCACGCGGCTTCGACGTCGCCATCGCCGACGCGCTCGTCGATCCCGCGGTCGTCGGTGGCCGCTTCGACGTGCATCTCGGCGGTGCGAGCCGCTGGCTGCCGCTCGTCGCCGCGGGGATGAACTGGCGCTCGCGCTGGACGAGGATCGCGACCGGCGACCAGGCGATTTTCGTGCGCCGCGCCGTGTTCGAGGCGCTCGGCGGCTACCCCGCGGTGCCGCTCTTCGAGGACGTGCGCTTGACGGCGGCGCTGAAACGCCGCGGTCGGGTCGCGTGCCTGCGCGCGCGCGTCGTCACCTCCGGCCGACGCTGGGAACGGCGCGGCGCGCTGCGGACCGTCGCGTTGATGTGGAGCCTGAGGCTTGCGCACGCGCTCGGCGTCTCGCCGGCGCGGCTGCGGCGGCTCTACGACGACGTGCGCTGAGCGACGCCGGGGCTTGCGAGTGCGGCGTCGGGGTCGATCGGGACGCCGTCGACCAGCACGCGCCGCCCGTCGATGCGGACGCGTCCCTCGGCGATCCATTGAATGGCGCGCGCGTAGGCGCGGTGCTCCTGCCGCTGCATGCGGAGATGGAGCCGCTCCTCGTCGTCGTCGGGGAGGATCGGCACCGCGATTTGGAGCAGGATCGGGCCGTGGTCGGCGTGCTCGTCGACGAAGTGGACGGTGACGCCGGTCACGCGTGCGCCGTGCTCCAGCGCCTGGCGCTCCGCGTGCAGACCCGGAAACGCCGGCAGCAAGGCGGGATGGATGTTGAGGACGCGCGCCGGAAACGCAGCGAGGAGCACGGGCGTCACGAGGCGCATGAAGCCGGCGAGGACGACGAGCTCGACGCCGTGTGCGCGCAGCACCTCGACGAGGCGCGCGTCGAACGCGGTGCGCGACGGGAACTCGCCGTGGGGGACGACGGCGGTCGGGATGCCGTGCGTGCGCGCGCGCGCGAGCCCGCCGGCGGCGGCCTGGTTGCTGACGACGACGGCGATCTGCGCGTCGAGCTCACGCGTCGTGATCGCGTCGATCAGCGCCTGGAGATTGGTGCCGCTGCCCGAGAGCAGGACGCCGAGCGCGAGCGGCCGCGCCATCAGACGAAGTCGAGTCCCGGCGTGCCGCGCACGATCTCGCCGATGACCGCCGGGCGCAACCGGCGTGCGCGGAAGTGGGCGACGACGGCGTCGGCGGCGGCGCGGGCGACGACGAGAACGAAGCCGATCCCAGTGTTGAACGTGCGGTCCATCTCGCGTTGCGAAACCCGTCCGAGGCGCGCGATGAGCGTGAAGATCGGCGGCGTCCGCCACGTCCCGCGTCGGACGACGGCGCGGCAACCTGCGGGGAGGACGCGTGGGACGTTGCCGGGGAGACCGCCGCCGGTGATGTGCGCCATACCGCGCACCGCCTGCGGCATCTTCGCCAGGAGATCGAGCACCGGTCGAACGTAGATGCGCGTCGGCCGTAGGAGCTCGGCGCCGAGCGGCACGCGCAGGCCGGGAGGCATGGCGTTGAGTGCGAGGTGCGCGCGCTCGAGGAGGACCGCGCGCGCGAGCGCGTAGCCGTTGCTGTGCAGACCGGCCGACGGCAACCCGACGAGCACGTCGCCGGGCCGGATGCGCCGGCCGTCGATCACGCGCCGGCGCTCCACCACGCCGACGGCGAACCCGGCGACGTCGTACTCGCCGCGCGCGTAGAAGGACGGCAGCTCGGCGGTCTCGCCGCCGACGAGGCTGCAGCCGGCGAGGCGGCAGCCGCGGGCGATGCCGCGGACGAGCGCGGTGCCACGACGGACGTCGAGCGCGCTGGTCGCGAAGTAGTCGAGGAAGAGGAGCGGCTCGGCGCCGACGGTGAGGAGGTCGTTGACGCTCATCGCGACGAGATCGATGCCGATCGTGTCGTGGCGGTCGAGGGCGAAGGCAATCCGCAGCTTCGTGCCGACGCCGTCGGTGCAGGTCACGAGCAACGGGTCACGATAGCGGCGCGGGATCCGCGCCAGCGCTGCGAACCCGCCCACGCCGGCGAGGATCTCGGGTCGGCGCGTGCGACGGGCGAGCGGCGCGATCCGCCGCACGAGGCGCTCGCCGGCGTCGATGTCGACGCCGGCCGCGGCGTACGTCGCGCCTGCGGTCATCGACGCGGATAGGACCCGAAAGGCTCCGCGCTGTCAACGTCGCGCGGCCGCACGGCGACGATACCTGCGCGGCATGCCGGCGCCGCGCCCGTGCTCTCGCCCTCGTGCGCGAGGAGAATCGTCCAGTCGCGGCATGCGTCGCGTAGCTCGCCCGGGTGCAGAAAGTAC
>JBGPOW010000108.1:0-14371 GCA_041488235.1 Binatia bacterium
CACTGGTGACGTTCAGTTCGACCGTATACGTCCCAGTTCCCCAAGCGGCGACGTTCGAGCTGCTTGCGCTGAATGCGAAACTGACTTCGTCGGTCGTATTCGGCGCAATGGTTTCGGACAAGCTGGCCGCCGCTGCCGTGGCCAGCGTCAATTGGTTGCCCTTCGTTCCGGCTGCCGGCACGCACGAGCTCACGAGATCGCGCTCGATGTACGTCGTACCGGCGGTGCAAGGGGGTGCGGTCGCCGTGGCAGTGGGCGTCGGTGTGCCGGTCGGCGTCGCGGGTGCCGTGGCAGTGGGCGTCGGTGTTTGGCTCGGCGTTCTGGTCGGCGTTGCGGTCGTTGATGTGCTCGTCGGCGTCGACGTGTTGGTCCTCGTCGACGTCGGAGTCGGTGACACGATCGGCGTGTTCGTCGGGGTCGCTGTCGGCAGTCTACCGACTGCATTCAGCACCGCGAAGTTGATCGCGTAGACCGTTCCATCTGAACCAATCGCCGTCGGCGTATACGCTTCGCCGACGCCTGCTGAGAGGGTGATCGCTTGCGAAAGCGTATTGGTGGTCAAATCCCAGCGATACAGCCTCCCGTCTTCGCTGTTGACCATCACCGACTTCGTGGTCGGGTCGACCGCCGCCGTATTGATGCACCACTCGCGCACGGCGTTGGGAAATTGTGCGATGAATTCCTGGTCGGGCGTCGGCCCCGCGATGGTCAGGATCGCTTTCATCACCAGCTGGCCGTTCGATGACGCATGCGGCTCGACCATCGTGTCGTTGGGGTCGAGCACGGCGATCTTGTTCACACCGTCTCCGCCGTCCAAGCCGGCGTAGTTATTGTACTTGGTGAAGATCAGGTAGGAGGACGACCCCGCGTACGACGGCACCATCGAGACCGGGACGACCGAAGCGGTGCTATCCCAGCCAAAACCACCGGGCGTCTTGGTCTGCGTGAGGTTGGCCGAGAAGTGCAGCATCCAGCCGCGCGACCCGTTGAACGGATTGCCCAAGACCCCGTAGTAGACGTCGCCGTCCGGGCCAACCATGGGCGACGCGGAGCTATCGTCCGTAATGGAGGCATTGTTGGCTCCTCCGTTGCGAGGATCTTTCAAGGCGACGCGCATTTTCACCCCGGGCGACGACTCTTTGAGGGCGAGCGTCGCGGGGTCCAATCCCACCAGGTACGAGTTCGAGGTGCTGTTGCTCCCCGCGACGACCGCATACAGCGTTTGCTCATCGTTGCTCAGAGCGAGAGCCGCCTGGTGGGGTACGCGGGTGATGGTCCTATCGCCGCCCGACGCGTTCATAGCGGAGGTCCACGTCCCGAAGTTGCTGGCATCGATCCGCGCAATGCCGCTCTGCAGGCCCAACGGAGCACTGCCGCTGGTGCGAAATCCAAAGTAGATGTTCCCGGCCGCGTCCGCGGTGATCGGCGTATTGATGAAGACCGTCGAGTTGAAGCTTGCGGGGTTGGCCGAATAGTTTGCGCTGCCGAAGAAGGCCAGTTGGCCGGTCGCGGCCGGCCCGGCGGAATCGACGTTGTCTCGGAAATAGACCGTGCCGCCAGCGCCGGGGAAGTAGAGGCGATTTCCCACCGTCAACGTGGGCGAGTAGCTCGGCCCCCAGTTGTGCGTCGGCAGGATGTAATCCGTCGTCAGAGACCAGATCAGTGAGCCGTCCGCCCCGCTTCTCGCGTCGACCTTGAACCCGTTGCTGGTTGCGGTCTTGACGGGAACGATGACCGTGTTGGCCGCCGTCACCAGTGGTGAGCCGTAGTGAATGAGAATGTCGCCCGCGGGCGGCGCCAAATCCACAGGCGTGGACCAATGGATCGCCTCGAGGGGTTGTGCGGCTACGGACGACAGGGCGGTGCGCTGCGGATTCTCGGCATGAGTGCTCCACGCCGCGTCCGCAGGGGTCCCGCGCATGAGCGATGACGCGCCGAGAACCAAACCAGCAAGCGAGCCGACCAACGCGCGATACTGCGTGAGATGGATTCCCGAGCTCATGGCGACTCCTGTTTCGACCGGCGGCGTAGCAGGCGAGTGAATTTGTCGATCACTACACCCTGAGGGTGCGCGCATGCTCGTCTGCCGCGGCCTCGCGTGTCAATCGAAATCAGGCCCTCGAGGTCGGCCGACCCGTGGGGCCGGCTGGTGGGCCCTCTCTGCCGACATAACTCCGATTGACAATCGGAGTCTTCCCGCTCTAAGTTGTGCCCGGGTGAAGTGAAGGTGACGCGGCCTCTGCAACGTCTGGGCGACCTCGAGCACGCGGTGCTCGAGCACGTCTGGCGAGCCGGTGAGGCGGAGGTCACCGCGACGCACAAGGCGGTCGGCGTGCGACGGGGGATCAGTGCGAACACCGTCGGCTCGGCGCTCGAGCGGCTCTACCGCAAGGGCCTGCTCGCGCGGCGCAAGGTGTCGCACGCCTACCGCTACGCACCAACCCTCGACCGCGACACCTTCGTCGCCCGCCGTGCGGTCGACGCGGCCGGCGGCGTCCGCGCGCTCGCCAACGCCGGGGTACTCGCCGCCTTCGTCGACCTGGTCGGCGATACCGATGAGGCCGTCCTCGCTCGGCTCGAGCGGTTGCTCGCGCAGAAGCGCGCGCGGGGAAAAGCATGACGGCGGCCGCGTTGCTCCTGTTCACTGCCGCGCTCTCGGTCGTCGCGGCCTTCGTCTCGGTGACGGTCGTCGCCGCGCTCGCCCTCGGAACCCGCAGGCTCGCCGTGCTAGCGCCGTCGGCGCGGGCCCGCGTTCTCCTCGCGGCGGCCGTGGCTCCGGCGCTGGCAGGGCTCATCTGCGCCGCCGCCGTACTCGCCGACATCGAGTTCTTCGGCTGCCACGCTCACCATTGTCTCGCGCGCCACGCGGGAGCGCAGCCTTCCCTTCTGGTCCTCGTGCTCGCAATCGCCGCCCTCGTCCGCGTGGGCGGCGCGCTCGTCCAAGCAGCACGCAACGCACGACGCTCGGTCCTGGTCTCCCGGCTCCTCCGGGCGGCGGGGCCGGAGCAAGAGCCCACTGTGCTTCCGCTCGCGGAGCCGCAAGCTTTCGTCGTCGGCCTGTTGCGGCCGCGAGCGTACGTCTCGCGGGGCTTGGTTGGCGCGCACAACGAGGCCGATCTCGAGGTCGTGATGGCCCACGAGCACGCGCATGTCTGCCGTCGTGACCCGCTCCGCCGCCTGCTCGCCTCGGTCGCACTCGCCTTCCACGTCCCGGGAATCGCGGGCTGGCTCGAGCGCCAGATCGTTCGCGCCCAGGAGATGGCTGCCGACGCCGATGCAGCGCGCGCCGTCGACGATGCGCCGCGCGTCGCGGAAGCGCTCGTCCGCATGGCGCGCCTGCGCGTGCGCCGCCCCGCCCTGGTGGCGTGGCTCGGCGACCACTTGGAGGCCCGCGTGCAGGCGTTGCTCGAGGGCGCTCCCGGCTCCGAGCGACCCGGCTCGCGGACGCTCGTGGCTGCCGCGGCCGTTACCGTCGCGCTGGGGATCGCCGCGGCCGAGCCCATCCACCGCGGCGCCGAGACGCCCTTCCGCCTACTCGCAGGGTAGAAGGGAGCGACGGTCTCGTCATGCCTGCTATGGACAGAACTCCGAGCGACAATCGGAATCCTCCCGACCGCGGCATGGTTGCGGTCGTTCGACCGCCGATCGTGTACGTGGTCGCGATCGTGGCAGGCCTTGCGCTCGAGGCAAGTTGGCCGACACGGCCGCTGCCCCGTGTTCTCGTACCGCTCGGGGTCGTGCTCGTCCTGGTCGCCGTGACGCTGTTCTCGCTCTCCATTCGAGAGCTTCGCGCCGCGCGCACGACCTTTCGCACCCAGCAGCCGACGACGACCATCGTCATGACAGGACCGTATCGCCTGTCGCGCAACCCGATTTATCTCGCCTTCACGCTTCTCCAGCTCGGCATCGGCCTCTGGCGGAACAGCGCCTGGGTGCTCGGCCTGCTGGTGCCGGCGCTCATTCTCGTGTCCTCCGGGACGATCGCGCGGGAGGAGCGCTACCTCGAGAAGAAGTTCGGCGACGCGTACCTCCGGTACAAGGCCGATGTGCGACGATGGCTGTAGCGCCGCTTCCGACGCCGCTCACTCCCTACCAGCGGCGGCTGCTCGTCTTCCTGAGCGTCGCGACGTTCTTCGAGGGCTACGACTTCTTCGCGCTCGCCCAGATACTGCCGAACTTACGTGCCGACATGGGGCTCACCGGGGCGGAGGGCGGCCGTCTCGTGTCGGTGATCGGGATCGGAACGATCCTCGCCTACGGCGTGGTGCGGCTCGCCGACCGCTTCGGACGGCGCGTCGTGCTGACGATCACCATCCTCGGCTACACGCTCTTCACCTGTGCGACCGCGTTCGCGCAGGGCGCCTACGACTTCGCGCTGTACCAGCTCGTCGCACGGGTCTTTCTCATCGGCGAATGGGCAGTGAGCATGGTGTATGCGGCGGAGGAAGTTCCCGCCGATCGACGTGGGCACGCGATCGGGGTGATCCAGGCCGCGAGCGCGCTCGGCGGCATCACGTGTGCGGCCACTGCACCGTTGTTGCTCGCCACGTCCTGGGGCTGGCGTGCCGTCTATCTCGTGGGCGTGGTGCCGCTCCTGCTGCTCGCGTACGCGCGCCGCGGCCTGCGCGAGACCAAGCGCTTCGCCGACGTCGCTGCCGCCGGCGTCGAGCGGCGCACACTCGGCGCCATCCTCCGCTCGCCCCACCGGCAGCGCATCTACCAACTCGCCGCCATCTGGGGGCTGCTCTACGTATGCGCGCAGAATGCGGTCTTCTTCTGGAAGGAATTCGCGGTCGCCGAGCGCGGGTTCACGGATGGCCAGGTGGGCTTCGCGATCGCCGTCGCATCGCTGGCGAGCCTCCCGCCACTGTTCTTCGTCGGACGGCTGCTGGACACCTGGGGACGTCGCCCCGCCGCAACGGTGATCATGCTCGCGCTGGCCGCGTCCGTCGTGGCTGCGTATCAGCTGCGCGCGCTGTGGCTGCTGACGCTCGCACTCGCGGTCGCGGTCTTCTCCGTGTCGGCGACGTTCGCCGTGCTCAACAGCTTCACGACGGAGCTCTTTCCAACCGATTGCCGTGCCGAGGCATTTGCGTGGGCCAACAACCTGCTCGGCCGTATCGCGTACGTCGTGGGCCCGGCGGTCGTCGGCGCCGCCGCGAGCACGATCGGCTGGGGCGACGCCGTCTCCCTGACCGCCCTCGGCCCCATCGGCGCGCTCGCGCTCATCCTGTGGCTGCTACCTGAGACGAAGGGCCGGGAGCTCGAGGAGACGGCGCGCTGCTCGAGTCCGTAAGACTCGGCCGCGTTCTGCTCGGACGCGCCCTCGTCCTGGCCCACCGGCTGAGTCATCCGGTGTACGACTGCG
Organism: Binatia bacterium; assembly: GCA_041488235.1. Lineage (GTDB taxonomy): Bacteria > Desulfobacterota > Binatia > UTPRO1 > UTPRO1 > DP-19. Next base: position 5,369 of record JBGPOW010000108.1, read on the forward strand.
TGTACCTCGCGTCAGGTCGTATCAGCCGCCCGCGGAGTCGACAGGAGGCCGCGTCAACCGGACGCACGTGCCCTCCGATCGCCCTCTCACTCGAGCGGGGGCTCGCCCTCGGTCGTCGTGGATCCGGAGACCGCTTGAATCGCGCGCACGCAACTGTTCCAGCGCAGGATCGGGTCGTCGTTGCCCGGCGGCCGCAGCGCCTCGGCTTCTGCGTAGCGGGCCAGAGCCTCGTCGAAGAGTGGCCGTACTGCGTACGATGGGAGCCCGGTACTCAGTTGGGCCTTCGCTCGGCGTTCCCAGCTCAGCCCCATGTAGAACGCCCGCTCGTACGGATCCCGAAGCTGGCCGAAGACGTGCTGCGCCTCGAGAACGCGCGCGCCGCTCGCATCGAACTGATCGGTCAGGGCGAGACCGAGGACACGGAGCGCGAGCTGGTTGTCGGAATCCACCGCGAGCACGTCGCGGCAGATGCTCTCGGCCTCGGTCGCTTGGTTCAGCTCGCGGTACTTGTCGGCTTTCTGGAGCGCGGCGTCCACGCCGCTCGGAAGGATGCGCTTGAGCGCATAGTCCATGAGGCCCCCTTTCAGGGCGAGTCGCGCTGGCGTGTCAGCCAGCGCCACGCTCGGCGCACGGGGTCGTAGAAGTCGTCCACCACGCGCTCCTTCAACGGGATGATCGCGTTGTCGGTGATCCGGATCGACTCAGGGCAGACCTCCGTGCAGCACTTGGTGATGTTACAGAGGCCGATGCCGCCTTGCTCCTTCAGATACGCGGTGCGCGAGACGACGTCGAGCGGGTGCATCTCGAGACTCGCGACGCGGACGAAGAAGCGGGGCCCGGCAAAGCTGTCCTTCTTCCCGTGGTCACGCAGCACGTGGCAGACGTCCTGGCAGAGGAAGCACTCGATGCACTTGCGGAACTCCTGCACGCGGTCGATGTCGGCTTGCTGCATCCGCCAGGTGCCGTCGGGCTCCGGCGGCTTGGGCTGGAACGGCGGGATTCGCTTGTTCACCTCGTAGTTCCAGGAGACGTCGCATACCAGATCCTTGATCACCGGGAACGCCTTGAGCGGCGCGACCGTGATGGGCTCGCCCACCGGGAACTCGTCCATTCGCGTCATGCACATGAGCTTCGGCTTGCCATCCACCTCGGCGCTGCAGGAGCCGCATCGCCCTGCCTTGCAGTTCCAGCGGCACGCCAGATCGCTCGCCGCGTGCGCCTGGACGTGGTGGATCGCGTCGAGGACGACCATGCCCTCGTGGAGCGGGACCCCGTACTCGCGGAATTCGCCCCGTTGTGCGTCGCCGCGGAAGATCTTGAGCACGGCGTCCATGGCGCTCACACCTCTCCTTCCACGATGCGCTTCAGCTCGTCGGGCATCGGAGACATGGGCTCCGTCACCACGGTCATCGCGTCGCCTCGCCGGCGCACCACCACGTTCACGGTCGCAAAGCTTCTTTCCGACTCGGGATGATCGACACGCGTGTGAGCGCCGCGGCTCTCGCGACGCTCGAGCGCGGCGCGTGTCACCGCCTCGCTCACGGTCAAGAGGTGACGCAGGTCGAGGGCGACGTGCCATCCCGGATTGTATTGACGATGACCCTCGACCCCGGCACGTGCGGCGCGAGCCCGGAGGCTCGCGAGCTGGCCCAGCGCCGTGCAGAGGTCGTCCTCGCTGCGGGCGATGCCGACGTAGGTGCCCATCATGTCCTGCAATGCGTCGTGCACGGCGTAGGGGTTTTCTCCCCCGGAGCGATCGAAGGGCGCGAGCGCCTCGGCGATGATCGCCTCGACCTCGCTCGCATCGATCCGGGGATCACCGGGATGCGCCTTCGCGTAGGCGGCGGCACCGAGTCCAGCGCGGCGGCCGAACACGAGCAAGTCGCTGAGCGAGTTGCCGCCGAGACGATTCGCGCCGTGAAGTCCGCCTGCCACCTCGCCAGCAGCAAAGAGGCCGGGGATGGTAGCCGCCTCGGTCTCGGCGTCGACCCGCACGCCTCCCATCATGTAGTGCGTGGTGGGCCCCACCTCCATCGGCTGCCGGGTGATGTCCACGTCGGCGAGCTCGTAGAACTGCTGGTACATGCTCGGCAGCTTTTTGCGGATCTCCTCCGGCTTGCGTCGCGACGCGATGTCGAGGAACGCGCCGCCGTGCGGGCTGCCGCGCCCCTCGCGCACCTCCTGAGCGATCGCCCGCGCCACCACGTCGCGCGTGAGCAGCTCGGGCGGACGCCGCGCCTCGGCCTTGCGTCCGGCGATCACTTCGGCCACCCAACGGTCGGCCTCCTCCTCCGTGTCTGCGAAGTCCTTACGAAACATCTCGGGAACGTAGCGGAACATGAACCGCTCGCCCTGCGAGTTTTTGAGCACGCCGCCCTCGCCGCGGACCCCTTCGGTCACCAAGATGCCGCGCACGCTGAGTGGCCACACCATCCCCGTCGGATGGAACTGGACGAACTCCATACCGATCAGGTCGGCGCCGGCGTCGTAGGCGAGCGCGTGACCGTCTCCGGTGTACTCCCATGAGTTACTGTTGATCTTGTAGGCTCGGCCGATCCCGCCCGTTGCGAGGACCACCGCCTTGGTGCTGAAGACGATGAAGCGTCCGGTATCGCGTCGGTACGCGAGGGCCCCGCTGATCCGCGGGCCGTCTTTCAGCAAGCGAACCACGGTGCACTCCATGTAGACGTCGATGCCCGGCGAATGAACCGCCTTGTCCTGCAGGGTCCGGATCATCTCGAGGCCGGTCCGATCGCCGACGTGCGCGAGCCGCGGAAATTGATGGCCGCCGAAGTTGCGCTGCAGGATGCGGCCGTCAGGCGTGCGATCGAAGAGCGCGCCCCACCCCTCGAGCTCGATGACGCGCGCCGGAGCCTCGCGGGCGAGCAGCTCCGCCATGCGCCAGTCGTTCAGCATCTTGCCGCCGCGCATCGTGTCCCGGAAGTGCACCTTCCAGCTGTCGCGCCCGTCGGTGTTGGCGAGGGCCGCGGCCACGCCGCCTTCGGCCATCACGGTGTGCGCCTTGCCGAGGAGCGATTTGCAGATCAGGCCCACCGAAGCTCCCTGCGCGGCCACCTCGATCGCGGCGCGCAGCCCGGCACCGCCGGCGCCCACGACGAGCACGTCGCAGCTGTGGGTCTCGAAGCGATCCATCAGAGCAGGCGCGGATCGGCGAGAGCGCCCGAGGCCACCAGGCGAACGTAGAGGTCGGCGCCGCAGACGGTGAAGAAGCTGAGCCAGGCGAACAGCATGTGGCGCTCGTTGAGCATGCTCGCTCGTTGCCACGCCGCGTGCCGGGTGCGGTTGAAGGCGCTGCAGGAGAAGCAGTCGAGATTCCCGCCGATCAGGTGACGCGCCGAATGGCACGAGAAGCTGTAGAGCGTGAGGGCGCTGGTGTTGGCAAAGATGACGAGGGTGCCGACGCCGATCCCGAAGGAACCGCCGAAGTTCGTCGCGTGCACGACGTCACTCCAGAGAAAGGGCAGGTAGAGAAGCGTGACGTAGAAGAGGTAGCGGTGCAGGTTCTGCAGGATGAGCGGAAAGGCGGTCTCGCCCCGATAGCTCGTGCCGCGGAGCTCTGCCACCGCGCAGGCCGGAGGATCGAGGAAGTAGGAGCGGTAGTAGGCCTTGCGGTAGTAGTAGCAGGTGGCACGGAAAAGGACCGGAGGGAGGAGAACGATGAAGGAAGGCGGCAACGGGAGCCAGTCGATGATGACCAGGGGCGAATAGAGCGGTGACAGGTAGCCTCCGACGCGGTAGTTCGTGCCCTGATACGCGGCCCAATTCGCATAGGCGATCAGGCTCGCGAGCACGAGGCCCTGGGCGAGCGGCGCAACCCACCAGGCATCGCGCCGCTCGGTCGCGCCGAAACGCGGGCGGCGAAGTTCGCCAGGCACAGCAACCATCGGGACCCTCCCGTAAACGGGGTGCGCGAGGATAGTGCAGCGCACCCGAAGCGCGCAAGGTTACGAGCGGCCGTGGTCCAGGACGAGATCGATACGGGGCTTCGGAGATCAAGCCTTCTCCGAGTCGACCGACGCGCGGGGCCGTTCGTGGGCCGGAATCGCGCCGGCCGACGCGTTCTCCGCGGCACAAGCGCGTGCCGCGCTCCGTGCCGCGCAACGGATCCTCACATGGGCGAGAGCTCAGCTTCGTCGACGGTCGTCAGCCGTTGGCTGCGCGCGCTCTGGAAGGAGTTGAAGAAGAGTGGCGGCTTCAAGTACTTGGACAAGGTTGGAAGCCACGGCGGTATCGCGAAGACGATTCTGAAACCCGGAAAGCCGCGAAGGCTCAGGTAGCGGTTAGAGGGAAGGGAACAGGGCTGGGAATGCCCGCGCTCGCTGGACTTACGCCACCTGTGACCGTGCGGCTTGAGAACGCACAGAGCGGTCTCTGTTGGGAAGCGCGCCACGACGCGGCAACGAAAGCGACGAGTACGCTCTGGAAGGCGCAGGTAAAGTAGCGCACCGTTCACGGAGGTCCTCGTTATGATCGGTAGGAAGCATTACCGCGCGTGGTTGACGGATGATCGCTTATCAGACGCAGCCACTCGCTCGCCTACTTTGTCCACTTCCGTAACGACGGATGAAGTTGTAGCGCGCAACGGCGCCGTTCTGGAGATTCGTCGCGAGCTCCGTGTACGGCCGGTTGTGCGCGATGCACGTCGGCGACTGCGGGTCGAGCGTGTCCGTCACGTCGTCGAAGAAGACCATCGGGTCGTGTTTCGGCGCATAGTTGGCGATGGGTTTCAGCGGACAGGCGTTCCCGACGATGTCCTCCTGGTACGACGTCCAGCTGATCCCGGCATTGTCCAGCAACGTCACGAGGTGCTGCGTCGTGCTCTGATGGGTGATGCTCGGCGGCGAGTCGGCGGTGACGCCGAAGTTCGTTCCCGCCTCGAGCCAAAGGTAGTTCGGCTCGCTGGGATGGATGCCGGGCGGGTTGAAGTACTGCTCGGCGTGGGCGCCCGCGGGAACGAGCGTGCCGTGCGGCAGCACGTGACGGCGGTCGGCCTGCCGCATGTCGAGTGCGAGGCGCACCGCCGCACGAACCGGCCGCACTCGGTCGAGAGCCGATTGGCATCCACGCGCGCTTGCAAGACGGTGCGCGCGCACTGAGTGTAGTCGTGGTGGGTCGCGGCGCCGGTGCAATTGCAGCTCGCGGCGACGTCGGCGCGGGCAAAGGGGGGTCGGCACATGGCCCGTCTCCATAGTACGGAACGGCCGCTGGGCGAGACCGGAATCGTCGATCAATGGCGCAGCGGGGAACCGGCTCGATTTGCTGGGGTGCGAGCGCCTGGGTGTGGGCTGCGAGCAGTGTCCCCGTTTGCGGCCGTTCGTCGTGCGTTCGAGGCGCTGACGCCGGATGAGATTTCGCTTGACCTGCGCTCCGCGACCCGAGTAGCGTGCGGCGCGCGTCGTGCCCCCCGATGCATGTCCGGCCGCCCGCCGGCTTCCGTAGAGCCTGTACGCGCACGGACCACGTCCGAGCCCGTCACGTCTTGGCGTCCGCGTTGGCGTCCGCCCGCCGCCGAGGAGAAGTCTCCATGCGCCGAATCCACCTCGGTTTCGCGGCTCGCTGCGTCGCCGTCCTCTGCGCCGCCGGTGCGTCGTCCGCGTCCGCGGCACTGGGCGCCGTCGACGAGTGGTCGTCGATCGGACCGCCCGGCGGCGAAGTACATGCCCTAGCCATCGATCACCTGACGCCGACGACCGTCTATGCGGCTACGTTCGGCGGCGTGCTCAAGTCGACGAACGGCGGCGCTACGTGGACCACGACGAACGCCGGTCTTACGAACACGAGCGTTCTTCGCGTGGTCATCGATCCGCAGACCCCGGCCACCCTCTACGTCGGGGCGGTGTCGAGCCCCGCCGTGTTCAAGAGCGTCGACGGCGGCGCGACGTGGACGCCGAAGACTGCCGGGCTCGGCGGCGGCTCCGTCCGTGCCATCGCGATCGATCCGACGAACTCGAACGTTCTCTACGCGCGCGGTGCCGTGGGCGTCGTGAAGAGCACGAATGGCGGCGATCTGTGGTCGCCGAGCAACAATGGCATCCCGTTCGAGCTCAACACGATCGCGATCGCCGTCGACCCGCAGAGCCCGAGTACCGTGTATACCGCCCTGCGGAACATCGGCGTCTACAAGAGCATCGACGCGGGCGCGTCGTGGATCGCGAGCAACAGCGGGCTCACCGACTTCGAAATCGATGCTTTCGCCCTCGATCCGCTCGCGCCGAGCACGCTCTACGTCGGTACCTGTGGTGTGTCGCCCGACCGCGGCATCTTCAAGAGCGTCGACGGCGGCGCGACGTGGACGACCTCGAGCGCCGGTCTCGATCCTAACCGCTGCGTCGACACCGTGGCGGTCGATCCGACGGCCGCCGGCGTCGTGTACGCCAGCACGACCGATGGCGGAACGTTCAAGAGCGGCGACGGCGGTGCCACGTGGACGACGCGGAACGTCGGCATCGGCGGCCGGCGCGTGCTCGATTTCGCGGTCGATCCGACGAGCTCTGCGACCGTGTACGCGGCGTCGCTCGGCGGCGGCGTCTTCAAGACGACCGACGGCGCCACCACGTGGGCGCCGGCGAACGACGGCGTGCACGCGTATTCCATCTCGGCGCTGGCCTTCGATCCGACGGCGCCGAGCACGCTCTACGTCGGCACGTACTCGGACGACACGTCGGAGACGGTCCTCCGCAGCACCGATGGCGGCGTGACGTGGACGCCGCGCGGTCCCCTCCCCGCCGATCCCTACCTCGTCGAGTTCGGGGTCTACAGCGTCGCCATCGATCCCAGGCACCCCTTGACGATGTACGCCGGCAGCGACTCGGGCGTGTTCACGACGACCGACGGCGGCGCGACGTGGACCGATCCGCCGTCATCGGAGTTCATCCACGCCGTGCTGATCGATCCGAGCGACACCTCGGTCGTGTATGCGGCGTCGGACGACTCGGGCGTCATCAAGAGCAAAGATCACGGCGTGTCATGGACGGCGATGAACACCGGGTTGCCGGAGCCGTCGGTGAGCGCGCTCGTCCTCGACCCGGCGCACCCGAAGGTGCTGTACGTGGGGACGGCGAGCGGCGTCTATCGCACGAGCAATGGCGGCGGATCGTGGACGCCGCGCACGACCGGCATGGGCCCATTGCCCATCCTCGCTCTGGCCATCGATCCAGCGGACGGCAACAGCGTCTACGCGGCCGTCAGCGCCTCGCCGTTCCACGTGTTCAAGACGACCGATGCGGGGGCGAGTTGGACGGACGTCTCCGGGCCCGCCAACGTGGTCGCGCTCGCGGTGGATCCGCTGCGGCCGTCGAACGTGTATGCCGCCACACCGTCGGGCGTTTCGAAGAGTCGCGACGGCGGCGCGAGCTGGTCCGGCATCGACGTCGGCTTGACGGACCGCACCGTCGACACGCTCGGCGTCAACCCGCTCCAACCCGCCCGCGTGTACACGGGCACACGCGGCGCGAGCGTCTTCGTCGCACAGACGAGGTGTCTCGCCGACCCGGATTGCGACGACGGCGACCTCTGCACGACCGACGTCTGCGCGCCGGACGATCCGAGCGCCGACGCGCGCGGTTGCGTGATGCAGCCGGTCCGTTGCAACGACGGCTGCCACGAGCAGGCCGGCTTCTGCGACTCCGACACCGGTCTTTGCGTGTACGGGTCGCCCGCCCTCCCCGACGGCACGCCGTGCGACGACGACGACGCGTGCACCTTCGATCGCTGCATCTCGGGCGTGTGCAGCGGCAACCCGGTGCCCCAGGTAGGCTGTAGGCAAGCGCAGGGCAGGCGCTTCCAGATCAAGCATGCGTCGAACGACGCCAAGGACTTCTTGGCGTGGAAGTGGTTGCAAGGATCTCCCACGCTCGTCGCCGACCTCTCGGACCCGGCACAGGGCAGCGCCCGCTACACGCTCTGCGTATACGATCATTCTGGACCCGCGAACGGTCCGCGCCTGATTCTTCGCGCCGCGACCCGATCCGGTCTCTGCGCCGCGTCGCCGTGCTGGTCGGCGATCGGCAACGGCTTCAAATATCGCGATCGGGAGACCGGCGGCGACGGCATCGCGAAAATCCTATTGAAGGCGGGCATCACGAACGAAGCGAAAATCACGCTCAAGGCCAAGGGCGTGCACCTGGCGCTGCCGTCGTTGCCGCTGACGCCGAGCGTGATCGTCCAGCTCACCAAGACCCACGGCACGACCGCCGACCGCTGCTGGGAATCGACGCACGCGACCGCGATCTTTCGCAACGACGCGCAGCAGTTCAAGGCGAAGTAGTGTTTTTACGGCTGCGGCGCGGTAGAAGGCACGCCACGGTACGTGATCGACGAGATGCGCCGCACGCTCGGCCATCCGCCGGCCGCCGCAGCTCGGGCAGAACCCGCGCCCTTTGCAGGAAAACGGCACCAGCCGCTCGGCGTGGCAGTCCCAGCACTGGAAACGCGCGAAGCCGCGTGCCCAGGCGCCGCAGGTCAAGAAGTCACGAAACTCCTGCTCGACGAACGCGGGCAGGCGGCGCTCGGCATGCTCGGCGGCGCGAAGGAACGTCGCAAGGTGCTCGCGCGCGACGCCATGGAGCACGGTGTGCTCGGGCGCGCGCGGGCGGTACGCGTGCGCCGGCGCGGCAGCCGCCGCGGCCGAGGGCGCCATGCCGAGCGGCATGAACGCGGCGAACGCTCCGCGCCACGCTGCGAGTATCTGCGCCGCCGCGAGAGACGATCGCGCAACGTCCCTGAGCTCACCCCGCCTTGCCGGCGATGACGACCATCTCGTCGCCGGGGTTGAGCGGCAGGTTGACGCGCTCGGCGAGTCGGGAAGGAACGACGAAGCGCGCGACCGTGCTGACGAGCTCCCCGTAGGCGCGCACCTTCTCGAGGGCGACGGCGAGATTGCGGACGCGGCCGATCGCGCGCAGGTACTTGATGCGGAATCCGGTGCGCGTCAGCAATAGATCGATCGTGCGGCGGTCGAAATAGTTGAGGTGCTCGTTCGGC
>JBGPOW010000109.1:0-14353 GCA_041488235.1 Binatia bacterium
CCGATCGAGGTCGCCTCTTGGAGATCCTTGTCGACTTGAGCCTGTGATGCCTTGCCGTCGAAGCACTGCGTGAATTTCGCCTCGTCGAGGCCGGCCTCCTTTGCAAACTGCGTGACCTTTTCCTTCAAGTTGTCCTGATTGATCTCGCGCTGTCCCTTGAAGAGAGAATGGTACATCTTCCAGAAGCCGTCACCGCTCTGCTGCTGCGCGCACCCGGCCGCGATCGCCGCGTTTTCCGCCCACGGGTGGATGCTCTTCAGCGGCAGGTTCTTGAAGTAGAACTTCACCTTGTCCTTGTATTCGGGCAGCACCTGCTCTTCGACGATCTGATAGCCGCGCGAGCAGAACGGACATTGAAAGTCCGAGTACTCGACGATCGTGACCTTGGCGTCCTCGGGGCCGCGGGCCGGCTCGCCCTTCAAGTCGATCTTCTGCATGACGGCTTTCAGTGGATCGACGGTGAGATCGATCACGTCGCCGCTGATGAAATAGCGGCCGTCCTGTGACACCAGAAAATTCATGTTCTGCGTGTTGCCGCCGGCGGAGACCTCGAGCGTTCCCTTGCTCCAACCCGCGACCTCGGCGGGCGCGAGATCCGTCACCCGCAGCATCACGCCGGGCGTGACGCTCTTGCCGAAATACTCGCCGATGCGTCGCGACACCTGCTCCTTGTCGGCGACCTGGCCGGCGCTCGCGGCCGGACCGGGTGGCGCTTGATTCGTCCCCGAGGTGCTGCACCCGCTGCTGGCGAGCAGGGCCGCGACGACGCACGAGATCGTTCGAGTCATGGGGACGCTCCTTGTCACAGTGGGCAGAAAGACGTCGCGACGAATAGAGGAGTGCCCAAAAGTCGTCAAGCCAACCGCATCGCGCCGGGCCGTATTGATTCCTTACATTCTCGTTGCTAACAAGAACCTCTTCGCGAAAACTCGCAAGGAGGACCCTCATTCATGAAGAGTCGTCGCCAATGGCTGTGGATGTTGACGGCGGTCGCGTTCGCGTTCTTCTGCGCGGCGGCGTCCCAGACCCAGGCGTTTGTCGAAAGCACGGACACCGACGGTGAGCTGCCGACGAACATCGGCGGCGTGTGGCTCGTCGTCACCCATTTGGAGTTCGCGAAGCCGACGCCGACCGTCGGCGCCGGCGAGCCGACGCCGGCTGCGTCGCCCGCTCCGAAGGGAGCCGCGGCGGCGACCGTGCGGTACTTCAACGTCGTCAACCTCCTCCGCGTCTCGCACCTGCCGAAGGACGAGGCGCAAAAGGTGCACGCTGCGAACAAGAAGCTCGAGGAGGCGTCGATCGAGAAGGCAAAGGCGATCATCGCCGAGGAGCAGAAGAAGTCGCCGCCGATGCAGACGGAGACCGGCGAGGTCCAGGGCGAGATGAAAGTCCTCGCACCGATCGTGCCGGCGAAGTACCAACCGGGACAGGGTGACGACGTCGATGTGTTCCTGCTCGACGTGGCGTTCCCGAAGGCGATTCAAGATGCAGTCGATGCCGCTCAAAAGGCGGAGAAGCCATGGCTGCCGACGGACAAGGACCTCGCGCTGCTCAAATCGTCGTGGAACACGTTGAAGCCGAGCGGCCGCGACGAGTTCTCGAAGATCGAGTGGAAGGTGCAGACGAGCGACAAATTCGACGACAACCTGAAACTCGACGCGACGACCAAGGACGCCAAGTTCACCATCACAGGAAACCAGGAAATGATCCCGAAGCCGAACGTGCCGAAGACGAACATCGTCGTGTTCGGCATCGAAGACATGAGAGGCGGCGTCCTCTCGGGCAAGCACACGCGTGCGATGATGGCGAGCGCGCCGTTCCCGATTCCCATCGAGATGCGAGGCACGTTCAAGATGTACAAGCTCGTCGACGCGGCGAAGGTCCGCGAGACGTCTGCGCCCGCGAAGGCTGCAGGCGCACAACCGAGCGGCGACAAAGCGGCGCCGGCGAAGAAGGCGAAGGCGAAACACTGAATCGCGAGCGACGCGCTCGCGCCGCGCGTCGCTCAGGCCGCCTCGACCATCGTCGTTCTGCGTCCGTCGAGCACGTCGGTGATGACGGTCTCGACGGCGCGGACTTGATGGCGGATATCGAAGAGGGTCTCGACCCGGGCGCGCGCGGCGGCGCTCATCGCCGCCCGGCGCGCGGGATCGGACAACAGCGCGACGATCGCGGCGGCGAGCGCCGCCGGGTCGCGCGGCGGTACGAGCAGGCCGGTCTCGCCGTCGGCGACGATCTCACGCGGGCCGCCCTCGCGCGGCGCGATGAGCGGCCTGCCAGCGGCCATCGCCTCGATGAGCACGCGTCCGAACGGCTCCGGCGTGACCGACGCATGCAGGACGACATCCATCGCCGACATGCACGCCGCAACGTCGCGCCGCGCTCCCATCAGCAGCACACGATCTTCGAGTCCTTCGCGGGCGATCAGCTCGCGTAGCCGCGCGGCGTACTCGGCGCCGGCGCGATGGACCCCGCCGACGACGAGGCAGCGGATCTCGGGAACGCGCTCGCGGGCACGCGCGACCGCCTCGACGACGATCGTCTGACCCTTCCATTCCTGGATGTGCCCGACGATGCCGACGACCGGAGCGTCGCGCGGGATCCCGACCTCGCTGCGGACGCGGTCGCCGCCGCCCGTGGTGAAACGGCTCGGATCGACGCCGTCGGGAATCGTCAGGAATTGGTGCGCCCGGACGCCGCGCGCACGGTAGTGCGCCGCGATGTCGTCGGTCATGCAGATCGCCCGATCCACCCACCGCGACATGAGACGCTCGACCGGGCCGACGCGACGAAAGCCCTTCTCGTGACAGATCATGGGCACGCCGCAGAGCGCGGCCGCGATGACACCGTCGAGGTTCGAGGTGAGGCCGTTCACGAGATAGACGAGCGTCGGGCGGTCGCGGCGGAAGGACGCGGCGAGCGCACGCGCGCGCGGTACGACCACCATGCCGAGGTCGTGAAGTCGGACGAGCGCCCTGCCCAGACGCGTCCGTTCGCCGTCGCGTTGCCGTGCCGGGAGCGGCAAGACCTCCACCGGAACGCCGGCTGCGACGAGCTCCGCCTCGATGCCTTTCGGCTCGAGCAGCGTCAGCGACGGCGCGAACCGCCGGCGATCGAGACCGGCGATGATCTCGAGCGCGCCGGTCAGCGACCCTCCGACGACGCCGCCGCTACTCAGCTCGACGAATCGGATGCGGTGCGGCGTCATGAGGCATGCGCGGCTCGGGCCGCGTCCGCTGCGGGCGCAGGCAGCTCGTCGAGAAACGGCGAGCGCAGGCCGTTGTCGGTCCAGTCGAGGTTCACGAGCCACGTGCTCGTGTCCGTGGCATCGCGCAGCGGGTGGCGCTTGGCGCCGAGCGCGAACGGCCGCTCGTTCGGGTCGGCCTCGAATCCGACGGCGCGAAACACCTCCTGCATGACGTGGTTCGGCGAGGCGAGCACGACCTCCGGAGGCCGACGACGGTCGCGCGCGACTTCGCCGAGGGCGAGGAGGATGCCGACGGCCAGCGAGATCGGGTCGTCGGCGTCCGCCTGCGCGACCATCAACCGGTCGTGCTGCGCGTTGATCACCACGTATCCGGACGTCGCCGTGCCGCATAGCAGGCGGAACACCCGATAGCGAACGAAGGAGAGGTCGGTCGCATAGCGCCAGCGCAAGTACTCGGCGTCGGCGGCGAGGCGGAACGAGAAGCACCTCGCCGACGGTACCATGTCCTCGGTGATAGTGGATTCTTCGCGAATCGCGAGGTTCTCACGCGCGTACTGCGCCCGCACCGCGGCGACGCGCGCGTGCAGGTCGATGCTCGGCGCGAGCGCCCGCAGGATCGACTTCGCCGCCCGCCGCCATGGAGCGTCGCGGCCCGCCGCCTTGTAGCGCGCATTGACGCGATAGGTCTTGACGCCTGGATAGTACGTCCACTTCTGGCTTTGGATGATGCGGTGGGTGTCGGGGCTGCCGCCGTAGATGCACGTGACGTCGGTCGAGCGCACCCAGTGCAAGAAGAGATACCCCCCGGCGCCCGGTTGGAACGTGACGAAGTTGGAGGCGAAGCCGATCGACAGCGGCTGCCCCAGGTGCTCGAACGGAATGTGCTCGACGCCGATCGCGGCGACGATCTCACCGTCGGCCCCGAGCGCCAGGTAGAGCCGGCACCAGTCGCGCGTCGTGTAGTAGTAGTCGACGAAGGGCTGATGCCCGAGGCTGCGTCCGGTGCGCGCCGTCGCCGCGACCCGCGCCAACGCCGGGAAATGTTCGGGGCCGTACGTCACGATCCGCATCGGACGCAGTTCACACCTGCCCGCCGGCGAGCTCGATCACCTCACCAGAGACGAACTCCGCGCCCGCGGAGAGGAGGAACTGCACGACGTCCGCGACGTCCTCCGGGCGACACAGCCGGCCGAGCGGCACGAGCGCCGACTGCATCCGATACCAGCGCTCGTTCTGGTGCTTGTTCATGCCGGCGGGGACCGGTCCCGGAGCGATGCCGTTCACGGTAACGCCCTTCCGTCCCATCTCGAGCGCCAGCAATCGGACGGTGCTTTCCAGCGCCGCCTTGCCGAGCGAGTAGGCGGCCATCGTCACGTTCGGGCGGCGCGTGCCGTACGTTGATCCGACCATGACCAGCCGCCCGCCTCCGGGCGGCACGCGGCGAAAGAGCAGGCGGGCGAGGCGCAAGGGATAGACGGTGCCGAACCGGATCTGCTCCTCGATCGTCGTGTCCTCGAGTCCGAGGAGCCCGCCGCGAGGCACGCCGGGCCACGCCGCGTGCACGACGCCGAAGAGAGGGGCGCGCGCGTCCTCCAGCACGCGCTCGAGCTGCTCGATCGCGTTGCCGACGGCGAGGTCGATCGCGAGCTCGTGAACGTCGGGGCGGTCGCGCAGTTTCGCCGGAAGCGGGTTGCGGCCGACGAGCGCGAGCAATGCGTACTGTCCGGCCAGACGCTCGACGACCGCGGCGCCGAGTCCGCCGGAGGCGCCCGTTACGATGACGACCGGTCGATCGTTGGGCAGGTGGCATGCGACCGCCGCCGCACGCTCCGCCTTGCCTTCGCCACCGCGCCCGTGGAGCGTGAACCCCATCACGATCTCGGCCGTCGGCAGCTGGCGCGCGACGTCGCGCACGACGACCTTGACGGTTCCGGCGAGGCTGTCGCGGTTCCACGACGCGATCTCACCGCTCACGACGACGCGCGTCGGAAAGAAAAGCGGTGCGGGGAAGCGGGCGTGCACCGAGCCGAGCAGCACGCGCACGCCAGGGAGGTGCATGCCCACCATTGCCGAGGCGAGGCCGACTTGAAACGCGCCGTGGGCCAGCCGCCGCTCGAACGTCGTCGACGCGGCATACTCGGCGTCGACGTGGAGCGGGTTCTCGTCGCCGGTGAGGCGCGCGAACGTGAGGATGTCCTCCTCGCGCACCTCGCGCTCGAACTCCGCGCGCAGCCCGACCTGAAGCTCGTCGGGCTCGTACGTGCGTGCGCCCGTCACGTTTCCCTGTGATCGAGCAGGTCCAGGATCGTCAGGAAGGACGCCATCTCGCCGAGCTCCTCGAGGTCGACCTCGATCCGGAACTCCTCCTCGATGACGGCGACGAGGTTGATCGACGCGACGGAGTCCCAGCTCCCGACGGACGTCATCGTCGCGCGTGGGATCTCCTCGGGTGTGAGATCGGGGAACACGAGCGAGAAGCAGGTGGCGAGACGACGTTCCGTTTCGGTCATCCGTGCGATCTATGGAGTCTTGGCCGCAGGCTACAGCTCGAGAAGAGCGTGAGAATACGGGCCGTTATGCGTGAGTGTCAAGATGCGATCGCGCAATCGACGAACCATCGCGGAAGTATCGGCTTGACGATACTCGCGTACGTCAAAAAAACGGCCGGCGACCCGAGAGGTCGCCGGCCGTTGTGACATTCGACAGTCGAAGCGGGGTTAGAAGCCGGTGTCGACGACTGTCGTCGGCTGGTGCAGCGCTCCAGGACCGGGGAGGCCGGCCGTGGCGTTCACAGAGCCACTGACGGTGCTCGCGATACAGAAGAGCGACGCCGACACCGGGTTGGTCAGATCGGCGGTGCCTTGCCGTACGATCTCGGAATTGATGAAGCAGTTCTTCTTCGTCAAGACGCAGGTCTCTCCGGATTGGCAGAACGCGCACGATCCCGTCGGGCTGCAGCCGCTATTGTTGGTGCAGCCCTTGAAGAACGTCGTCGAGCAGTGACCTTCGAAGGTTTGCGTACAGGCACCTTCGTTCGGCTGGAGACCCGGCGCCGCCGTCAGATCCCGGCGACAATCGCCGAGATGACAGAAGCCGCCGGGGCACTCGCTGTCATCGGCGCACAGAGCCTTATCGTTCGATCCGCCGACGCACGCGGGGTCGCAGCCGTTCGGCGATTCTTTCTGACCTCCACCGGGCGGGCAGAAGCACTGGAAGCTGCAAGTCCCACCGGGACACTCGGTGCCGTTCGGGCAGGTGGCGCCGTTGTTCGAGCCACCGGCACACGTCTTCCCACTGAAGGCTGCTTCGTCGCACTGGAACGACGGAAGCATCGACGTGGTGCCTGTGGTCGCGGGGTTGAAGAGGATGTCGAGGCCGCCGGACGAGATGTCGTCGTTCGGGTTCGGCGGGCAATCGACGCTCGGATTGCCGAAGCCGTTGGTGGGACCGCCGAACGGCGGGTCGTGACGACACTCTTTGTCGATGTTCGGACCACTGCTGCACAGGTTATCCGTGACGCAGTGATGCGCGGGACCGACGTTCGCACAGTCGGTGTCGGTCGTGCAGAGGTGACGGTCGCCGACATTACCTTGAGTAGCCTGGCAGAACCCACCGCACACCGGACAGGGAGGCGGCGCGCCGTACGGTCCATGAGTGATCGACTTCTGTCGGATGCGAACGGCGGCGGATCCGGCGGCGACGTCCTTCGTGCCGACGACGTCTTCGCTGAACACGTTGAGGACGCAGACCTCGATACTGCCCGAGGCGAGCGGCAGTGGCGGGCCGTGGAACGTCTTCACGCAGGCGTTTCCGGGGCCGGTACAATCTGCAAGCGTGTCGCACTTCTTCTGGAAGTCGAGCTTGCAGTGCGGTCCGACGGCGGTGATGTCTTTGCGACACGTCCCTTGACCGAGCGTAGTACAAATCGACTGGCTCGTCGTGCCGTTCGGTGCGTCTGCGTCGACCGCGCAGGACGAGTGCGGCGCCAATGAGCAGGTCGGGCCACTGTTGCAGAGGGTGTCAGGGCCGCCGGGGCCATCGCAGTCGTAGAAATCGATGACGTAGCCGCCGCCTTCGGTGGTTCCCGCGTCATGACTCGTACCAGTCCAACCGTTGTCGAGATCGGAATCCTTGTGCTCGGTGACACGCTCGCGCGGGGGAATGCCGGTGCCGTCGGTGCTGATGCCGTTCATGCACAGACACGGGAACGGTCCATCGGGTGCACCGCAGTCGCCCGGACATGCCGCGTCGTTGGTGCCGTCGCATTCTTCCGTCGTCGAGTCGACGGCGTTGTCGCCGCACAGGCCCGGCGTCGCGTACTCGTAGTCAATTATATCTGAGAAATCGAGCTCGAGTCCGTCGACCCGTCTGTGATGGGTCGCGACGATGCAGTCGGCGGCGCAGTTCGCGTCGCAGGTGCCGCAGAACGACGCGCAGTCCGCACTCGCGCAGAGACCGATCGTCGTGAGATCCGCGGCGACGGGGCACTTCTTGGCGATGCCGGCCCGGGCCTTACTCTCCGCCTTGGTGATCGCGGCCTGGGTCTTGCCCGTCGGGTCGGAAGTCGCGCAATTCTTTCCCAGGATGCCGGTGATCTTAGGCGGCGAGGTTTCGAGACCGTTTCGGCACGCCTGAACGGCCTTCAGCTCCGCGGTCGCGAGCTTGATGCCGTTCTTCGAGATCGCCTTCTGGCAATTGAGGGGGCTGGCCGCGAGCTGCGACGTCGTGTTGTACTCGACTGCGAGGAGAGCATTCGCCGCATCCGTGTGGGCGGTCTGCATGCAGAGTTTGAAGTCGTTGTAGACGAAACCATCGACCGGGTTGGGATCGGTGCACTTCCCCGGATACCCGAGGAAGGCGAACAGCGCGGCAGGCGTCAATGCCGCTGCCGGACACTTCTTGTCGATGCCGTCCTGCAGCTTCTGCACGAGGGCGGGCATTGCATCGGTGACCGTGCTCGGGGGGCAGCTACTGGTGGCCTTCAGGTTCTTGTCGTTGCACTTCTTGTTGACCTTGAGGACCTTGCCGAAGAACTTGAGTGCGCTCTTCGTCATCCCCGTGCGACATACGGACATCGTGGCGTTCAGCGCGTGCGCCTGAGGCGCGCTCGCGAGCACGAGCGTCGCGACGGCCATCGCGCCCGTTACGGACAGACTGCGTTTCATGGTCACCCTCCTTCGGTTGGCCAACGGTAGACGTTCCGACACGGTAGACGCTCGACCGGGAAGATCGGAAAGCCGATCACGGCACCCGGGCGCTAGTCACCATAGGGTAGTGTGCCGGGCGTGAGACAGTCAAGAAAAAAGTAAGGTGATGCGGCGCGCCAACAGGGATTTATCTGCCAACTGGCACGGAAGGCCCCGAGGTCGCAGGAGGCTTCCTGTGCTTGGGCGCCCCGGGACGGTGCCAGTGAGAAAGGCCGACGGCTGTTCGCCGCTCCCGACCGTCGGCCGTGATCGTTTAGGGCACTCCGATTGCCACCCCCGGCAGCTCGAGACGTCCGAGGCCTGGTAGCCCGGCGGCGGCATTCACGGACCCGGAGGCCGTCGGCCCGATGCAGAAGAGCGACGCGAGCGTGGGGTTCGACTGATCGTTTACCGGAACCTTTGCCGCGCCGGTCGCGTTCACGCTGTTTCCGATCGTGCCGTTGTCGAGGAAGCAATCGCGGAACTTCCCGACGACGCAGCCCTCCTGCGTGCCACCGACCTTCGACTGACAACTGCCGCCCGGACACTGCGAGGCGGCGAAGCAGGTCGCACCCGGGTTGGTACCGCCGACGCACGCGTTGAACCCGGCGCAGTCGGAATTCTGGTTGCAGCCCTGGAACGTCGCGTTGGGGCCGCAAGATAGCTCGAACGGCCCACCGGTGCATTGGCCCTCGTTGCCCGGGGCACACGAGCCGCCCGGACACTCGGATGCGGCGCTGCAGTTGGCGTTCTGGTTGGCGCCGCCGACGCACGTGTCCGTTGCCGAGCAGATCGTATCCGTACACTGATTGAACGCGGTCGCTTCTCCCGGAACCGTACAGGCGCCGCCCGGACACTGCGAGTTACTGCTGCACGAGCTCCCCGGACATTGCGAGGTCACGGTGCACGGCGCCCCGACGTTGGTCCCGCCAGCACACGTCAAGCTGCACGCGGCGCCGATGTTCGTGCCGCCGATGCAGCGCCGGCCGCCGCAGACCGTCGCACCGATGGCGATGCAGTCGGCGTTGGTGCTGCACGGCGCCGCGTCCGCGTTGTTGCACGTGTCGCAGAGACACTTCTTGGCCGTGAAGCCGGGCGCGCGGCAGTTGGGATTGTCAACCGATACGGTGCGCGTCTCGGTGCCTGTCGAGTTGCTCAGATTGATCGGGAGTGCCGCGACCTGCGCGTCCGACGTCGGCGGGCAATCGAGGCTCGTGTTGCCCCAAAATGCGTTCGGTGAGCTACCGTTGACGTCGCAGGAGAGGCCGGCGTTCGGTCCGGCGTCGCACGTTCCGTTGCGGATGCCGTCGTTCGCGGGACCGTCGCCGATGCACTTCGGGCACGGATTCGGATTCGGGCCGGTGTAGACCCGCGAGATCAACTGCACGGTGGACGCGGCCGTGCCGGTTTCGACGTTGGCAGTGCCAGTGATCGTACCGCTGATCTGGTTGCCGACGCAGGTCGATACGCCGCCGGCCGCAAGAGGCAAGTAGGTGCCGAAATAATATTCGCACGTCCCGCCAGCGACGCTGCAGCCGGCGTTGCCGGTGCACTTCGTGCGGGTATCGCCGGTGCAGCGATGGCTGTTGAGCTCGCCCTGGTCGGCCAGGAGGTTGTCGACCGGACCGAGGAGGTTGCACACACCGCACGGCCGGCTCGTACCGGCGCAGCTCGTGACGCCGACCGTCACCGTGCCGCGATCGACGACGGTCGCGTCGTGGCCTTGTCCGGTCCAGCCGGAGTCCAGAACCCCGATCGTCCCTGCCGCGCCGGTGAATTTAACGAACGCGGGGCAGGCGCACTGACACGTCTGGCACGTGAAGCCCGCGCCGGTGTTCGAGACCGCCTGACACGACGTCGCGCTGCCACCGGCCGGATCGCAATCCTCACCGACGTTCCACACGCCGTCACCGCAAGAGCCGCCGGGCAGGGGCGTCGGTGTCGCCGTCGGAGTCGGCGTCTGCGTGACGACGAGCGTTGCCGTGGGCGTGCGCGTCGGTGTCCGCGTCGGGGTGAGGCCCGTCGGGGTGGGTGAACGCGTCGGCGTGGCCGAACGCGTCGGCGTCGGTGTCCGGCTCAGCGTCGGGGACGCGGTACGGGTCGGGGTCGCCGTAGCGGTCGTCGTCACGATCGCGGTTGCCGTCGCGGTCGTGCTGGGCGTCGCCGTCCGTGTCGCCGTCGCCGTGGCGGTGGGCGTAGGCGTCGCGGTCGGGTTGACGACCGTCGCCGTTCGCGTGGCAGTCATAGTCGGAGTGGCGGTGCCGCTGGGCGTGGGCGTCGCCGTCGGATTCACGATGGTCGCGGTAGCCGTCGGTGTCGCTGTTCGGGTCGTCGTCGCAGTTGCCGTGGGGGTAGCGGTCGCGTTGACGGTTGTCGGCGTCGACGTCGCCGTTGGCGAAACTGTCAACGTGGCGACGGCCGTGGCCGTCGCGCTCGCCGTGACCGTGAGCGTCGGCGTCGCTGCGGGCGTGGACGTCAGCGTCGCGGTCGGATTGGCCACTGTCGGCGTCAATGTCGGCGACGTGGTCGGCGTTGCTGTGACCGTCGCGACCGGCGTCGGCGTCGCGGTGGAGGTTGCGACGGATGTCGCCGTCCGTGTCGTCGTCGGCAGCACCGTTTTAGTCGCAGATGCGGTTGGTGTGGCGGTCCCGGCCAGGGTGGCAGTCTCGACCGGTGTGGACGTTTTCGTGGGTGTGGCCGGGGTTGCGGTGCTGGTGGGCGTGGGCGTCGCGGCGCCCACGACCGGGTATGTGATCGAGAGCAGGGCGTCGACCTTCGCTTCGTGCGTGACGAGGATGCATGCCTTCAGGTTTTCGAGGCTGAAGGTTCCACCATCGGGATCGACGCAGCTTCCGGGGAATCCGAGCGACTCGAGGGTCGTGTCCCTGCAAGCACGCACGAGCTTGTCGGCGAGGCGATTTGCCGCCTGTAAGATTTCCTGATCCGTGCTGGCGTCGCCGGTTCCGGGCGGCACCTCGGCACGGCAGTCGACGCTCGACGGATGTCGCAGCTGCCGGTCGAGGCAACGGTTGCGCGCCCGCTGCTTGCGGCTCATGAAGCGACGCCCTTCGCCGCCGATCGTGCTTTGGCAATGTGCCCCGCCGTCTGTGAGCCTTTGAAGTTCCGGATACTCGACCATCACCGCCATGTCGATTTGCGATCGCGCGGTGTCCGCGATGCAGCTCGCCAGATTGTAAGCCGAGAACGCGCCGCCATCCGGGTCCGGACAGGAGCCCGGGAATCCAAGATGCTCGAGCGCGACGCCGCTACACTTCGAGGCGAGAGATCGGGTGAGCCCGTTGAGCGCTCGCGCGATGGCCGCGTCCCGCGACGTGGTGTTGCAGGAACGGGCGTGTACGAGATCGTTGTTGCACTGGACGATCTCGAGATGAACGCCTCGCGTGTACTGTGCGGCCTCGTGACCGATCGCCTTTTGACAAAGAATCTCGGCTCTCGTTAGCGTCGCATTCACGCTCGTCCATGCGGCGACCGTCAGGAGAAACATCAGGATCGACGCGAGGACGAGAGAGACACGGTGCATGGAAAGCCTCCAGCGAAATGGCGCGCGAAACCATCCGGGGCGCGCGAAACCGTCCAGCAGCGAATGATCCTACTGGATCGTATTGATGTTCGTCAAATCAGATCGCCGCTTCGCAGCAAGTTTCGCAGCAAGATATGTGCACCACGCATAGCATCTCAGTGCCGAGCTGCGGCGCCGGAAGGCCGCAAGCAAAGAGGACCCCCGAGCCGCTGTAGGCTCGGGGGTGTCCCATGCTGCGATTGCCGCGACGGGAGGTCTAGGGGACGAACGTCGCGCTGTAGGGGAGGAGAATCCGACCAAGGCCGGGCAGACCGGATACCGCATTTACGGAATCGCTTGCCGTCGGTGGAATGCAGAAGAACGCTCCGATCGATCCCGTTCCGGAACTGCCGCAAGTTGGGTACGGAACCCCGGTCACCGTAACGGTACCGCCGCAGGTGCCGCCCGGGCACTCGCTGCCGCTGGTGCACGCGGATCCATTGTTCGTCCCACCGACGCACTTGCCGGAAATGCCGTTGTCCAAGAAGCAGTCGCGGAACTTCCCGAACCCGCAGTGGTCACCCGGCTTAGGACATCCGCCGTCGCTGGCGCATCCACGGAACCTCTCGATCGAGCAGAACGTCTCGAACGGTCCGTTTGCGCACTTCCCTTCGTTGCCGGCCACGCACGTACCGCCCGGGCACTGCTCGTTGCAGCTTCCACCCGGGCATTCCGAGTCGACGGTGCAGAGCTGAGCGTTGTGCGTCCCACCGACGCACTTGAATGCACCGTTACAGTTCTCGAAGGCGTTGCAGCCGCCGACGCAGGTCGTGGTTGGCGAGCAGACGTCGTCGATGCAATCGTTTGGTCTCGTTTTTTCGCCCGGCACGCTGCACGCAGCCGGGCACGAGGCTGCAATGCAGTGAACATTGCTGCCGCCGGGGCATTCGGAGTCGACCGTGCAAACCGCTCCGTTATTCGTACCGCCGAGACACGACGCGCCCGGACATTGCGAATCCACCGTGCACGGCATCTCGTTGTTCGTGCCGCCCGCGCACAGGGTCGGGCAATTGGTGCCGTTCACGCACGGGAGGCCTTCGTTCGGACCGCTAAGACATCGCTTTCCGCCGCACACGGTCGCTCCGACCGCGATGCAATCGTTGTTGGACGTGCACGGCGTTGCGTCCGCGTTGTTGCAGGTGTCGCAGAAGCACTTCTTGCCGGAGTATCCGCTCGCGCGGCAGGTCGGGTTCGTGGGCGTGAGCGTCACTGTCTGCGAGCCGCTTGCGTAGGGGAGTGTGATCGGCAGATGGCCGGAATCCGACGCCGGGCTCGGCGGGCAATCGAAGCTCACGTCGCCGAAGAGTGGATCGGCGCCGTTCGGGACGCACGCCAACGTGTCTCGCGGCCCTCCGGTGCAGGAGAGACCGCAAGTGCCGCTGGGGCATTCGGATGCCGTGGCGCAGAGTGCGCCGTCATTGCCGCCCCCATGGCATCGGAGCGTGTCGCACGTGGGGCACGGCCTGCCGAGGCTCAAGCCGCCGACGTGGATACGTGAGAGCAGGTGGATGGTCGTCGCCGTCGTGCCATTCTCGATGTCGACCGTTCCCGAGACCGGCTCGGTGATCTGATTGGTGACACATACGGTTACGCCGCCGGAGGAGAGCGGCAACGGCGACCCGAAGAAGAAGCTGCAAGGGCTCGTTTCGCACGTACCGGTACCACCGCATGCGCCACCGGGACATTGGCTGTCGACCGTGCATACCGCCCCATCGTTCGAACCGCCCTGGCAGTTCAGGCAATTCAGGTCGCTCGTGCACGTCCGTGGCGCGCAGTTGGCGCCGCTTCCCGGACACTCGCTGATCGTGGCGCAGGGGTTGCCGTCGTTGGACCCACCCACGCACAGATTGCTGTTGACGCAGTGGCGGGAAATGCCGGCGCAGTTCCCGTCCGCGGTACACTGGATCGACGTGTCGAGCACGCACCGTTCATTGTTCGATGCGGTGCCGCCCGCGTTCGGCAACGGGCCCGACGTATTGCAGACGCCGCAGATCGAGCCGCCGGGACCGTCGGGATGCGCACAGCCGCTGATCGCGAGCGTCAACAGGCTGCCCGACGGCGCATGGGCATCGTGCGATTGCCCGCTCCAGCCGGAGTCGAGATCGACGCCGGCGCCATCCTCGTCTGTGGTGACGACCTTCGACGGACAGACGATACCCGGCGTCGCCGTAGGACACGGCGTCGGGGTGTTGTTCGGCGTCGACGCGCAGGGCGGCCCCGGCGGGGGCGGGGGATTGCACTCGGTCGGATACGTCGGCTTCACCGCCGGGACCGCGATCGGATCGAGGCAGTCGTCCTTGTACTCGGTCACACAGGTGACGCAGTTCACGATGTCTTGCAGCGTCGTGACCGTCGCAAGGCAGGGCGAGCCACCGGGGA
>JBGPOW010000110.1:0-14244 GCA_041488235.1 Binatia bacterium
CGCGTACGGCCACGAGTGGCTGAGCGCGACGCAGGACACGGGCGGCGTGACGTCGCGCATCCGCGACCACGCGGCCGGCAGCGAGGAGGAGGTGCGGAGCCGCTGGCTCATCGCCGCCGACGGCGCCGCCAGCCCGGTACGTGCGTCGCTCGGCATCGCGCCGATCGGGCCTGATCGGTTGCAGAGCTTCATGATGATTCACTTCGAAGCGAACCTGCGCCCCCTCGTCGGCCATCGGCCGGCCGTCCTCTACTGGACGACGGCACCCGGGGCGATCGGCACGTTCGTCGCGCACGACATCGACTCGACGTGGGTCTACATGCACGCCTGGGATCCCGACCACGAGTCGGTCGAGGACTACTCCGAGAGCGTCTGCGCCGCGATCGTCCGTCGCGCGATGGGGACGGACGCGCACCCGTTCCGCATTCGCACGATCCGTCCGTGGACGATGACGGCGCAAGTCGCCGAGCGGTATCGCGAGGGAAGGATCTTCCTCGTCGGCGATGCGGCACACCGCTTCCCGCCGACGGGCGGCCTCGGCCTCAACACCGGCGTCCAAGACGCGCACAACCTGGTGTGGAAGATCGCTGCCGTCGAGCGCGGCTGGGCCGGCGGAGCGCTCCTCGACAGCTATGCCGCCGAGCGCCGCCCCGTGGCGCAGCGGAACGCCGACGTCAGCCTGCACAACGCGCTGCGCATCGGCGAGGTGTATCAAGCGCTGGTGCAGCTGCGCGACGCCGACACCGCCGCGACCGCGACGCCGAGCGGTGCCGCCGCGCTCGGCAGCGCGATCGCGAATCAGGCGGAGCACTTCGACATGCTCGGCCTCCAGCTCGGCTTCAGGTACGATGCGGGCGCCATCGTCCGAAACGGTACGCAGGCGGCGGATGCGAGCTCGGTGCGCGATTACGTCCCGAGCGCCGCGCCCGGCGCGCGCGTGCCGCATGCATGGGTGACGCGCGCCGGTGGGCGCATCTCGAGCCTCGACCTTCTCGCATACGACCGCTTCACGTTGATCGCGGGACCGGCGGGAGGAGCGTGGGCAGAGGCGGCGGCCGCGATGGCACGGTCGGGCGCCGATGCGACTGCCGGCGCCCGCATCGCGACGCCGCTCGCGTGCGTCGTCATCGGTCGCGACGTCGAAGACGCCGATGGACGATGGCGTCAGCTCTTGGACATCGCCGCCGACGGCGCGGTCCTGGTGCGTCCCGATCAGCACGTCGCGTGGCGATCGCGCAGCGCCGTCGCCGACCCGCGCAGTAGGTTGGCGGACGTTCTCGCCTCGGTACTCTCGCGCTGACGGAGCACACGATGGATCTCGGACTCGAAGGTCGGAAGGCGATCGTCTGCGCGTCCAGCCGCGGACTCGGCAAGGCCTGCGCGCTGGCGCTCGCGCGCGAAGGCGTTGCGGTCGTCGTGAACGGACGGAATGCCGAGTCGCTCGAGGCGACGGCCGCGGAGATCCGTCGCGAGACCGGCGCGCACGTCGTTGCGGTCGCCGCCGACCTCTGCACCGAGGACGGGCGCGCACGGCTCGTCGCGGCGTGTCCCGAGCCGGACATCCTCGTCACCAACAACGGCGGCCCGATGCCGGGGCGCTTCGAGGATTGGGATCGCGACGCGTGGCTCGCCGCGCTCGAGCAGAATCTGCTCGCGCCGGTGCTCGTGATCCGCGCCGTCGTCGGCGGCATGCGTACGCGTCGCTTCGGCCGCATCGTCAACATCACCTCCGCCATGGTGAAGTCGCCGCACCCGTTGATGGGTCTCTCCACCGCGGCACGCATCGCGCTGACCGCCGCGTGCAAAGGACTCTCACGTGAGGTCGCGTGCCACAACGTCACGATCAACAATCTCCTCCCCGAGCGCATCGACACCGACCGCCAACGCTTCATGGCCGAGCTGCAAGCGGCCGCGCGCGGCGTGTCCGTGGAGGAAGCATATCGCGACATCGCGGCGTCGATTCCCGCACGACGCCTGGGAACGCCCGAGGAATTCGCCGCAGCGTGCGTCTACCTCTGCAGCGCGCAGGCGGGGTTCGTTTCGGGGCAGAATCTCCAGATCGACGGCGGATCGTACGTCGGGCTGCTGTGAGCGCGTCGCCGCGCGTCACATCGCGTGCGCGCGGCGGAACGCGACGAGCGCGCCCGTCGACGCGAGCGCCGACGCGACCGCCAACGCGCCGAGCGTCGGCTCCAGCGTGAAACGATCGACGAGCGCGCCGACCGCCGGTCCGCAGGCGACGAACGCAAGACGGAAGCAGAGCGCGTTCAGCGACAGCACGCTCGCGCGGTCCTCGTGCGGCGCGTCGGCTTGGATCACGGTCGCGAGGACCGGCGACTGCAAGCCGCGCGTCGTCATGAAACACAGATAGGCCGCGACGGCCCAGGGGGTGTCGAGCGTCGCGAGAAGCGCGTAGCCGACGACGACGAGCACCGCGGACACTGCGAGGGTCACGCGTATGCCGATCGCGTCCGCGACCCGCGCGCTCGCGAGTGACACCGCCGCGAGCCAGAGATGCGCCGCGGCCCAAATGGGGCCGAACCACGCGACGGGAATGCCGCGGCGCTGCATCCACGGCTGGATCAGCCACACCATGGTGAAGGTCGAGAGCCCGAGCGTGACGCTCAGCTGCATCGCCGTGCGTAGGCGACGGTGATGAAGCGTCGTCTGTACGACGTGCCACATGCGGGCGACGTGCGACGTCTCGATCGTCGCCTGCGCGCGAGGCGGCTGGCGCATCGTCGCGACGAGCGCAACCGCGGCGAGCGCGTTCGGCACCTGCAGCCAGAAGGGCAGCCGCGGCGTGAGGGCGTAGAGCCATCCGCCGACGGCGGAGCTGCCGGCCTCGCACGCTTGTCCCGCCGCGCGCACCCGACCTTCCCAGCGAGTGTACGCACCAATGTCGTCCGCGGCCGCGAGCGACGAGAAGAGTAGCGCCGAGTCCGCGCCGGACACGAAGGCATTTGCCGCGCCGAGGACGATCTCGCCGAGCGCGATCTGCGTGAACGTCGTTGCGATCGCGTAGATCGTCCATCCGAGCGTCCACAGGATCGCGCCGGCGAGCAGCGCCGTGCGGTAGCCGACGCGGTCGGCGAGATAGCCGGACGGGAACTCGAAGACGACCGATGCCAAGCCGAAGATCGCCTGCAGCACCATGATCTGGGTGAGCGACAGGCCGATCTGGTCGTTCCAGAAGAGAATGATGACGGGA
Organism: Binatia bacterium; assembly: GCA_041488235.1. Lineage (GTDB taxonomy): Bacteria > Desulfobacterota > Binatia > UTPRO1 > UTPRO1 > DP-19. The sequence goes on from JBGPOW010000110.1 coordinate 3,212, forward strand.
ATCGGGAAGAGGACGTACTGCAAGCCGCCGAAGGCGATGAGGAGCCGCGGCGTCCGATGGCGATCGCGCAAGCGCTTGGTCAGGCGCGGGTGAAATCGCGGGCCATCACGGTCTTTCGCCCGGCGGCGCGCGCCTGCCCGACGGCGCCGTCGCAGAGGTCGCGCACGCGATTCGACAGCACCTCGATGACGTCATCGGACGTGCTCATGCCCGAGGTCTCGCGGATGTAATGCTTCAGCTTCGAGACGACGATGAGGACGTCGCGCGGCGCCGGCGCTGCGCTGCCGCGAGGGGCGGCACCGGCGGCATGGCTCGCGCCGGACGTGCTGCCGACGACGATCCGGCGCGGCTCGTGCTCCTGCTCCCGCGCCCACTCGGCCGCCGTCGGTGCCGTCGCCTCGTTCGCCCACGCGTCGCGATGGCGCATCACCGGGACGTGCCCGTCCCAGCAGTCGACCGAGCAGAACGCGAAGAGCGCGCCGCGCCGGTTGCACGTCGAGACGCTGCATGCGTAGTACCCGGCGGCGAAGGCGATCGGCTTCTTGCAGGTGCTGCACCGCTTCCACGTCGTATCGTCGGTCGTCATGGCGGCACGATGCCCTCGATGCGCGCGCGCTTCAAGGCAACCGAGCGACGGTGCTGGGCGCGACGCACCTTCTCACGTGCGGCGCGGCGCCACTCGGGCGCGCATCATCGCGGCACACCCGCGACGCACACGACGTTGTGAATCCCGGCCAACGCAGCGAGGAAACGTGGCCGTATCATTGTCGGACATCACACGCGCGTCCTGCGCCATTTTGAAACGACAATTCATATCCGCTCGGTCGATTGGCAGTACGCGCGATGCTAGGTCTCGCACCTGTTCATGGAACGACATCTCACAGGAGCGAAAAATGACAAAGAAGATCGGTCATCGACGAGTGCTCGTACACAGGAGCGACACGTGCTTCGTCCCGCCGAGCCCGGAGCTTCGGGCCAAGTGGAACCGTGATCTCGATCAGGCACGGAAAGGCGTGTCCGCTGGTGGCGCGCATCTGCTGAGCTTCGCGCGCAAGCCTCGACGGCTCGGGTTCGATGATGGCGTGATCATCCCGCCGGAAGAATTCCCATTCGGCACCGCCGTAGATGTCATACGCTCCGCCGCTGCCGATCGAGCGCCGCTGCGAGGTACGGTTCGTGTCGTGGTCATACTCGTCGATTTCTCAGACAAGGCGATGACGGCCACCGGGAGCCATTTTCACGATCTCTTCTTCTCGAGCGGCGTACTCCCACACGGGAGCGTGAAGGAGTATTACACCGAGGTCACGAACGGATTGGTTACCCTCGACGGTGACGTCCTCGGTCCGTACCGAATGCCGCAGACTCTCGCGTGGTACGCCAACGGCAATTATGGAATTGGCAAAGGTCCAGGCGACTTCCGTTCGCCGCAGCTCGCGTATGATGCCGCCGTCGCCGCGGATCCACACGTCAACTTTGCGCCGTACGACAACGACGGCAATGGGTTCGTCGACGCTTTTATCGTCGTGCACGCGGGACCGGGTGCCGAGGTCACCGGCAACAGCGGCGACATTTGGTCGCATAAGTCGACGCTGGCAACGGCATACAATGCCGATACGACAAAGATCTATGGCTATCTCACGATTCCAGAGGATGCGCGCATCGGAGTATGCGCTCACGAGTTGGGTCACCTCCTGTTCGGCTTTCCGGATTTGTACGACACGGACTACAGCTCCGAAGGGATCGGTAACTGGTGTCTCATGTCAGGTGGAAGCTGGAACGGCGGCGGCGACGTGCCGGCGCACGCTTCTGCGTGGTGCAAGGCGAACCAAGGTTGGGTATCCGTAACCAACATCACGACCAACGGCTCGGCGACGATTCCCGACGTCAAGACGAGTCATAACGTCCTGCGCCTTTGGAAGGGCGGTGCCAGCGGTCCCGAATACTTCCTTTTGGAGAATCGTCAACGCACGGCCTTCGACGCCAATCTTCCCGGCGACGGACTCCTGCTCTGGCACATCGATGAAAATCAGCCCGGAAACACCGATGAGACTCATTACGAAGTCGGGCTGCTTCAATCGGACGGCAAGCGTGATCTCGAGTTGAATCACAATCGGGGTGACGCCGGCGATCCGTACCCAGGAAGCTCGAACGTCGGTTCCGTCACCGCCAACACCACGCCCAACACTAAGTCTTATGCGAATCAGGACACGTGCGTAGCGATCACGAGTATCTCGACATCCGGGCCGACGATGACCGCAACGATCAACGTGAACTGCGGTAAGTCGGTCGCCAAAGACGTCAAGGACCATCACAAGGAGGGGCCGAAGGAAATCAAAGAAGGCCCCAAGGAGATCAAGGATCATGCGAAGGAGGGGAAAGAGTACCCGAAGGACATCAAGGAAGTAGCCAAGGACAACAAAGACCACAAGGATCACATTAAAGAGCATAAGGACACCCCGAAGGACGTAAAAGACGGTCCGAAGGATCTCAAAGACAGAAAAGAGCACAAGGAAGGCTTCAAGGAACACAAGGAGATATTCAAGGAACACAAGGAGTTCCCGAAAGAGATCAAGGACGTGTTCGAGTGGCCCCACGGCGGGCTCGGTGGGGGCGGCGATCCGAGCGCACAGGCGACGGCCGGTGGCGTCCTCGAGTCACTGGAGGCGCGAGTGGCGGCTCTCGAGGCGGCCGTCGGTGCAGGCGTCGGCGGCGCCGGCGGTGCGGCGCAGCCGTTCATCGGATCCGAGCTTCGTCCCGATCTCATCGGCGCACCGAGCCAGGGCGGAGCAGGGAATCTCGGGGCACGAATGGCGGCCGGTGACGCGTCGGCGAAGCGGGAATTCGACACGAAGGTTCGTTAGGACGATCCCGGTCGGTGCGAAGAGTTCTCATCGTAGCCGACGCGGGCGATGCGAACGTCGCCGCAGTCGCGGCAGTCCTGCGGACGCGAAATGTCGCTGCGCTGCTCGCATCGCCCGTGCATCTCGCGCTGGCAGGCTGGCGTCACTCGATGTCTGCCGAGGGGCACGTTCAAACTTGTCTCGCGTTGGGTGAGCGAATAGTCGACGCTGATTCCCTCGGCGCCGTTTGGTTCAGGGCCGCTTCACTTCCGGCGCCGCGTTTTCGCGATTCCGCGGCGGCCGATCGCGACTACGCACAAGCGGAGCTGCACGCGCTGGTCGTCAGCTGGCTGCAATCGTTGGGCGGCCGTATCGTAAACGCCGTCGACGGAAACGGCCTCTGCGGCCCATCGTGGGCACCGACGAGATGGCTCACGGAGGCGCGACGCGCCGGTTTACCGATCGCTCCGCAGGTCATGGCGACCTCGGCTCGGTTCGTGCGCGGTTGGCGTGGTTCGCCGTTCGCCGCGCGTCAGCCGCTCGCCACCGCCATGCCGCCGGCGGAGCACCGCGTGCTGGTCGTCGACGACCGGACGGTCGGTGGACCGGACGCTTCGATCGCGGCGGCCTGCATGCGTCTCGCCGCTGCTGCGCGGTGCCGAATCCTTCGAGTGGGCTTCGTGGAAACCGGTCCGCAACTGGCGGTATCAATGGTCGATCCTGGTGGTGGTTCGCTCGATGGCGAGGAGATCGATGCCATGGCGGCATTTTTGGCCGACCTCGTCGCTCGATCGTGCCATGTGACGCGATGATCGTGTTCGTTGGCTACGGCGATGATCGGGCAATTGAGCTGACGATCGAAGCCGCGATCGAGCGTGGTGTCCGATACGTGATGGTCGACCAACGTCGAGCGGCGTTCACCGATTTCACGCTCGAGGTGGACAGCAGCGGTGCGAGTGGTGCGATTCACGTCCAGGGCACGGTGGTCCCGCTCGCCGATGTGACCGCAGTGTACGCGCGACCGCTCAGCCCGGTGCCCGCGACAGAACGACGCCTGCGGGAACGAAGCGAAATGCTGCACGACGCGTTGGTCGCGTGGCTCGATATCGCAGAGGGCCGCGTCGTGAGCCGGCCGTCTGCGATGCACTCGAACTCGTCGAAACCGTTTCAGGCACAGGAAATCGCCGCTGCGGGGTTCGAGGTGCCGGATACGCTCATAACTACCAATCCCGACGAGGTCCACGAGTTCCAGCGGCGTCATGGTGACGTCGTATTCAAGTCGATCAGCGGTATACGCTCGATCGTTCGCGTTCTCGACGCTACGAGCGCCCGCAACCTCGAACGAGTGCGCGACCTCCCGACGCAGTTTCAGGCGCTGGTCCCCGGCGTTGACGTGCGGGTGCACGTGGTCGGGGCGCGCGTATTCGCTACCGAAGTACGCAGCGCGGCGGTAGACTATCGTTATGCACGGCAGGATGGCGCCGATGCGGAGCTGACGCCGGCCAGCCTGCCCGCCGGTGTCGAGGAGCGTTGCGTCGCGCTCGCTCGCCGGCTCAGGCTGCCGTTCTGCGGCATCGACCTGCGACGCCGCCCCGATGGGGTGTTCGTGTGCTTCGAAGTGAACCCCATGCCCGGGTACAGCTACTATGAGACGCACACCGGCCAGCGGATCAGCGATGCACTTGTTGAGTACCTGACGGCAGAGGTATCGTGACTCATGGTGCAGGTAATCGAAAACGCGACCGACCTCGACGCGATAGTGATCGGTCGCGCCGAGCACCCCGAGTGGCCGGGCTTCGACCTTCTCACCGTCCACGTAAAAAGCGCGTCGCCTGTCGCCGGTGTGGCCGACTTGTTGTCGTCGCGCGTGGGCGCTCGCGTCGACGTCGCCATCAAGCGTGATCTGCTTCCCGCTGGCGACTTGGCGGGTTCGCCGCTGAAGGTCCGCGCCTCTATGGCCGGTCCGGGTGTCGTTCGGGCGCAGCAGCTGCTGACACGCTCGCCGTGACTCCGCGGGGGCGCGAGCGCGGCTGAGCGGCGGTGCTCCGTCCAGCTTCATGCGATCGTGGGATCGCATGTTGACTGAGCGTTCAGAATATTCTAAACACAGCGTATGGACGCTGCTCATGGAATCTTTGTCGACGGCCTCGGCGCAGCCGCTTCGACGTCCGGCGTGCTCTCGCTGTTGCAGGGGCGGATCTTCGCGCTCCTCTATCTGCAGCAGGCGCCGCTCGCGCTCGAGGAGATCGCGAGCGAGCTGCAGCAGAGCAAGAGCAACGTCTCGATCAACATCCGCGGCCTGATCGAGTGGCACCTCGTACGGCGGATATCGGTGCCGGGATCGCGCAAGGACCACTACGAGGCGGCGACGAACTTCTGGCGGGTGATGCAGGAGGTGATGGAGCGTCGTTTTCGCTGGACGGTACGCCAGGTGCTGGCGGCGATCACCGAAAGCGAGCGCGCGCTGGCGGAGGACGGGGGGCGCGGTCGCGGTGCGGCGCAGCGCGCGACGGCCGCGTTCGTATCCGGCCGCCTCGCGGGGCTGCGGCTCTTCTTCACGGCGGTCGACGCGGCGATCAGCGCGTTCACGCAGGGCAAGCCGGTCACCGCCGATACGTTGCAGAACGTGATTCCGCTCGCCGCGTCGGTGCCGCGCCAGCGCGGCTGACGCGAGAAAGGAGAACCATCATGGACGCGCACCCGACGCTCGCCGTCGCGGCGTTTTGGCTCGTTTTCGGAGGGCTGCACATCGGGCTCACTACCCGGCGCGTTCGTGCGGCACTGGTCGCGCGCCTCGGCGAGCACGGCTTCACCGCGCTCTTCTCGGTGATTGCGTCCGCATCCTTTGCCGTCGCGATCGCCTACTACGCGGCGCATCGCACCGAAGGCGCGGCCGGGCTCGCGGCCGGCGGCGTCCCGGTGCTCCGTGAGATGCTCATGGCCGTCGCCGTGCTCGGCATCGTCTTCATGGTCGCGGGGTCGACGACGTACGTCGGCTCACCGTACGATCTGCTGGCGCATCGCATCCGCCCGCCGCGCGGGATGGAGCGCATTACACGGCACCCGTTCTTCATCGGCCTCGCTCTTTTCGCGCTGGCACATGGGCTCCTCGCGAATCGGCTCGCCGGGACGGTGCTCTTCAGCGGTGTGGCGCTCGTCGCAGTCGCCGGCGCGTACCATCAGGATCGGAAGCTGCTGCGGCGGATCGGCCGGCCGTACGCCGATTACCTCGCCGCGACGTCCGCGGTGCCGTTCGCCGCGATCGTCGCCGGACGCCAGCGCCTCGTGTGGGCGGAGCTGCCGTTCGCCGCGCTCGGCGCAAGTCTCGTCATCGCGGCGACGCTGCGCGCCGTCCACGCGTCACTCTTCGCGTACGACGGTGCGTACGTGATCGCCGCCGTCGTCGGCGGCGCATTGATTTTGACGTGGCAGAGCAGTCGCCGAGCGCGGCGGCAGGCGGCGCTCGCCGCGACATCGATCGGCGGCTGATCGGCCCGTCGCGGTCGGGGCCTCGGCGTCACCGTGCGCGGTGGCGCCGCGGCGGCAGCGGAATGAATGCACTCGTCCGGGCGACGTACTCCGCGTAGGCGGGTCGCCGCCTGCGCATGCCGCGCTCGAGCAACGGGATTCCGGAGACGCGGAGGAGGAGCACGGTCACGATCACGGGCGAGAAGATCGTCCACCACGTACCGGTTCCGTCGACGCACACCAGGAAAAGCCCCCACCATGCGACCACCTCGCCGAAATAATTCGGGTGGCGTGACCACGCCCAGAGTCCGACGTCGAGCACGCGATCTGCGCTCGAAGGCTCGGCGCGAAACCTCGCGAGCTGCGCATCCGCGATCGCCTCGCATGCGAAGCCGAGCACGAAGAGGGTGACTCCCGCCCACCCGGGCGCACCGATGCGACTTGCGGGCTCGATGAGGGCGAGCTGCAACGGCACCGAGATCAGCCACATCAGGATACCCTGGAGCGCGAATACGGTGACGAGACTGCGGAGCGGAAACGTCGCGCCTGCTTTCCGGCGCATGGCCGCGTAGCGCCGGTCCTCCGCGCCGGCGCGGCGCCAGCGCAGCAGCAGGTGCAGCGCCAACCGTAGCGCCCACGCCGAGACGAGCGCGAGCAGCAGCGCGGCCCGCGGCGACCTGATCCCGCCGGCGCCGGCGACGCCCCAACAGATCAGTGCAAAGCCGACTCCCCAGTAGACGTCGACGATGCTGACGTCGCCGAGCACGAGCGAGAGCAGCCACATCGCCGACATCGCTGTGGCGACGATCGACGCCGTCAGCGTGAAGACCTCGGGGTGCGACACGCCGTTCACCGAGCGTCGCGTACGGCGCTAACGCAGGAAGACCGCGCCGAGGCCGCGCGTCACCAGCGCCTCGCTGATGCGCGTCTTCACCGCGATCGTGCGGATCGGCATCGGCGGCACGATCGCTTCGAGCGCGAGGTGGCGGCGGAGCTCGTCGCCTTCGAACTCGTTCACGAGGATGCGGCGTGCGCCGTCGATCACGCGGCCGTTCGCGGACGAGACGAAGACGTTCGTCATCGCGAGCCGGAGGTCGTCGTCCTCTTGCGGGCCGTGGCCGATGAGAAGCCGGGTGCGATTCACGACGCTGTCCATGGCATACGCATCGATGATCATGTTGGCGAGGATCTCGAGGTGCTGCTGCTTGTCCTTCAGAGAGTCGAGGCTGCCCTGGATGAGGACGCGCGCGGTGTAGGCGATCACCCGTTTCGCGACCTCGGCGGCGCGGATCTCGCGTCGCAGCGGGCCCTCGGCGGCCGGCGGCCACGCCGCGCGGTCGGCGACCTCGCGCTCCACTTGCTGCAAGAAATCGGGGAAGGGCAGGCGCCCGCTGCCGATGCGCTTCACGACCGTCGCGGGGATGATCAGGCGATTGATCTCGTTCGTGCCCTCGAAGATGCGGTTGATGCGCGAGTCGCGGTAGTGGCGCTCGACGGGATAATCGGCGGTGAACCCGTAGCCGCCGAGAATTTGCAGCGACTCGTCGGCGACGAAGTCCAGCGTCTCGGTGCCGAACACTTTAAGGATCGAGGCCTCGATCGTGTACTCCTCGACCGCCTCGGTGACGAGACGCTTGGCGGCGTCGGGGGCGTCGTGGTCGATCGCCGCCGCCGCGTCGTCCATCAGTCCGGCGGTGCGGTAGCTCATGCTGTCGGCGACGTAGATCCGCGTCGCCATGTCGGCGAGCTTCCGCTGGATCATTCCGAAGCTCGCGATCGCGCGCCCGTGCTGATGGCGGTCGCGTGCGTAGGCGAGCGCGATGCGCAGACAGTCTTTCGCCGCGCCGCCGGCGCCGGCGCCGAGCTTGAAGCGGCCGATGTTCAGAATGTTGAACGCGATCTTGTGCCCGCGCCCGATCTCGCCGAGCACGCGATCCGCCGGCACCGGCGCGTCCTCGAGGATCACCTGTCGCGTCGACGAGCCGCGGATGCCGAGCTTGTGCTCTTCGGGGCCGAGACTGAGACCCGGCGTCGAGCGCTCGACGAGGAAGGCGGTGAACTTCTCGCCGTCGACCTTGGCGAAGACGGTGAAGAGATCCGCGAACCCGGCGTTGGTGATGAACTGCTTCGTGCCGGTGAGCTTGTACGTGCGCCCGTCGGCGTCGAGGACGGCGCGCGTCCGCGCCGCGAGCGCGTCGCTTCCCGCTTGCGGCTCCGTCAGCGCGTACGCGGCGAGCCACTCGCCGCTCGCGAGCTTCGGCAGGTAGCGCTGCTTTTGCTCCTCGGTGCCGTAGTAGACGATCGGCAGCGTGCCGATGCCGGTGTGCGCGCCCCATGAGACGCTGAACGACGCACAGAGCGCCCCGCGCTCGGAGACGAGCATCGACGTCGTCTTGCGGAGCCCGAGCCCGCCGTACGCCTCCGGGATGTCGACCATCAGGAGCCCGAGCTCGCCGGCACGCTTCAAGAGCGCCGGCATCACGCCGTCTTTCTTCGCCTCGATCTCCTCGAGCCGCGTCAGCACCTCGTCGCGGACGAAGTCCTCCGCGGTCTTGGCGTAGAGGAGGTCGTCCTCGCTGAAGTCGGCGCCGGTGAACTGCGGCGCCGAGCCGAGCGGGGCGACGAGCCAGCTGCCACCTGCGGGTGCGGGCATGCGCACCCGTATAGCGCGCCGGTCGCGGCGAGCCCAGAGCATCGGGTCGGACGGGCGCGCCATGCGTATGCGCCCGCGCACTTGCTCGTCAGCCCGGGTTGGACAAGAACAGTCGAGCGCCGTTGCAAATCCCACCGTGACAGTCGCCCGGCGAGCGACGTCACCAACCCGAAGGAGGTGCGGCATGCGACGATTCCCCGAGCGAACGATGCGTCGGGCGCTGCTGGTCATCGGCGCGGTGATGATCGTGAGCGCCGCGACAGCTGCGGACGCGGCGAAGCTCCTCGTCGCGAACAATGGAACCGATGCGATCGGGTGCGGGACGAAAACCGCACCCTGCCGCTCGATCAGCGCCGCGGTCGCCAATGCCGCGCCGGGAGCGACCATCGAGGTGGGTCCGGGCCTCTACGGAGACGTGAACGACAATGGCACCTTCGATGACCCCGGCGACGAGAGCGCCGAGGTTGACGCCGGTTGCGATTGTCTGATCCACGTCCACAAGCCGGTGACCATCATCTCAGCGCGGGGCAAAGGCGTCACGATTATCAGCGCCGGCGGCGCGTCTATCGGTGCCGTGCGGATCGATGTCGACGGCGTGCGCTTCGGAAAGCGCAACCACGGATTCACATTGACCGGCGCGCTGAGCGACGGCCTCGACGCCACCGCCGATCGCGTGGCGATCGAGGGAAATCTCGCGACCGGGAATGGGCAGAACGGGTTCACCATCGTCGGCAACGGCAACACGATCGTCGGCAACGAAGCGTCCGCGAACGGGCCGAGAGGGTTCAGCGTGGCCGGCGAGCGCTGCATCATCACGGACAACCGCGCAAACGGCCACACATCACGCGGTTTCTCCATCGACAACGGCAGCGGGCACCTGATTGCGCGCAACGTCGCCGCCGGGAACCTGCAACGTGGCTTCTCGCTCGATAGTGCCACTGAGTATTTGCTGGCGGACAACCTCGCCGTCAGAAACGGTCAGCGCGGATTCTCGTTCGACTCCGCGGACGCGCTGACGTTCACCGGCGCAGCGGCGATCGGCAACGGTCAGGTCGGCTTCGCCGGCAGCGGGCAAAATCACCGCATCACGAGCGCCGTCGCGGTCGGCAACGGAACCGGCATCTCCATGAACGCGAGCGGCGCCGTGATCACGAAGTCCAACCTCTTCGGCAGCACGAGCGACTGCGGATTGGTCAATCAATCCGACGGCATGCTCGATGCGCCGGGGAACTTCTGGGGCAGCGCCGGCGGTCCGGGATCGGATCCTGCCGACGACGCCTGCGAGGGTGGCGCGGGCTCGACGACCGTGGATCCGGTCGCAACGAAGGAATTCAAGATCAAGAACAAGGCAGCGCAGTAGGTTCGAGGACCGGCGCGAGACGGTAACGATGCGCGGGCTCTTGGTCTCCGATCTGCACTACACCCTGAAGCAGCTCGATTGGGTCGATGGTGTCGCCGATCGCTTCGATCTCGTGGTGATCGCGGGCGACTCCCTCGACGTCTCGTCGATCGTGGCGCTCGGCGCACAGATCGTCGTGGTGTCGAAATATCTGCGGCGTGTCGCCGGGCGTACGCGTCTGGCGGTGAGCTCCGGCAACCACGATCTGAACGCGCGCGACGGCGACGGTGAGCGTACCGCCACGTGGCTCGCCAAGGGCAAAGTGCCGGGTGCCCTCACCGACGGCGAGTACGCGGAGATCGACGACGTCTCGCTCACGGTGTGCCGGTGGTGGGATGGACCGCGCGCCTGCGCCGAGGTCGGCCGCCAGCTCGCCCGCGATGCCGCGCGCCGGCGGCGGAAATGGATCTGGGTCTACCACGCCCCGCCCGATGCATCGCCGGTCAGTTGGACGGGCAGCAAGTATTACGGCGACGCCGAGCTGGTGCGGTGGACGCGCGAGTATCGACCGGACCTCGTGCTCACCGGGCACGTGCACCAGTCGCCGTTCCGTCGCGGCGGCTCGTGGGTCGACCGCCTCGGCGACACCTGGGTGTTCAACGCCGGGCGCGAGATGTCGCCGTACCCGCCGCACGTGATCTTCGACACGACCGCGCACACGGCGACGTGGACG
>JBGPOW010000111.1:0-14007 GCA_041488235.1 Binatia bacterium
GCCGCGCTGGACGACGTACGCCTGCGCCGCGCGGTGCAGCCGCGAGGGAAATGCAGAGCGGCGGCGCTCCTCGGCGCCGCGCAGCGTCTCGAAGTCGCGTATCGACAGCGGCGACGCGCCGGCCACCGGTGGCGACGATGCGCGTGAGGGTGCGCTGTCGGCCGCGGCGAGCTCGAGGACGGCGGTGCCGTCGGCGAGGTCCCAGCGGAAGACGCCGGGCGACGCCAGGTCCTCGACGTCGTCGAGCCCGCGGGCGCGCTCTTCGGCGTAGAGAAACCGACGGTACCACTGCGGCGCGTGCGCGTAGACGCCGTTGCCGTGCGCCACGATTGCCGGCAGCGATGCGTAGGGTCGCCACGTCACGCCGTCGTCTCGGACGGCGGCGTCGAAACGAAAGTCGGGATTCTCGCGATGCAGCGCATGGTAGTCGCGGCCGGAGAGCAGCGGTCGCACGCAGAGCGCGCCGCGCGCGCCCGACGCCGGCTGCCAATACAGCACGATCGCCGCGCGTCCGGGGCGCACGAAGAGGCCGTGCTCGATCGTGCCGCCGCCGGGAAGCGCGAAGGTCCACCGCGGCCACGGGTCGGGCGTGAAGGCGACGACGCGCTCGGCGCCGTCGGGGTGCAGGACGTCCGGCGTGTAGCGCTGCGACGAGAGCGCGACCGCGCCGCCGTCGGTCTCCACCCACGCCTCGAGACCGTTCACGAGCACGACGCGGCCCGCCGGCGGCGCCGTCGCCGCGAGCAGGAGCGCGTGGTAGCGGCGCGTGCGCACCAGGCCGACGGTGCCGCTCGCGAAGCCGCCGAGGCCGTCCGCCTCGAGCCACTCGGCGCCGGAAGGGAAGGGGGTGGACATGGGTCGCAGGTGAGATGCCGCCGCCGATTCGGGCGTTACGACGCGAGCAGCGCCGATCAGGGGACCGCGAGCGCGTTGGCGCGGGCGATCGCCCCCAGCCAGGCGGCGCTCGGCTTCGGCTGCCGCGCCTGCGTCGCGCGGTCGACGGCGACGAGTCCGAATTTCGGCCGGTAGCCGAACGCCCACTCGAAGTTGTCGAGCAGGCTCCAGTAGACGTAGCCGCGCACGTCGAGGCCGTCGGCGAGGCACGCGAGGATGCCGCGGAGCGCGCGCTCCACGTACTCGATGCGCTCGCTGTCGTCGTCGGTGCCGATGCCGTTCTCGGTGACGAGGAGCGGGACACCAGGCGCCACGGTCGCGGCGCGGCGCAAGCAGGCGGCGAGCGCCTCGGGCCAGAACTCGTAACCCATCTGCGTGAGGCGCGCGTCCGGCGGCGGGCTGCGCAGGCCGTCGGGGCCGAAGCGGACGCGGGTGTACGTCTGCACGCCGAGGAAGTCGTCGTTACGGACGGACTCGAGGTAGACGTCCTCCATGTCGCGGCGCTCGCGATCGCGCACCGCCTCGCCGCCGTCGACTGCTTGGTAATCTTGCATCGCCAGCGTGAGGCCGATCGGCGCCGCGACTCCAGCCTCGCGAATGGCGACGACGCCGCGACGGTGGGCGTCGATGAAGATCGCGTTCACCCGATCGCGAAGCGCGGCGTCACGCCGGCCGGGTGGAAAGAGCCCGAAGCGATAGCCGAACTCGGCGACGATGTTGGGCTCGTTCAAGGTGCACACGCGGCCGACGAGATCGCCGAGGTGGCGCGCGGCGCGGCTGCAGAACCGCGCGAAGCGCTCGGCGGCGAGCGGATCGGTCCAGCCGCCGCGCGCCGCGAGCCAGCGCGGCGTCGTGAAGTGGTGGAAGGTGACGATCGGCTCGATGCCGCGTGCGCGACACGCGGCGCACATCCGCCGGTAGTGCTCGAGCGCGGCGGCAGAGAACTCGCCGTCCTCGGGCTCGATCCGGCTCCACTCGAGGGAGAAACGATAGGCGCGGAACCCGAGCTGCCGGAGGAGGTCGAGGTCGTCCGGATAGCGGTGGTAGTGGTCGCACGCGTCGCCGCTCGGCTCCTGACAGGGTGAGCCCGGCGTGTGCTCCCACGCCCACCAATCGTTGTTCCAGTTGCCGCCCTCGACCTGATGCGCGGCGGTCGCCGTGCCCCAGACGAACCCGGCGGGAAACGCGGTCGTCATCGCCCGTCAGCGTATGCTGGCGCCGGCGACGACCGTCAAGCTCGGGCGCGTTCGCGCTGGAGGCGTGCAGCGCGGCGCGTTCTGTCGTAGTAGGCCTGCGTGCATCGCGGGGTCGGGTGGATGATGACCGGGGCGACGATGATGCTCGCCGCGACGGCGTGGGCGCCGATGGCGCGCGCGGTCGGCGCGGACGCGCCGCGTACGTCATCGCCGGCACGCTCCGTGACGGCGCTGCGCGCGGCGTCACCGGCGCGGTCCGTGAAGCCGCCGCGGCCGCCGGTCTGCCCGCTCACGAGTCGAGCGCGGCCGCTCCTCGAGAAGCTCACCAGCGAGGACGACCCCGTCGACCTGCCGCGCAAGCGCGCGTGGGAGGCGGCTTTCGGCGGCAAAGAGGCGGCGCGGCCGTACGTGCGCGCCCGTCTCGCCGGTTGGCCGGCGCGCGCCGTCGTCGACCCGAGCACGCTGCCGTCCGACGATCGGGCCTTTCTCGAGCGTGTCGCCGCCGACACGTGGCGCGGCCTCGCGGCGCTCAGCGATCGCGAGAGCGGTCTGCCCGTCGACCACGTGCGCCTCGCCGCGCCGCCTGCAGACGAGGGCATCGCCCCGCGCGACGGCGTCGTCAGCGGCGCCGACACGACGATTGGCGCCGACGTCGGCGATTACACGAGCATCAGCAACGTCGGCCTCCATCTCGCCGCGGTGGTCGCCGCGCACGAGATCGGTCTCGTGAGCGACGCCGACGCCGTCGCCGCCGTCAGCCGTGTGCTCGATACGCTCGACGGTCTCGAGACCCACGACGGCTTCTTCTTCAACTACTACGACACGACGTCGCGGGAGCGCTCGAGCAACTTTCTGTCGTTCGTGGATACGTCGTGGCTCACCGCCGGTCTGATCCTCGTGCGCACGAGCTTTCCCGCGCTCGCCGCGCGCTGCTCGCGTCTCGTCGAGCGGATGCATTATGGGTTCTTCTACGATGCGCGCCGCCACCAGGTCTCGCACGGCTACTACGTCCACCGCCGCGCGCGCTCGCGCTACGACTACGGCGTCCTCTACACCGAGGCGCGGCTCGGCGTGCTGCTCGGGATCGGCAAGGGCGAGATTCCGGAGGACGCCTGGTTCGACATGGTGCGCACGTATCCCGCCGACTGCGCCGGGCAGACGGCGACGCCGCGCGGCGTGCGCCGGCAGAAGGTCCGCGGCCACACGGTCGTCAGCGGCTACTACGAGTGGGGCGGCGTCCGCTTCGTGCCGTCGTGGGGCGGCAGCATGTTCGAGGCCTTGATGCCGGCGCTCGTCCTCGACGAGCAGCGTGTCGCGCCGCGGAGCCTCGGCGCCAACGACGTCGCGCACGCGCTCGTGCAGCGCCGCTTCGCCACCGAAACGCTCGGCTATCCGGTGTGGGGGATGTCGCCGAGCGCGATCCCGGCGAGCGACGGCTACGGCGAGTACGGCGTCCCCGTCCTCGGCACGCGCGGCTACCGACCCGGCGCCGTGACGCCGCACGCGTCGGCGTTGGCCCTGCTCGTCGACTCGGACGCTGCGACCGCGAACTTGCGTGCGCTGGCATCGCGCTTTCCGATCTACGGTGAGTACGGCTTCTACGACGCCGTCGATCCGCGCACGGGCGTTGTCGCGCGCGCGTACCTCGCGCTCGACCAGGCGCTCTTCTTTCTCGCCGTCGCCGATCATCTGAAGCCGCACTGCCTGCAGGATCTCTTCGCCGCCGACCCCATCCTCCGCCGCGCGCTGCCGGTGATCGCCGACGAGCGCTTCTTCGACGACTGATGGCACGCGTCGAGCTCGAGCACGTCGACAAGACGTATCCGAACGGCGTGCGCGCCGTCGTCGACTGCTCGCTCCGCGTCGAGGACGGCGAGCTGCTCGTGCTGGTCGGCCCGTCGGGGTGCGGCAAGTCGACCGTGCTGCGCCTCGTCGCCGGCCTCGAGGATCTCACGGCGGGGACGGTGCGCATCGGCGACGCCGTCGTGAACGATCTTCCGCCGCAGGTGCGTAACGTCGCCATGGTCTTCCAGGACTACGCGCTCTACCCGCAGATGACCGTGCGCCGGAACCTCGAGTTCCCGCTGCGTATGCGCGGCGTGGCGCGCAGCGAGCTCGCGGCGCAGGTCGAGCGCGTCGTCGCGCTCCTCGACCTCGGGTCGCTCCTCGATCGCTTGCCGCGCCAGCTCTCCGGCGGGCAACGCCAGCGCGTCGCGATGGGACGCGCGCTCGTCCGCGAGCCGGCGGTGTCCCTCCTCGACGAGCCGCTCTCGAACTTGGATGCGAAGCTGCGCGTCCAGGTGCGCGCCGAGATCGGCGAGCTCCAGGAGCGTACGAAGACGACGATGATGTACGTGACACACGACCAAATCGAGGCGATGACACTCGGGCACCGCGTCGCCGTGATGGACAAAGGACGGTTGCAGCAAGTCGCGACCCCGCGCGACATCTACGATGCGCCCGCGAATGCCTTCGTCGCTGGCTTCATGGGCAACCCGCCGATGAATCTCTTCGCCACGCGCGTCCGCGTCGACGACCGTGGCGCGACGCTGACGATCGGCGCGCAGACGATCGTGATTCCGCGCGCGTTGGCGGCGGCGTTGCCGCCCGGCGTGCGCGAGGGGTCGCTCACCGCCGGCATCCGACCCGAGCATCTGCGGCTCGGCGACACGAGCAGTGCGGCGTCACCGGACGCAGCGAGCTTCGCTGCGGTCGTCGAGCACGTCGAGTGGCTCGGGCACGAGACGCTCGCCTACGTGCGCGTCGACGACGCTGTGCCGGCGGCCGCTCGCGGGGCGTCGCCGCCGGCCGATGCGTCGGTCACGATTCCGTTCGTCGCGCGGCTTCCCGGGATGCAGGTGCTCACGGCGGGCGCGCCGATCACGCTCGGCATCGATCCTCCGCGCCTGCACTTTTTCGGGGAGGATGGGCAGGCGATCGGCAGGTGAGATGCTCGGGCGCTACGTGGCGCGGCTCGAGGCGCCTCCGGCGTTCAAGGCCGCGGCGGAGATGTGAGCGCGCGCGGCGAGCGTGGCACGCGGTGCAATCGCCGCGATGACCGGGCGTTCCCGCGGATCACGCGTAGCGCAGCAAGATCTTGCCGTCGCCGCGATCGCAGCTCTGCTGCAACGCCGCGGTCGCATCCGCGAAGGGAAACCGCCGCGTGATCAGCGGCTCGACGTTCAAACGGCCGCGCTCGAGCAGGCGAAGGATGCTCGGAAAGCACCCGCCGCCGGCGTGGCCGCGAGCCCCGGAGATGTGCGCTGCTTGTGCGACGAGCGCATCGAGCCGTACCGGCGCACTGAGACCGGTACGCCCGAGGTAGACGAGCTTCGCGCCCGGAGCGAAGGCACGCTCGATCTCGGGCATCGTTTCGAGCGCCGCACCCGCCGCCTCGACGACCATATCGGCGCCCCAGCCGCGGGTCGTTGCGAGGATCGCATCCGCCGCGTGACCCGCAGCGGGATCCAATGCCTCGTCGGCGCCGACCTTGACGGCGATGCGGCGGCGCGCAGCGATCGGCTCGAACGCGACGATCGTCGCGGCGCCCGCGGCGCGTGCGAGCGCGATCGCGCCGAGACCGATGGCGCCGCATCCAAACACGGCGACGTGCGCCCCCGGTGCGAAGCCCCCCGTCGCGACGAACATCCCATTGTAGGAAACGCCGATCGGCTCGACGAGCGCTCCGAGCTCCAGTGCGCGGTCGGCGTCGCCGAGGGCGTGCGCGAGCGGCTCGAGGCTCCAGAGGGAGCGCTCCTTGGCCGCGATCCAGGTCGCGAACGCGCCGGGCGCCGAGAAGCCCACCATGTCGAGATCCGTGCACTGATTGGGGCGGCCACGACGACAGGCCTCGCACACACCGCAGTAGAGCATGCCTTCGGCGACGACGAGGTCGCCGCGACGCACGGTCCGCACGTCGGCGCCGACCTCCGCGACCTCCGCGGTGTACTCGTGTCCGCCGATGCACGGCGCCCGCAGCGGCCCCGAGAAGAGCAGATAGCCGTCGGCGTCTTGCTCGTAGCAGTGCGTGTCGCTGCCGCAGATCCCACACGCCCGCACCTTGAGCACCACCTCGTCGCGCGCGGGAGTGGGGTCGGGCACGTCGGCGCCGACGTAGCGCGGATGGCGCCAGACGAGCGATGCCGTCGTCGCCTTTCCGGTCGCGACCTCGCCGGGCGTCGGCCGATACCCGGGACGCGGGTCCCAGTCGGCATGTAGCAGGACGGCTCGCATCGTTTCGGACCGCTGGAACGGCGCGCTCTCTATGCACGCCTCCTCGATCGGGCGCAAGCAAGACCCGGCGCGCTCGTTTCGCGGCGCGTATCCGCGAGATACGCTGACGGCGATGCCGTCGCCCGATCTCCCCGCGCGTGCCCATACGCTCTTCGCAGCGAAAGGACCGGAGAATGCGGCCAGGGTACGACGCATCGTCGGGCTCGTTGCCGCCGTCGATTCGCGCGCGACGAGCTGGAGCGGACTTCGCATTCTCGACCTCGGCTGCGGCGAGGGGCTCTTCGCGCTCGAGGCGGCGTTGCGCGGCGCGCATGTCGTCGCGATCGACGGCAGGGACGCGCGGATGACGGCCGGTCGTGAGCTCGCCGCCGAGCTGCGGCTCGCGAACGTCGAGTTCCTCCGCGCCGACGTCCGATCGTACCCGTTCGAGCGCCACGGGCCGTTCGACGTCGTGCTCTTTCTCGGGCTCATGTACCATCTGGAGCCGCCGGCGCTCTTCGACGTCACATGGCGCGCCGCCGACGCGACCACGCGCGCGATGATCGTGGAGACGCACGTGGCGCCATTCGGCGACGCGACCGTCGAGCACGACGGCAAGGCGTACCGCGGCTGGTGGTATCGCGAGCATCGTGCCGACGATGCGGTCGAGGTGAAGCGCGGACGGCTGCTCGCGTCGCTCGCGAGCGACGCGAGCTTCTGGCTGACGCGCGACTCGGCGCTCTCGCTGCTGCGCGACGCGGGATTCCCGACGGTCCTCGAGTGTCAGGCACCGCCGCAACCGTTTCAGGACGACGACCGATGCACGCTCCTCGCGCTCAAGGGCGCCGCGCCGGAGGTGCTCACGTTTCCCTGGATCAACGCGGCGTCGGATGCGGAGGTGCGAGCGCACAGCCGCCCGCATGAGCGGATCCTCTTCATGCCGCCGCTCGGGAGCGCACGCGAGGACGCGCATCTCGCCGTCGTGCTCGCGCTCGGGAGCTGGGTGCGGGCGCATCCCGAGCTGGTGCTCGGCACCAGCTCGACCGCGTTCGCGGCGAACGGCACGGCTCACGCGCCGGACGCGGCGATCTGGCGGCGGCGCGAGCTCGACGCGTACGTGGGACGGCTCCGTCGCGTGCCCCCCGTGCTCGTCGTGGACGTCGCCGACGAGGATGCGGCCGAGCGCGGGCTCCGCGAGCGTGCGGACGCGTACCTCGCCGCTGGCGTCGGAGCAGTGTGGCTCGTGCTCCCGGGCACGCGCACGGTGCTCGTGGTGTCGTCTGCCGGGGCGAAGCGGTTCGGCGCCGCCGACGTGCTCCCCGAGCCGCCGGAGCTCGGCGGCTTCCGTCCAAGCGCCGGCGATCTCCTCGCTCGACCTTCTTCTCGCCTCACGTGAGGGCGAGAATACGATCGAGAACGGCGTCCCTGCCGGCGATCGTCGCAAGCTCCCAGGAGCGCGCCTCGCTCAGGCGCGCCGCGAACGCGCGCCGCTCGTCGACCAGCCGCCGCAGCACCTGAAGGGCCGTGGCGCGGGCGAGTGGCGTGCGCGGCTCGGTGACGAGCGCGAGCGCGAGGCCGAGATCCTGGCACCGGCGCGCGAGGGCCGGCTGATCGTCGAAGAACGGGTACGAGAGCATCGGCACCTCGTGGAAGATCGCCTCGTGCGTCGAGTTGAGACCGTGATGGGTGACGAATGCGTCCGCGTCGCGCAGCGCCGCCCATTGGTCGACGTAGGATTCGACGCGGACGTTCGCACGCGCGAGACGCACGCGCCGCGCGCCGCCGAGCTCGTGGCCCCCGAGACTCATCACGACCTCGACATCCACATCGGCGAACGCATCGGCGAGCGCGTCGAGCGCGGCGTACGCGGGCTCCTCGAAGTAGCGCCAGATGACGGTTCCGAACGAGACATAGATTCGCAGCCGTGCGTGCGTGCGACCGAACACCGGCGTCGTGGCATTCGCGTCCCGCTGGTCGGGCGCGAGGGCGCCGAAGAACGCGAGCGGTTCGAACGCGGAGCGGTCCGCGGTCGAGAGGAACTGCGGCGGCTCGCAGTAGAGGTTGAGGAAGGGACTCAGCCCCTCGACGTACGAGAAGGGGCTCGCGCCCGCCATCCCGTGCACCTCGCGGAGGCGGCGCACGGCGGCCAAGCACGCGGCCGACGTCGCGATGCGCGGGTCCGCTCGCAGTCTCGCGACCGCGCGCGCGGGCACGGCGGCGTGCCCGGCACACACGTTGACGTACGGTATGCCGAGGCGACGCGCGATGAGCGGCGCGATCACGGCGAACGTGTCGTAGACGATCAGCGCCGGCGCGAGGGCGGCGACCTCGGCGCACAGCGCCTCGAGGTATGCCGCCGCGAAGCTCACGTACCGGCTGGGAACGGGGATCGAGGTCGCGTCCGCCGCGTCGAGCGGATGGCGGGCGAACAGGTCGAGCACGCGCCCACCGGCGCGCGCGATGCTGGCGCCGTAGCGAGCATCGGTCAAGACGTGGACGGTCCGGCCGCGCGCCGTCAGGCCGGCGACGAGCGGCAGCAGGCGCTGCAGGTGGCCGCGTTCCGGCATGCACACGACGACGATCGCGGCGGTATCCATCCTCGGCGCGTCCTCAGGACGGGTCACAGTGCGTGGTCTCCGGGCGCGGCGGCGACGCGGCGCAGGAGCGCGAGCGGGATCTGGAGCCGCTCCGCGCTCTTCTGGAGCCGGATGCAGGCGCTCGTGGCCGCCGTCGTGATCGTCCAGAACGTGAGCGCGCCGGGGTCGGCCGGCATCGCCGAGCAGTAGGCCGCGTGAAAGCGCCTCCACGTCTCCTCCGCCATCGGCCAGCGAGTGAACGTGCGGCCGAGATCGAGGCCGGGAGGTCCGATCGTGAACCACTCGTTGTCGATCACCCGCAATCGGCCGCGAGCGTCGATCAGCATGTTCTCGGCACAGAAGTCCTGATGGACGATCGTCGTCGAGGCGCGTTCGGGGTCCGCGCGGCTGAGCGCCGCGACGAGTGTCGCGACCGTCGCGGGCGCGAGTTTGCCGGCGGCGGCGAGGGTCGCGAGCTCGGTCGTCGCACGCTCGCGCCACGGGCCGGTGGCGACCGTCGCCGGCGGGTCGGCGGCCGGGCGCGCGTGCAGCCGTCCGAGCAGCGCGCCCGCCTCGGCGGCGTGCGCCGCGGCGTCGCGATCGGCGAGCGGCGCGCCCGCGATCCACGCCTCGAGCAGGACGGCGCCGTGCGTAGCGATCGCGGGCGCGAACGCCGTCTCGACCTCGGCGCGCAGCGCCAGCAGACGGTGCGCCGCGTCGGCGCTTTCGAGACGGCGCACCTTGATCGTCCCTCCGTCCGCGAGATCGACGCGATACATGCAGCGCCCGAGCTTGCGGACGTCGGGCGGCGAGATCAGGATGGTACACCGCGCTCGCAGGTCATGACGATCGAGCGCCGCTTGGACGTCGGGGTCGGAAGCGAGCATGGAGATCCGGCGGAGCCTAGTGGCGTCCTTCCGTCGCGGCAAGCGACGCTGGCAGCGTGCGACCGGGTCGCGTAAGACTGCGCCGCGTGACCACGCCGGCGAGCGTCGCGCGGACCTTCGCGTACGAGGGCTACGTGATCGCGGTCCGGACCGCGAGCGCCGCGACGGTCGAGTGGCTGGACCAGTTCCAAGCGCCGTGGTTCGAGGCTCGGCGAGCCGACGCGCCGCCGCTCGCCCCCGTCGTCGAGCTGCGCGTCGACGCGGAGCTCTTCCGCCGGCGCGCCGCCGCGGCGTGCCCGACCGGCCGCGACGTTGCATGCTTCACGATGGATCGCGCCGAAGCGCGACTGCCGCTCGTGCGGATCGACGGCGGTCCCGAGATCGCGCTGGACGCCGCCGGCGGTACGATGCTGGAGGTGCGCGGCGACGATCGCCGGACTCGCGTCGAGGTGTTGGCCGACGCCGAGCGGCCGGCCGGCCGGCTGGCGGTGCTGCGCGTCCTTCGCGAGCTCGCGAGCGCCGCCGCGTTGCGCCGCGGCGAGCTGCCGATCCACGGCGCCGCGGTGGCCGACGCGGACGGTGTCACGCTCTTCGTGGGCGCGAAGGGCGCGGGGAAATCGAGCCTGCTCGTGCACGCGTTGCTGCACCCCGGCACGCAGTTCGTCGCCAACGATCGCGCCTTCGTGCGCGTCGGCGCCGGCGGCGCGGCGAGCGCGCACGGAATGCCCACGATCGTCGCGATCCGCGAGGGGACGCTGGCGCTCGCAGCGCGCCTGCGCGACGCGGTCGGCTCCGGCGCATGGCACTATGCCTCGACCGTCGCCGAGGCGCGCGGCGCGCGCGCGGCCGGCGCGCCGGTGCCAGGTGCGGGTACACGCTGGCCGCCCGGCCTCAGCCCGGCGCAGCTCTGCGCGATCCTCGGCGTCGACGCGCTCGCCGGAGGCACGGTCGCGCGCATCGTGTTCACCGAAATCGACACGCGCAGCACGCCCGCCGCCCCGTTCTCGTTGCGGCGCCTCTCGCCCGACGAGGCGAGTGCGCGCTTGCTCGAGAGCGGCCTCGTCGCGGGGGGCAGGACGGCGACGTTTCTCGCGCCGGCGTTGCCGCCGGCTCGTGCCGCCCTCGAGCGCGCCGCGGGCGCGCTCGCGAGCGCGGTTCCGAGTCTCGGCTGCGTCCTCGGGTCCGATGCCTACGCCGCGCCATCGGTGTGGCAGGCGATCCGCGCCGGCGCGGCGATCGGCCGGAGCGAGCGAGCACGCGTATGACGTTCGCGAGCGACGCGGCGATGGGCGCGCGGTTCGCGGACTACGCTGTCCTCGCGCGCGCCCTCGGCGAGAACGACGTGGGCGGGGCGCGGGCGGCGCTCGGGCGCGTGGCGGGCGACGCGGCGCTCGTCGACACGATCCGCCGCCATCATCTGACGTCGCTCCTCGCAGCGACGATCTCCGAGGACGAGCTACAGGGACGGCTGCCCGCCCGCGCGTTCGCGACGCTTCGGGACTGGCTCCACCAGCCGCGACCGTCGCCCGAGGAGCACCTCGCGACGTTCGCCGAGGTACAGGCCGCGCTCGAACGCGGCGGTGTCGAATGCATGCTGCTGAAGGGCGCCTACTTCGCGCACCGGCTGTACGGCGGCCTGGCGCGACGGGCGCAGTACGATGTCGACGTGGTCACGCGGCGCCGCTGCTCGCGTACGTCGGCGATCGCCGTGCACCGCCGTCGACGGGTCGACAATATGCCCACGGCTGATGCACCCCGTGCGCCCTCACTGGATTGCGCCGAGTTCTTGGTGCTATCCGCTGAGTACGCATGCACCCCGCATCGATCTCCCCCGAGAATGCCGCGGCGTTGGTGAAATCCGGCGACTGGGTCGACTACGGCTTCGGCATGGGGCAGCCGGATCTCTTCGATCGCGCGCTCGCGGCGCGGGCCGGGGAGCTGCGCGACGTGAAGATCCGCGCCGCGCTCACCTTGCGGCCGCGCGCGGTGCTCGAGACCGATCCGCAAGGCGAGCACTTCCTCTGGTTCAACTGGCATTTCTCCGGCTACGACCGCGCGCAGCACGATGCCGACCGCTGCAACTACATCCCGATGAACTTCGGCGAGGCGCCCGATTACTACCGGCGCTTCATCGATCCCGTCGACGTCGTCTGCATCAAGACGGCGCCGATGGATGCGCACGGCTACTTCAACTTCGGCGGCGCGGTGTCGTACCAGAAGGCGCTCACCGAGCGTGCGAAGATCCTCGTCGTCGAGACCTGCGCCGCGATGCCGTACGTCTACGGCGCCGAGGAGTCGGTGCATGCGAGCGACGTCGAGTATGTGATCGACGGCGGCGACGATCCCGTGCCCGAAGCCGCCAACCCGCCGCCGACGGACCTCGACCGTCAGGTGGCGGCGCGCATCGCCGCCGAGATCGAGGACGGCGCGTGTCTCCAGATCGGCATCGGCGGCATGCCGAACGCCGTCTGCGCGCTTTTGAAAGACGCCGGCGTCCGCGACCTCGGCATCCACACCGAGATGCTCGTCGACGGTATGATCGATCTCTATGAGGCTGGGCTCATCACCGGCGCGCGCAAAACGATCAACCGCGGGCAGATCGTCTTCACCTTCGCCGCCGGGTCGCGCAAGCAATACGACTTCATCGATCGCAACCCGCGCGTGCAGAGCTTCCCGGTCGATTACACGAACCTGCCGCACAACATCATGCAGAACGACCAGGTCGTCTCGATCAACAATACGACGCAGATCGATCTCCAAGGGCAGGCGGCGTCGGAGTCGGCGGGCACGCGCCACATCAGCGGCACCGGCGGCCAGCTGCAGTTCGTGCGCGGCGCCTACGCGTCGCGCGGCGGCAAGTCGTTCATGTGCCTCTCGTCGACGTACGAGAAGCGCGGCCGCCGCGAGAGCCGTATCGTCGCGACGCTCACGCCGGGCAACATCGTCACCACCCCGCGGAGCGACGTCATGTACGTCGTCACCGAGTACGGGCTCGTGAACCTCAAAGGCAAGTCGGTCGCCGATCGCGCGCGGGCGCTGATCTCGATTGCGCACCCCGATTTCCGCGACGACCTCGCGCGCGCGGCGCGCGAGAAGTGCCTCATCCCGCGCGGCTACTGACCGCGACGCCGGGTGTCGCCGCCGGGCGCGGCGTACAGCCGGCCGCTCCCATGCCGCCCGTGCAATCGCAGTCGCAGGGCGGACAGGTCTCACCGGCCGGGCACGCGGGACAGGCGCAGACGCAACCGCCGTCGCCACCGCCCGTCGGCGCGTGCTGGCAGACGCCGCTCACGCATGGGACGTCGACCATGCACGGCACGCCGAGCGCGAACCACACGCACGCGTTCGCGCCGTCGGCGCGGCACGTCTCCGCGTCGGTATGAGCGGCGCACGGATCGGTCGTGCCGCAGTCGCACGGATCGCACGGTTCGCCCGGCATGCACGCGGGACACGCGCACGTTCGCGTCGGCGGTGGTGCCGGTGGCGGGACGCCGCCGCCGTCGCAGCTGCAGCCGCACGGCGGGCACGCGTCGCCAACGAGGCACTCGGGACAGTCGCAGACACAGGTATCGCCGCACTCGTCGCCGCCGCTGCCGCCGCCGTCGCAGCTGCAGCCGCATGGCGGGCACGCCTCGCCTGGAGCGCACGGCGGGCACGCGCAGGTGCACGTGCCGCCGCCGCCCGGCGCACAATCGCAGGCGCACGGCGGACACTCGGTCCCTGCGGGACAGTACGCGGGACACGCGCAGAGACACGCGTCGCCGCCGCTCCCGGGCGAGTAGCACGCGCCGCCGCCGCAGTCGGTACCGGCGGCGCACGCGGCGAGCGCCGTTCCCAGCGCCGCCCACGCACAGCCGGCGGCTTCGCAACTGGCGCGATCGCCGTGCGCGGCACATGGGTCGACCTCCACGCAGATGCCCGGCGGGCACGCGACGTTCTCGGGGCACGATGCGATTGCGCTCCAGACGCAGCCCGACGCCGCCCCGCAGCTCGCTCCGTCCGTGTGGGTGTGGCAGGCGTCGGACGCGGCGTAGGCGCGCACGGCGGATTCCGTCGAGCCGCCGCCTCCATGACCGCTGCCGCAGCCGAATGCCAGCGCACTGGCGAGGCACACGGCCACGGAGATTGCACGGGTCATGATCGCGACTCGTAGCACACCGCCGCGATAGCGCTTGCGCGCCGGTCGCGCAACGCCGCCGCATCGCGGGCCGACGCGGCCGGGCGCGCGGCGCTGGATGCGCA
>JBGPOW010000112.1:0-13975 GCA_041488235.1 Binatia bacterium
CAGACCCTCACGGTGCCGATCGTCATCGGCGGCACCGTCGATGCGCCGCGGATCACGCCGCGTCTCGCCGGCGCCGGCGTACCGCCTCCGTCGTACTAGACCATATGGAACGACCGGCTCGCGATCGTAAGGTCGAGGTCTGTTAAGACCCGACCGCGTTCGCGGGTTAGTGCACGCGGCACCAGAGCCGCATACGAAAGGAGCCGGTCGTGAAGGAAGCTACCACATACGTGGGCATGGATGCCCACAAGGAGTCGATCTTCGTGGCGATGCTGCGACCGGGCGAGGCGCCGGTGGAATGGCAGCTACGGAATGAACCGGCCGCGGTGCGCCGCCTGCAGCGGAAGCTCCAGCGCGAAGCCGCCGGGCCGATCGAATGCTGCTACGAAGCGGGGCCGTGCGGCTACACGTTGCAACGGCAGTTCCACGCGGCGGGGCTCCCGTGCGTCGTCGTGGCGCCGTCGTTGATTCCCGTGAAGCCGGGGGAGCGGATCAAGACGGATCGGCGCGATGCGAAGAAGCTCGCCGAGCTGCTGCGGGCCGAGTTACTGACGGCGGTCCATCCGCCGACGGAGGACGACGAGGCGGTGCGGGACCTGTGTCGCTGCCGGGAAGACGCCAAGGAGGATCGCGAGCGCGCCCGCCATCGGCTCACGAAACTCCTGTTGCGCCGCGGGGTGATCTTCTCCGTGGGCAAGCACTGGACGCGCCGGCACTACGCGTGGCTTCGGCAGGTGCAGTTCGAGCGGGCGGCAGATCGCACCGTCTTCGGCGACTACCTGCAGGCGCTCGAGCACGTCGACGAGCGGCTGCGCGCGTTGGATGCGCAGCTCGTCGTCGCGGCACAGCAGGATCCGTATCGCACGCCGGTGGGCTGGCTGCGCTGCTTTCGGGGGATCGACACGGTCACCGCGCTCACGATCGTCGCGGAGCTGCACGGCTTCGAACGCTTTCGGTCCGCGCGGGAGCTCATGGCGTACCTCGGGCTGGTGCCGAGCGAGCACAGCAGCGCCGAGCGCCATCGACGCGGCGGGATTACCAAGGCCGGCAACTCCCATGTGCGCCGGCTCCTCGTCGAAGCGGCCTGGCACTATCGGCACCGCCCGGGCGCGGGCGCCGCGCTCCGCCAGCGCCGCGTGGATCAACCCGCGGCGATCATCACGCTCGCCGACAAGGCGCAGCAGCGGCTGCACCGGCGCTACTGGAAATTGCTCGCGGCCCGCAAGCCCCCGAACCGGGCCGTGATCGCGATCGCGCGGGAGCTCGTCGGCTTCGTGTGGGCGGCGCTCCAACGCCCCACCCCGGCGCGCGCGGCCTAAACACCAGACGAGGACGAACCCAGTACTCCGGGAATCGAGGGCGACGGATGCCCAGGCACGAAACGGAAGACCCGCGCGCTAGCTATGCGACAGGAGCCGCCCTCTGGGGCTCCGGACCCGCGCTTCTAGACGGCGTTCTCTTCCTCGACGAAACACGGTCATGCGGCTCTGCTCCGGCAACCCGCGAATGTCAGAGTGGCTCGTCGTCGAAGCGCCCTGTGGCGTCCGTCGCCCTCGATTCCTGGATCCAACACGAAGTCGAAGGAGAAATCAGAAGACGCTCTTGGTAATTGACAGAGGTCGTTCCATGTCAGCTACCTACTGACATCGAGGCGCACAAGCGCCGAGAGTTCCGGCTCGTGTCGCTCCGCGAGGCGTTCGACCTCACGTCGCCGATCGGGCGGGCGATGTTCGCGCTCGTTGGGGTACTCGCCGAGGTCGAGCTCGCGCGGATCATCGAGCGACGGGCGGATTGAACCCGAAGACTGACGCGGGCATCAGCCGCAGCCGCAGCCCGTTGCTCCGTCGCCGCCGACGTGTGCCGGCACGGCACCGCGGGTGGCCTCTTTGATAAAGGCCGCCATGAAGTCGTGCGACTTCACCGTCACCTTGGTCGCGATCGCCACCGCCGCGCGCACCTCGTGGTCCGACGCCCCAACCTTTTCGGCGGCGCCGTACAACGTCGCGAAGCAGTGCTGACACTTCGCGGCGGTTGCTGCACCGATTGCCACGAGCAATTGGGTCTTGGGGTCGAGGAATTCTTGCATGGTCATTTCCTCCTCTGGCCTTTGGGCCGTCGCGTCTCCCGCGAGGACGCCGCAGCGGGGATGGGGCTGCACAAAGTAGTCCCGTCCGGTCCGCTCTCGCTCATGCACTCCGCTTGGCACAGCGCCGCTAAGCGGCGGCGGGCGCGGTGCAGGCGAACCTTCGCGGCTCCGACGGAGCAGCCGAGCGAAGCGGCTGCCCGCTCCAGCGGGACGGCGCCGAGGTCGTGTAACAAGATGATCGAACGTTCGGCCACCGGTAGGCGCCGCGCCGCCGCGATCAGGCAATCGTGGGTGACCTGCCGGTCGTACGCGTGGTCCGGTAGGAGCGCCGGCGCCGGACCGATGGAATCGAGCAGCGCGCTGACCGAGAACGGGTCGCCGTCTGCCGCCCGCTGCGCCGGGCTCGCAGCGCGCCGTCGCAAGTGGTCCCGCCACACGTTCTGCGCGATCCGACGCGCCCAGGTGCGCAGAGCGGCGGCGCCGCGGAACTTTGGCAGCCCCTGAACCACATGGACTAGCGCCTCTTGCGCGAGATCCTCCGCAAGCGTGCGGTCGCGCGCGCGCCGCATTAGATAGCCGATCAACTCGACACGCAGTCGCTCCTCCGCGGATGCTCCTTCAAGAGAAGCCGCGCTGGCCTCCGGTATTCCCACGTTGCTCATACTCGGTTTGACGAAAGAGGCCGGCTTGGAGTTACAGGGACGGTACTGGCGTCACCGTGCATTCGAGGCACCGAGACGAGTCAGACGCCGCGCGCCTGCACCCGGAACTTGTAGACACACGCGCGTCCCTGGACCTTCATGCATGCGCCCAGCGCTGGCGTCATCTCGTAGTGGACGTCCAGCGCCTCCAGCCAGCCGGTCACGCGCGCGAAGATGCCGCATGAGTATGCGTCGCCGACCCCGGCCCGGATCACATTCTCGTACGCGAAGCAGCGGCGAACGTGGATTTGGAACGCGTCGTCCTCGGTGCGGACCACCCCGTAGTCGAGCAGGTCGGGGCCCAGAAGACCGATGAGGAGTTCCTGGCGCACGAGGGGTAGTCATCCACCGTTGCGACCGGTGGCAACCCGAGCGCTCGGACGAGGCGCTGCGCCTCGACCTTGCCTTCCTCATGGGCGGCGATCTGATTGAGACGGGTGGCGGCCTCGATTCCGAACGCTTGCGCCACCGCCATGAACCAGCGGGCGTCGTGGGACATCCAGCACTTGACGAGCAATCCCTCCCGCTGCTCGGGGGAGAGCTGGGACAGGAGCGTCCGCGCATGCTCCCGCGCCTCGGGCCGTCGGTCGTCCTGCTGCGTCATCACGCCTACCTTCTACGCGTGGGCGCGGAGGTCCAAAGCTGCTCTCCCGCCGGTCGCCCGATGCGTCGCGTACTTCTTACCATCAACCCGATGGTCACGCGTAAGGCGCGGCGCTCCGAGCAACGGACCGCTACGACATGGCACCAGCGGGGTGGCGAGCTGTCGAGAGTGCCGTACACGCGTCCGCCGTGCACGCCGGAGGGCAACGGCCCCGCGGCCGGAGTCGCTCGCGCTTCAGCGCTTCTGCTTCGGCGCCGGGTGATCCTCGTCGACGAGCGCGGGGACCGTGACGGCGACGGACGCCGGCGAGAGACGCAGCTTGATCTTCTGCACCGCCTCGACGGCGAGCTGGTTGAGATGCGGATCGGTGGTGCGCTGCTGCAGCGCCTCGAGCTTCGGCACCGTGTCAGCGTCCCCGATCTCGCCGAGCGCGAAGACCGCGGTGCCGCACATGGTGGAGTCGTCGTCGCGGGCGAGGAACTCCGCGATCGACGGCGCGGCTTTGGCGTCACCCATCCGCCCGAGCGCGACGAGAATGCGCTGCTTCACCTGCGGCGGGGTCGCGCGCAGGAAGAGCTTCTGCACGAGGACCTGCGTCGCGTCGGTGGCGCGCAGTTTTCCCAGATAATCGATCGCCTTGATTTTGACCGCTTCATCGGGATCGCCGGTCGCCTGGATGAGGTACTCGATCGCCTCGGGCTGGCCGGAGTCGCCGAGCGAGCGCACCGCCTCGAGACGCACGCCGGGGTCGGCGTCGTTCAGCTTCTTCGTCCATTCGTCGATGCTCTTGCCCTTCTTCGCGTCGTTGTAGCGTTGCTGCACGCGATACGGGTTCACCTGCCCCTGGGCGGCGACGGGAGAGGGGCGGACGATGAACGCGACGGTGAGGAGCGTGAGGGCGATGCGAGTGACGAACGGCATGCTGCGAAGCCCTTTCATGCCGGATGGCAGTTCGCATTGCAACCGAATGCGCGCACGCGCGCCGAAGGTTCGTCGCTTGCGCGTAAGCAGACACGGCGATGTGTGGCGTTCGACGCGTTTGCAACGTCCATCCTCCATGACAATCGCGCGGGCGGAACGCGCGGCGTCCGGTGGTGCTTGGACGATTCGGCGTCGTTTCATCCGTTGCGACTGGCATATCGGTTGCTGAATTGCTCAGTTGTGGGCGGGCCGATCACGACGGTGGAGTTGATCGAGCGTGTCGTTCGTCTCGAGCTTCAGCAGGCGCCGCTGGAGGTGCTCGCGGCCGAGATGCTGGCGCCGCTTCTCGAGGCGCTCGACGCGCGCGCCGGTGCGCTGCTGTGCTACCGGCGCGACGAGGCGGCGTTGACGCTCGCGGCTGGCCGCGGGTTGGCGGCCGCGGCGGCGGAGCAGCTCGCGATGTTGCGTTGGGGCGGCGGCGGCGCGTGGGAGATGCCGCTGCGCGCGCTCGTCGACCGCACCGTCTACCACGTCAGCGCGGATGCGTTCCGGACGGTCGCGGCGGAGCCGGTCGGAGAGGACGCGGCGAGCACGATCGCGGCGATCCCGCTCCACCGCTGGCACCAGCCGGTCGGCGTGGTGTTGGCGATCGCCGACGGCGCGCTCGACGCGGAGCGCGTCCTCGCGCACCGCCTCGCGTACGACGTGCTCGCGCTCGCGCTCGCGGCGGCGCTCTGGGGAGGCGCGCGGCCGTCGCAGGTCGACGTCGGTGCGTCGGCGCCGACGCTCGCGTGCGCGGCGTGGGCCGACATCGCGAGCCGCCGCTTCGATGCGCGCGCCGGCGAGGGCCGCCACGTCGACGGCGCGGCGATCGACGCCATGCTGCGCGATCTCCGCGGCGCGGTCGACGCGCTGCGCGCGGAGCGTCGTCTCGACGAGGCGGAGCGCGTCGCGCTCGCGGAGCGCCTGGCCGAGGCCGAGCGCGACCGCTCGGAGCACGCGGCGCGGACGGCGATGCTCGAGGATGAGCTCGCGCGTCAGGCGGCGCTGCTCGGCGACGGGCGCGGCGAGCCCGGCACCGCGATCCCGTCGGCGACGGCGACGGCGACGGCGGCCGAAGCTCGATCGGACGACACGACCGCGCCTGATGCGACACAAGCGCCGCCCACGCGCGCACACCGCGTGCTCGATGCCGACGCGAGCCGAGGCGAGGCGATCGCGGCGGCGCTCGCGAGCGCGCTGCCGAATCCGTCGCCGCGCGGTCTCGTCGTCGCGAACCTGCTGGACGCGACCCCGACGCTCCTCACCGACGTGATGGCGGCGGCGCGCGAAGGCGCGACGATCGTCGCCTACACGGCGGAAGGCGCGCGCAGCCGCATTCTCGGCGGCGTGCGCTGCTTCGCGGAGCCGCCGGCGCCGGGCGAGATTACCGCCGGGCTCGAGTCGCAGCCGCGCGGTGGGCGGCGCCTGATCAGCCTCTCCGATGACATCGACGCGTTCATTCCGGCGAAGGTCGAGCTCGCGAAGCTCGGCTACTCGGTGTCGATGGCGTGCGACGAAAAGCAGGCGATCGATCTGCTCGCGCTCCTCAATCCCGACGCGGTCCTCGTCGACGTGCGCAAGACGCCGGAAGCGGCGGCAGGGTTCGTCGACGCGCTGTCTCCGGAGGACGGCCGCGTGCTGACGCTCTTGGTCCACGGCGATCCGCAACGCGGCATGCTGCGACGCGCGCTCGAGCGGCTGATGCGTCCGACGCCGCTCGACGCCGGCGAGCTCGCGCGCGTCTGCCGTACGGTCGTCACGAACGCGTCCGCCGGCACGCGACCGGCGGCCGTGAGCCCGCTGCGTCCGATCGATCGTGTCGAGACGGCCCCGCGACGCGCCGGCGCGCGCGCGTGATCGCCGCGTGGCGGTCGTCGCGAATGTGACGATCATCCACCACGGCATCCGCTTGCGCGTGTTTCACCTCGCGTCGCGCGTGCGCGGCAATCGAGCGTCGGCTGGGAAGAGCCGATGGCACACGCGTTGCTGAGTTGCTGAGCCGGCCGATTCATCGATGCAAACCACGCCGAAACGTCCCCCGCGTACGCCGCGAGCGCCCAAAGCTGCGGTGCCGCCGTCGACGGCGGCATCGGCGCGCCGTCCGCTCGGGCCGCGCCCCACCACGATCGCCCTCGTCGAACGCATCACCGACTTGCAGATCCGGCAGGTGCCGCTCGACACCTTCGCGAGCACGATGACGCCGCTCCTCCTCGACGCGCTCGAGGCGCCGGCAGGCGCGCTCCTCCTCTATCAGTGCGAGTCGGAGGCGCTGGAGCTGATCGGCGCGCGCGGCCTCTCGGCGGCCGGCCACCGCCACCTCGAGAAGCTTCGCCGTGGCGCCGCCGACTCGTGGGAGATCCCGCTCCACGGGCTGATGAATCGCAAGGCGTACATCATCGAGCGGCCGGACGAGCACCCGTTCGTCCCTGAGCTCGTCTCTCGCGACGTCGTGCCGCGCGCGGCCAACCTCGCCTCGATTCCGCTCTACCGCGGCCCGCTGCCCGTCGGCGTGCTGCTCGCGATCGCCGACCGCCGCGCGATCGGTGAGCGCGAGATCCTCGCGCACGTGCTCGCCTTCGACGCGCTCGCACTCGCGCTCGACGGCTTCGTCCGCGCACGTGCGTGGACGCGGGCGACCGTATCGGATGCGGCCGCCGCCGCGCCGCCGCCCTCTGCGACGGCCGACGGCGCGGTCGCCTGCGAGGCGTGGGTCGATCCACGTGAGCTCGCGTCGCGCCTCGAGGCGGAGCTCGGCAGCGAGCAAGCGGCGCGCGACGCGCTCGCCGCGCGCCTCGCCGACGCGGAGCGCCGCTTGGCCGCCGCGAACGCCGTCATCGAGCGCGCCACGGCGGAGCGGGTGAACTTGCGTGCCGACGCGGAGGCGCAGCGCCGGAGCGGCGCCGATGCCGAACGGCAGCGCGCCGCGCAGGAGATCGGCGAGGTGCGCGCCACGGTCGCCGCTCGCGAGCGCGAGCTGCACGAGGCGCTCGAGGCTCGCGAGACGGAGCTGCGCACCGCGATCGAGACCCGCGAGTCCGCGCTGCGGACCGCGCAGGCCACGCACGAGGCCGCGCTGCGGTCGCTGCAGGCGGCGCACGACGCCGAGCTGCGGACGGCGATCGCGGCGCGCGATGCGATGATCGCCGACGGCGAGCGGGCGCTTGCGGCGACCCACAGCGAGCGGGAACGGACGTGCGCTGCGCTGACCGACGAGCGCGATCAGGCGCGGGCGGCGGCGACCAAGGCCGGCGAGCTCGCGCGGCAACTGCGCGGCGCCGCCGCGGCGGTCGAGCGCGAGCGCGACGAACTTCGCAGCGCGCATGCCGACGCGAGCGCGCGGCGCGACGCCGCCCTCGGCGACGCAACCCGCCTCGAGGACGAAGTCGCACAGCTCCGCGCCGAGGTCGGCCGGTTACGCGAGGAGCGTGCGCGCGTCATCGCCGCCGTCGACGATCCGGGCGCCGAGCCTGCAGTGGTGATTCGTGCGTTGCGCGAGAAAGTGGCGTCGCTCGAGAGCGAGATCGGCGCGCATGCGACTGAGCGCGCCGAGGTGGCGCGGCGCGCGGCATCGCAAGCGGAGCGGTTGGCGCAGCAACTCGCGGTGCAACGGCGCGAGGTCGACGACCTCCGCGCCGCGCACGAGCACGGCATCGCCGAGCTCCGTGCCGCCCAGGGGCGTGACGTCGACGACTTGCGCGCGAGCAGTGAGCGTGCGCTCGCGGCGGCAATCGGCGAGCAGGAGCGCCTCCGCGGCGACCTCGAGGCGCGGCACGACGCGGCGCTTGCCGCGCTCTGCACCGCGCACGCCGACGAGCTGACGCGTGCGGTGACCGAGCGTGACGCGCGCCGCCACGAGGCCGAGCGCCTCGCGACTCAGTGCGACGATCTCGAAGGACGACTCGCGTGGGCGCTCGCGGAGCGCGAGGAGGTGGCCTCGGCGGCGGCGATTCGCGAGCGCGCGGCCGTCGCTCGGCTCGACGCGGCACGACACGACATCGTCGCCGAGCGTGCGCGGCTCGCCGAGGAGCGCGACGCCGCCGAGCGCGCACGCGCGGGCGATGCGCGGCGCATCACTGCGCTCGAGGAAGAAGCCGTCGCGCGCGACGAGCGGATCGCAGTGCTGCAGCGCGAGCTCGAGGAGGACGTCACGCACCTTGCCTCCGCGCGCGCCGAGATCGTGCGTTTGGAGGAAGACCGCGACCGTGTGCTCGCCGTCGTCGACGATCCCGGCGCGGAGCCCGCCGCCGTCATCCAGGCGCTGCGCGAGCGCGTCGCGTCGTTCGAGGCGCAAGTCCGCGGCTTCGACGAGGAGCGCGCCCAAGCGGCGACCCGCGCCGCCGCGGACTCCGAGCAGGCGGAGCACCGTATCGCACTGCTGCGGCGCGAGGTCGCCGACGCGCGCGCGCAGCACCGCGCCGCTCTCGAAGAGGCGCAGACGGCGGCACGACGTGAGCTCGACGCCGCGCTCGCCGAGCAGCGGCGCGAGCGTGAGGCCGATGGCGCGGCGCACCGCGACGAGATCAGCTCATTGCGGGACGCGGTCGAGCGCGTCGACGCCGAGCGACGGTCGGCGATGGCGCATCTGGAACGCGATCGCGACGCGGCGCTTACCGGCGTGCGCGAGCTGCGTGCCGTCGTGGCGGAGCGCGACGCATCGTTGCGTGAGCGCGACGAGGCACTGGCCGACGTCGCCGCCGCGCGCACGCGCGTCGAGGAGCTCGCCGCGACGACGGCGGCCGAGCTCTCCACCGTGCGCGACACGGTCGCCGCGCTCGCGACCGAGCGTGACGCGCTGCAGGCGCGCGCCGCCGCGCTCGTCGCCGCCGACTCCGAGCGGACGGCGCAGGTCACGGCGCTTCGCCAGGAGCGCGCCGGCGAGCAAGCGGCGCGCGTCGAGAGCGAGAGCCGAGCGGAGCAGCTCGCGACCGAGCTCGCGGTCATTCAAGCCGAGGCGCTGCGGTTGCGCGAGGACCGCGCGCGCGTTCTCGCGGCGGTCGACGACGAGAGCGCAGAGCCCGCGGCGGTGATACGCGCTCTGCGCGAGCGGCTCGCCGCGGTCGAGGGGCAGCTCGAGGCGTATGGCGCCGAGCGCGCGGAGCTCGCGCGTCGCGCGGCGGCGGAGACGCGCGCGGCGGAAGAGCGGCTCGCGCTCCTGCGCGCCGAGCGCGAGGCAGCCGAGGCGGAATACCGCCGTGAGCGCGACGCCGCCGAGGCCGAGCGCCGGCGCGAGCACGCGCTCGCGAACGCCGAGCACGAGCGCGAGCGCGACGCGATCGAAGCGGAGCGTCGCCGCGAGCGCGACGCGGCGGCGGCGGCGC
This sequence comes from Binatia bacterium, assembly GCA_041488235.1. Lineage (GTDB taxonomy): Bacteria > Desulfobacterota > Binatia > UTPRO1 > UTPRO1 > DP-19. The sequence goes on from JBGPOW010000112.1 coordinate 9,673, forward strand.
ATCGGCGCGAGTTCGACACGTTGCGCGCCGCGCACGCGCGCACGGTCGAGGAGACCGTCGCCGAGCACCGCCGGCTCTTGGAAGAGGTCGCCAGTGCGCGCGGCGGTGAGCTGAGCGAGCTCGTGGGGGCGCACGAGCGCGCGCTCGCCGAACGCGGTGCCGAGATCGCGCGCATCGATGCGGAGCGCCGCGCGACGCTCGCGCAGGCGGAGACGCTGCGCGCGGCGCTCGCCGTCGCGGAGCAGGCCCGCGACGCCGCCGAGCAGGCGCGAAACGCCGCCGTCGCCGCGAGACCGTCGACGGACACCCCGATCGCGTCCGTATCGAGTGCGCCGTCGAACGACGCGGCCGCCGTGCCCCCGATGTCGAGCGCGCCGCCGGCAATCGAGGTCGTCCAGCGCGACGGCCACCACATCCTCGAATCCGACGCCGCGCGCTGGGAGCTCATCCATGCGGCGCTGAGCACCGCGCTACCGCCGACACCCGGGCGGAGCCTGATGGTCGCAAACCTGCTCGCGGCGTTTCCCTCGCGGCTCTACGACCTCACGGCCGCAGCGACCGCGGGCACGACCCTCGTCGGGTACGCCGCCGACGCGCACGATCGCAGCTGCATTCTCGGCGCCGTGCGCTGCTTCGTCGATCCACCGACGGCGGCGGAGGCGGCGGCCGTCCTCGAGGCGATGCCGCGCGGGACGCGCCGCGTGCTGACGCTGTCGGAGGACGTCGAGGCATTTCTCGGCGCCAAGATCGGCCTCGCGAAGGCGGGCCACTCGGTCTCGATGGCGTGCGACGCGAAGCAGGCGACCGACCTGCTCGAGATGCTCACCCCCGACGCGGTGTTCGTCGACGTGCGCACCGCGCCGACCGCGGCGGCGCAGTTTCTCGCCGCGCTCGCGCCCGAGAGCGGCCGCGTCGTCGTCGTCCTCGTGCACGGCGATCCCGCGGGCAACCTGTTGCCGTGCGTGATCCAGCGCCTCCTGCGTCCTGCGCCGCTCGATCCGGCGTCGCTGGTCGAGACCTGCCGCGCGGTTCTCGCCGGCCCGCCGAGCGCGTCGGCGGTGCGTACCGCACCGGTCAAGGCGATTCGTCCGTTCGAACGCCCGAAGCCGGCGCTGCCGCGGAAGCCGCTCGCCCGCCGCCTCATTCCGCGCCGCCGCTGAGCGCGGCGTCCGCCGCCGCTGTCGCGCGCCGCGACACGTCCGATGTGCGGCGCGTGCGTGCGCGGAGGGTGCGTCCGATGCGCGGCGCGTGCTCACGGGCGCGCCGGCGTGGTATGCGCCGCGCGTGGGGGAGATCGTCAAGTCCGTCACGTACGCCGACGGCCGGCCGATCGGCGACGTCGCGATCGACGACGTCAGCGAGGTCCTGAAAGATCCGGGCCGCTTCGTGTGGATCGGCTTGCTCGAGCCGAGCGAGCCGCTCTTGCGCGAGGTGCAGGAGGAGTTCGGCCTGCACGACCTCGCCATCGAAGACGCGCTGCGCGCGCATCAGCGGCCGAAGCTCGAGGAGTACGGCAGCGGGCTCTTCGTCGTGCTGCGCACCGCACGGCTCGCCGCGGCGCGTCCCGGGGCCGACCACCAGCTCGAGTTCGGCGAGACGCACCTCTTCGTCGGCCGGTCGTACGTCGTCTCGGTCCGTCACGGCGCGTCGCGCGGTTACGGCGAGGTGCGGGCGCGCGTCGAGAGCGCGCCCGAGCTCCTGAAGAAAGGGCCCGGCTTCGTCCTCTACGCGCTGATGGATTTCGTCGTCGACGGGTATTTCCCGATCGTCGACGAGCTCGAGGACGACCTCGACGCGCTGGAGACCGCGATCTTCGCCGGCCAGGTGAGCCGCCGCGTCACCGAGCGCATCTACGACTTGAAGCGTGATCTCTTGACGCTGAAGCGCGCGGTGTCGCCGCTCATCGAGGTCTGCAACCGTCTCGTCCGCTACGACGTGAGCCTGATCCCCGAGGACACGCGGCCGTACTTCCGCGACGTCTACGATCACGTGATCCGCATCAACGAGACCATCGACACGACGCGCGAGCTGCTGTCGAGCGCGCTCGAAGCGAACTTGTCGCTGATCGCGATCGGGCAGAACGAGGTCGCGAAGAAGCTCGCGGGGTGGGCGGCGATCCTGGCCGTGCCGACGATGGTCGCCGGCATTTACGGCATGAACTTCCACTACATGCCGGAGCTCGACTGGCGCTGGGGGTATCCGGCCGTCCTCGGCGTCACGGCCGCCATTTGCGGCGTGCTCTGGCTGCGCTTCAAGCGCGCCAAATGGCTGTGACGACGAGTCCGGCGTAGGCGGCGGCGACGAGAAGCGCGGCGACGGCGCCGCACGCGAGCGAAAGCCGGCGGTCGCGCGCCGTCGGGACGAGCGCCGGCGGCGGAATGATCGCGCCGAGCGCGAGACCGGCAACGAGACCGCCGAGGTGCGCGAACGTATCGACCTCGGGCGCCGCGCCGACGGCGATCGCGAGATACGCCAGCAGCGCCGCGACGACTTGCCAACCGCGGTAGCGTGCGCTCGCCGCGAACCGCAAGCGTTGCCCGCCGAGCGCGCCGAGGACGCCGAGAATCGCCCCCGAGGCGCCAGCGCTCACGATGTCGGGCGGCATGTAGCGGTAGCTGAGCGCGTTGCCGGCGGCGCCCGCGACGACGTAGACGAAGGCGAAGCGGCCGGCGCCGAGCGCGGCGGCGAGCGCCGGGCCGAGGACGAGCAGCGTCGCGACGTTCGCGAGCACGTGCCGCGGGCCGATGTGGACGAAGAGCGCCGTCACGAGGCGCCACCATTCGCCGGCGCGTACGTGCGCCGGCCGCGTCGCGCCGAACGCGAGCAGCACGTTGCGCGTCTGCGAGCCGCCGGCGAGCTCCTCGGCGACGAACGCCGCCGCGATCACCGCCGCCAGCGCGAGTACGATCCACGAGCCGCGGCCGAACCAGCGGTCTTGCAGCGCCGAACCGGTCGCGAGTCCGGTCGTCGCGCGCGTCTTGCGCGCGGCGACGTGCTCCGTCGCGGCGTCGGCGAGCCCGTCCGGGTACTCCTCCGCGAGAACGCGTGTGGCGCGCGCACGGTCGCGGGCGGCGACGACGAGAAAGACGCCGGCGCTCGAATCGATGCGTGTCGCCGCGATCCCCTCGGCGGCGAGGAGCAGCGCGATCTCGTCGGCGAGCCGGTGCGGCAGCGGGCCCGCGAGCGGGGACGCCGCGTCCGGCATCGCGTCACGCCGCCGTCAGCCGCGCGTCGCGGAGCGGGAGAGGCGCCCCGCGGTCACGATCGTGCACCGTCGGCGAAGAGCGTCTCCGCCGTCATTTCCGCTGGGACGGCGAGGCCGAGGCACTGCAGCAAGGTCGGGCCGACATCGGCGAGGACGCCGTGCAAACGCAGACGCCGCCCGCGGTCGCCGTCGCGGACGTAGATGCACTCGACGTCGTTCGTCGTGTGCGCCGTCTGCACGCCGCCCGTCTCCGGGTCGATCATCTGCTCGATGTTGCCGTGATCCGAGGTGACGAGCACGGTCCCGCCGCGGGCGCGGACGGCGGCGACGACGCGCCCGATGCACTCGTCGGTCACCTGTACGGCGCGCACGGAAGCAGGGAGGACGCCGGTGTGGCCGACCATGTCGCAGTTCGCGTAGTTCAGCACGATGAGGTCGTAGGTGTCGGCGCCGCGTCCTTCCGGCAACGGCCGGCTCGGCTCGACGTCGAGACTGATACCTTCCATTGCCGTGGCACGAGCGCGCGCGGCGGCGATGCCGTCGCGGATCGCGGTCACGACGAGGTCGGTGACCGGATACGCGCTCATCTCCGGGCACTGGTCCTCGGTGACGGTGACGCTCGGGACGAGGATGCGGTCCTCGCCGGCGTCGGCCCGGATGCGCTTGCCGTTGAAAAAGCTCGTGACGTGGCGGTACTTCTGGTACTCGGCGATCCGTAGCTGCCAGAGGCCGGCGGCGCTCACGACGTCGCCGACCAGCTGATTCATGTTCATCGGCGGCAGGACGGCGTACGGGAACTCGTCATAGTAGCGCGTCAGGCCGCGGTAGCAGACGTCGAGGCGCGGGCCGCGGTCGAATGCGGTGAACGGCTCGTCGACGAAGGCGCGCGTCAGCTGAATCGCGCGGTCTTGGCGGAAATTGCAGTGCACGACGGCGTCGCCGGCGCGGATCGTCGCGAGCGGGCGGCCGTCGTCGCCGGCGATCAGCGTCGGCTGAATGAACTCGTCCGTCTCGACGAGCGCGTCATCGGACGCCGTCCCCGCGCTGCGCGCGGCGAGCGTCCGGTCGGCGCGCGCGTACGCTTCCTCGATCGCGGCG
>JBGPOW010000113.1:0-13593 GCA_041488235.1 Binatia bacterium
ACGCGCATGCGGGTGGCGTGCGAAGGTGCCGTCCCACCACGACAGCATCGTGAATGTTCGCTTGACCACCGCCTCCGCGGGACCGTACCTTGAGGGTGTGCGGGTCGCGTTGTTCTCGTTGGTGCTGCTGCTCGCGGCGGCGACGTCCGTCCACGCCGCCGACTACTTCGTGAAGAACGGTGGCAGCGACGCCGCCGACGGCCTCTCGCTCGGAACGGCATGGGCGACGCTCAATCACGCGGCCGGCGTCGTGAACCCCGGCGACGTCGTGCACGTGCAGGACGGCAGCTACCAAGGCTTCTACCTCGACCGCTCGGGGACGGCGGCGCAGCCGATCACGTTCGTCGCCGACGGATCCGCGGTGCAGATCACCGGCGACAACGGCACGACCCCCGACGGTATCAACGTCGAGGGCGCCGATCACGTCGTGATCGACGGTTTCATCGTGAACGACCGGACGCGCGCCGGGATCCGTGTCGCGGTCGCGTCGTTCGTCACCGTCCGCAACTGCCACACCGGTCACAACGGCCGCTGGGGCATCTTCAGCGGCCACGCGTACGATTTCACGATCGAGAACAACGAGACGTACGGCTCCGTCGCCGAGCACGGCATCTACGTCTCGAACAGCGGCGACCGGCCGGTGATCCGCGGCAACGTCGTGCACGACAACCACGCGAACGGCATCCACATGAACGGCGACCTGAGCCAGGGAGAGGACGGGCTCATCTCGAACGCGCTCGTCGAGCGCAACGTCATCTACGGCAACGGCGTCGGCGGCGGGTCGGGCATCAACATGGACGGCGTGACCGACAGCGTGATTCGCAACAACCTGCTCTACGACAACCACGCGAGCGGCATCAGCCTCTACATGATCGACGGCGCCGCGGGGTCGACGAACAATCTGGTCGTGAACAACACCATCATCACTGCCGCCGACGGCCGCTGGTGCGTCAACATCAAGAACGGCTCGACCGGCAACCACGTCCTCAACAACATTCTCTACAACTACCACTCGTTTCACGGCGCGATCACGATCGAGACGGGCAGCCGTACGGGGTTCGTGAGCGACTACAACAGCGTCATGGACCGTTTCAGCCCCGACGACAGTACGACGATCGACTTCGCCGCGTGGCAAGCGCTCGGCTACGACGCGCACTCGTTCCTCGCCACGCCCGCCGACCACTTCGTCAGCCCCGGCGTCGACTTCCACCTGCTGCCGACAAGTCCGGCGATCGACGCCGGGACGACGGCGCAGTCGCCCGCCGACGACTTGGACGGCGCGCCGCGCCCGGTCGGCGCCGGCGTCGACGTCGGCGCGTACGAGCGTCAACTCCTCCACTGCGGCGACGGCAACGTCGATCCCGGCGAGCAGTGCGGCGAGCCCGGCCTCTCCTGCGTCGACCCCTGCACGCTCTGCGCCGGCTGTACGTGCGTCGCGAGCGCGCCGGTCTGCGGCGACGCGCTCGTCTGCGGCGACGAGCAGTGCGAGGCCGACGCCGACTGCGCCGCCGGCCAAGTGTGCGACGCGTGTGCCTGCGTGAACCCGCCCGCGTGTACGAGCGGCATCGCGATCGCGAAGCCGGGGCTCACGATGCACGCGACGCCCTTCACGCTGCGGACGAAAGGTCAGGCCGTCGTGCCGAAGCCGTGGCAGGGCGTCGACCCGCTCGCGAACGGTGTGCGGGTCGTCGTCGACGCGCCCGCCGGACCGGGCGGCCTCGACGTCGCGATTCCGGGCGGCGCCGCGGTGAACGACGTCGGCTGGTTCGTAAACCGTTCCGGCACGCGCTGGACCTACCGCGATCGCGCCGGCACCCACGGCGGCGTCACCAAGGTCGTCGTGAGAGACCGCTCGGCGCACCTCGACGGTCTCCTCGCGTGGTCCATCACCGGCAAGAGCGCGGCGACGGCGACGCTGCCGGACCCGTCGGCGGTCCGTAGCACGGTGGTCCTCGGGACGGCGACGGAGTGCGCGAGCCTCACGTGGAATCCGCCCGGCGGCGCCCGCCCGCGCTGTAAGGGAACGACCGCGAAGCTGTCCTGTCGCTAGTCGCGCGTCGCTAGTCGCGCGGGAAGAAGAGCGTCGCCATCACGAGGTCGGCGATCTGCTCGCCTTGATGGATGCCGTTCACCTTGTCGAAGCGCCAATGGATGCCGAGGTAGATCCGGCTCTGGCCGTTCTCTTCCTCGGCTTGGCTCAGCGTCTCGAAGGTGCGCGGGAGCAGCGGTCGCGTGTTGCCGAACTGATCCTTGGTGACGCCGTTGAACTCGTCGGAGACGAACGTGAAGCGGATGGCGTCGGTGCCGTAGAACTGCCGTAGCGTCTCGAAGAGCGCGCCGCCGAACGTCGCGTGGCCCGACGTGTAGGCGGGGAAGGGCGGCGTGAAGTTCGTCTTGTCACTGTTGTCCGCGGGCGCGCCGAGCGGCATCCACGTCGGGTCGCCGATCGTCGCGGGGTTGCCGTCGCCGAGGCCGCTCGGTCCCGTTCCCGCGTCGGCCTCGCGGATGCCCGCAACGGGCCGCCAGAACTTGTAGAAGTACTTCGTCTCCCACGCGGCGATGCCAGCGTCGGCCATCGCGACGTTCACGAGCGCCAGCATGCGCGCGTTCTCCGCGACCGAGAGCCCGTGCTCTCTCCCGATCTGCACCGCGATTTGATTGTAGATGACGACCGGCGCGCACAGGCTCGGCTGCGCGTCGTAGCCCCAGAAAATGCCGGCGATCGTCTGCTCCGGCGTGCGGCTCGACGGCGTGTGGATGCCGTCGCCGCCGATCGCCTTCACCTCGTTGAACGCGTCCGTATACTCGGCGCTGTCGAGCGCGGGCGGCGGCGGCGCGCGGAACTCCGACGGGCTCGTCATGACGAACGGCTTCACGACGCCCCACTTCGGTCCGAGCGGCCGCGCGTCGGCGTGCAGCGGATCGGCGCGCCATTCGCCCGGCGCGTCGCCGTAGACGTAGTCGTTCGGGGCGCCGGGGGCGCTCAGCTCGGCGCCGTCGCCGGTGCGGGCGTCGAGACACGTGACCGCGGCGGCGCGCCCGACCGCGATGCCGTCGGTCTTCGACTGCCCATTCGGGATCGCGTCGAGATCCTGGGCGAGCGCGGCGTCGAACGTGGCGCGCTGTGATGGGTAGAGCTCGATTGCGGTATCGTGCGCTGCCTGCGCGACCGCGGCATCGACCGACGCGTCCCGAGGTCCCGATCCCTCGGGAAAGAACGTCGTGAACGATCCCTCGATCATGGCGACCGCGTCCGCCATCGCGATGTGGATCATCGCGAACGCGCGGCTCGTGCCCGTCGGACCGAGCTCCTCGCCGAACGTGCGCTGCTCGCCCGGACGGACGGCGGTGTGATCGAGGCGCGAGGCGTCGAGCGCGACCGCGTTCCAGCGCAGGACGGGATCGCCGGTGGCGACGTGGTCGTGGCTGCCGTCGCCGCAGGCCTGGAGGGCGAAGGCGAGGGTGAATGTCAGGACGGCGACTCGTACCCGCTCGCGGCTCGGTTGCATGTGTTTCTCCAGATGTGGCGCGACGCGGGAGGCGCCGGCGCCGCGAAGATACGTGGCACCGGGCAAGCACGTCAACGCCGAATCGCGGCGAGTGAATCGCGGCGAGTAGCGGTCGCCTGGGGCGCAGAGCTCAGGGATGCCGCCACAGGAGGGAGGCCGCCATGGCGAGTCCGATGACGATCACGGCACGCCGCACCGTCGCGCGGCCCACCCGCCGTGCGACGCCGGCGCCCGCGTAGCCACCGATGATCGCGCCGCCGCCGAGCACGAGCGCATCGAGCCAGCTGACGTTGCCGTGGACGGCGAAATAGGCGGCGGCGACGGCGTTGATGCAGAACGCGATCGCGTTCTTGAGCCCGTTCATGTGCAGGATGTCGGTGACGCCGAGGAGCCCGAGGGCGGCGAGCATGATGATGCCGATGCCGGCGCCGAAGTAGCCGCCGTAGATCGCGACCGCGAATTGGAAGAGCACCGCGCCCGCCAGCCCCGCTCGACCTGCACTCGTGGCGACGTGCCGCTCGCGGTGTGGCGCCGCCGCCGCGCGCTCGGGCGGCGCAGGCATCGGCGTCGCCGGCGGTGCGTGGTGTCGCCGTCGCAAGAGGCGCGTGATCGGCCCCTGCGCCGCGAAGATGAGCGTCGCGAACAGGATCAAGTACGGGACGATCGTGGCGAACGTGCGCGACGACGTCCGCATGAGCAGCATCGCGCCGGTGAGGCTGCCGAGGATCGAGGGTACCGCGAGCAGAAGCAGCATGCGGTAGCCGCCGCGCAGCTCGCGACGAAAGCCGACCGCGCTCGCGAGCGAGCCCGGCCAGAGCGCGACCGTGTTCGTCACGTTGGCGACGATCGGGTCGCGGCCGATCCACACCAGCACCGGAAACGACAGCAGCGTGCCGCCGCCCGCGACCGAGTTGATGAGGCCCGCAACGACGCCGGCGCCGAAGACGACGAGCGTGCTCGCGACGCTCACTCTGCTCCGCGCGCCGGCTGTCGGTGGTTCGTCATCGCAGCCGATGATAGCGTGAGGCGGCGAAAGGCGTCGAATGGCTCACGACCTCTTCGAGCGGCGGGTGCTCTTCGTCGTCGGCAAAGGCGGCGTCGGCAAGAGCACCGTCGCCGCGCTCCTCGCCGTCGCGCTCGCCGAGCGCGGCAAGCGCGTCCTGCTCGCGCAGATGGGGCCGGGACGCCGCCTCGGCGAGGTGCTCGGCGTCGACGGCACGACGGAGGCGCCGGCCGAGGTGTTTCCCGGGCTCTGCTTCTTCACGATCGACGGCGAGAGCGCGCTCAGCGAGTATCTCGGGCTCGTGCTGCCGGTGAAGCGCGTGCAGAGGATGGTCGTCGGCAGCAAGCTCTACCGCCACTTCGTCGCCGCGGCGCCCGGTCTGAAGGAGCTCATGACGGTCGGCAAGATCTGGTACGAGGAGCAGCTCGAGTCGAGCCGCGGCCGCAAGTGGGACGCGATCGTCGTCGACGCGCCGGCGACGGGCCACAGCCTGCAGTACCTGCGCATGCCGGCCGCGGCGCACGAGGCGTTCGGCCCCGGGCTCGTGCGGCGCGAGGCGCGGAAAGTCCTCGACCTGCTCGAGGATCCCGCGCGCACGGCCGTCTGTCCGGTGACGACGGCGGAGGAGATGCCCGTCAACGAGACACGCGAGATGTACGCGCAGCTCTTCGACCATCTGAAGATGCCGCTCGGCGTCCTCTTCGTGAATCGCGTGCACGCGGCGCCGCTCGCGCCCGACGAGGTACCCGCGCCGCCCGCAGGCGCCGCGTCGCTCGTCGTCGACGTGCTGCGCTGCGGACGCGAGGAGGCGGGTTGGGCGGCGATCAACGCGCACTACCTCGCGCGCCTGCGCGCTGCGGTGCCGATGCCGACGGTCGAGCTGCCGTTTCTCTTCTGCGAGGAGTTCGGTCTCCCCGAGGTGCGCCGGCTCCTCGGTCACGCCGAGCGGCAACTGGGCACGCTCGCGGTGGCACGGATGCAGTGATGCGCGCGTCGAGAACCCGCTGATGCTCGACGCCCTCGTCCGCGATCATCGCGTCGTGATCTGCGTCGGCTCCGGCGGCGTCGGCAAGACGACGACGTCGGCGGCGATCGCGCTCTGGGGAGCGGAGCAGGGCCGGCGCGCCGTCGTGCTGACGATCGATCCGGCACGTCGCCTCGTCGACTCGCTCGGCGTCGGTGCGCTCGCGGACGAGCCGCGTGCGGTCGATCCCGCCGTTCTCGCACGCCACGGCGTCGTCGCCCGCGGCACGCTCGCGGCGATGATGCTCGATCAGAAGGGCGCCTGGGATCGACTCGTCGCCCGCCACGCGCCCTCCGACGACGTCCGCGAGCGCATTCTCCGCAATCGCTTTTACTTGAATCTCTCGCAGAGCTTCGCGGGATCGTACGAGTACATGGCGATCGAGCAGCTCTGCGTGCTCGTCGAGAGCGGCGCCTACGACTTGATCGTCCTCGACACCCCGCCGACGAAGCACGCGCTCGACTTCTTCGAGGCACCGGAGCGCATCCGCGAGTTCCTCGATCGCCGCCTCGTCCGCTGGCTGGTGATGCCGTACCTCTCCCGCGGCTGGGTGGCGGCGAAAGCGATGAACCGCACCGCGGGGTTTCTCTTCCGCAAGCTCGAGGAGGCGACCGGCATCGCGGCGCTCGCCGAGATCTCCGACTTCTTCTCGGCGATGAGCGGGATGTTCGACGCGTTCTCGGCACGAACCGACACGATCCATGCGGTCCTGCGTGCGGCGAGCACGGCGTTCGTCCTCGTGACCGGGCCCGAAGAGCAGGTCCTCACCGAGGCCGAGTTCTTCTCGGCGCGCATGCAGACGCTGCGCATGCCGCTCAAGGGCGTGGTGTTCAACCGCGTCCACGAGGAGTTTCCCGCCGATCCCGCGACGTTCGCCGCCGGCACCGTCGCGCACGGCGACGAGCGGAGCATCGAAGAGGCGCTCGCGGCGGCCGGCGTCGCGACGACGCACGCAACCTGGCTCGCCCGCAACTTCGTCGACTACCAACTCCTCGCGCGCGGCGAGGCGCTGCGTATGGAGCAGTTCCGTCGCGGGCTGCCGCGGCGGACGCCGTTCGTGACGGTGCCGAACTTCGACTCTGATCTGCACGACGTGGCGGGGCTGACGCGCATGCACCGTTTTCTCTTCGGAGAGGGCGCGACGCCGCGCGCCCGCGCGCGCGCAACGAGCGCCGGGTCACCGGTGCCGCGACGCCGCAGGCAGGGCACGAAGGGGCGCAGCTGACACATGATGGCTGATCAGAGGTCCTGCACGACGTGACAACTCGCATGGCCTGACGGAGCGGTGCTTCGCTGACGCAAAGTCCGACCTGCGCCGGCTGATCGACGCGACCGGTCGCAGCGGAATCCTCGTCCATTGGACATCCGCGCGTCTTGCGCCCGCGCGTGCCGTGGCACGCGCGTTGCTCGGTCGACCCGTGACATCATGGACGCCTCGACCTCGCGCAGCGCCGGAGTGCTCCAAAACGTCGTCGACGACGTCCTCTCCGCGCTGGCGATGGCGCTCGGCGCGCGCCGTGCCGCTGCTCTCATCCTCGACGAGGACGGCCAGAGCTGTCGAGCGATCGCGTCCTGGGGGCTCACCGACGCGGAACGCGACCGCGTCAACCGTTGGTTGACGATCGGTGACGACTCGCAGCCGTACTGGACACGTCTCGCCGAGGAGGCGGCCCCCGTATACCTCGCCGGAGCGCCGGGTGAGGCGAAAGCACCGTGGCAGGGAGGGCTCGAGGTTCTTCCTCACCTTGCGGTGCCGCTCCTCGGCACCGCAGGCCGCCTCCTCGGCGTCATTCTTCTCGACACGCCCGCCGCGCCGGGCGACGAGCACCGGCTCGTCGCGGCGAAGATGGGCCGCGTCGCCGCGGTCGCGATCGAGCAGACGCGCACCGCGGACGGACGCGCCGTGGAGCTCGCGCGGAACGCGGTGCTGCTCGACATCGTCCGCGAGGTGGACCGCCGAGTGGAGCTGCCCGAGGTGCTCGCCGCGATCTGCCGGAAGACGGTCGAGGGTTTCGGCTCACGGCAGACTACCGTCTACTTCTACAGCCGCCGCCACCGGGCGTCGCTGCCGCTCGCCGACTACGGCACACCGCCGCACGTCGTCGAGCGCTTCGTCGGCGGCCGCTACAATCGCGGTAACATCCCGCGCGAGGATGAGGTCGCGGAGGGACGTACGGCGGTGATCACTCGCAGCGGCGAGCCGCCGGCCGAGGACGTCGCGTTGCTCGACATGATCGAGCTGTACGCGCTCGTCATGGTGCCCCTCCGCGACGACGGCGGCACGGTGCGTGGCATGCTCACCGTCGGCTTCGCCGACGAGCGCGACTTCACCGCCGAAGAGATGCGCGCGTTCGAAATGGTCGGGCATCATGCCGCGATGGCGATCATGCGTGCGCGCTTCCTGCATTGGACCGCGGAGTCGGCGCACTTTCGCGCTGCCGTTTCCGCACTCGCGGTCGAGCTGAATGCCGCGCACAGCCGCGCCGCGACGCTGCACGTCGTCACCGCGCGCGGCTGTGAGCTCTTCGGCGTCGATACTGCCACGCTGTTGCTCGCCGCCGGCAATCGTTTGGTCGCGACCGCCACCCACGGCGACCTCCTCACGGCCGATCCACCCGTCATCTCCCTCGACGGCCCCGAATCGTCCATCATCCAGGCCTTCCGTACCGGCGAGGTCGTCCTCGAGAACGACCGCGCCCGACGCGACGACGGCGAGCCGATCGACCGGCTGCGATCGTTGCTCGCGATCCCCCTCGTCGAGAGCGACGGTCAGATCGGGGTGCTCGTGTTCGGTGCCCTGCGCCCGCGCCTCTTCCGGCCGACCGTCGTGGAAGAGGCGCCGGTCCTCGGCGCCCTGACCGCGGCGGTCCTCCGTAGCCTCGAGCTCATGGGCCGGCTCCACGAGACGAACGAGCGTCTCGGCCGCGTCAGCGCGCTCAAGGATCAATTCCTCGCGAACGTCTCGCACGACCTCCGCACGCCGCTGAACGTCATCATCGGCTTCGCCCAGCTCGCGCTCGAGGATACGTTCGGCGCGCCGACGCCCGAGCTGCGCGAGATTCTCGAGCGCATGCTCGCGAGCGCCCGCCAGCAGCTCACGCTGGTGCAAGACCTCCTCGACGTCTCGCGTCTCGAGCTCAACGGCCTCAGCGTGAAGCCGACGGCCGTGGCGCTGAGGCCCCTCTTTGCCGACATGGAATTTCTCACGACGAGCCTGCTGCGTCACAAGCCTGTCCGGTTCGCGGTCGAGGCGCCCGCTGCGGACACGTGGGTACAAGCCGATGCCGATCGTCTGCGGCAGGTGCTCACCAACCTGCTCGCGAACGCCGCCAAGTTCACGGACGAGGGCACGATCGGCCTACGCGCGGTCGCGGCGCGCGAGGGCATCCGGATCGAGGTATCCGATACCGGCATCGGCATCGCGCCAGAGGAGGTGGCGGCGGTCTTCGAGCCGTTCCGGCAGGTCGATAGCGACCGCGCCGTACTCGGTACGGGGCTCGGCCTCGCCATTGCGCAGCGACTCGCGCACTTGATGGCGGGGACGCTCACGCTGGAGAGCACGCTCGGACGGGGCTCGACGTTCACGTTGACGCTGCCCGCGGTTGGTTCGGACCTCGGGGATACTGCGCCCAGCAGGATCGAGATCGCCGCCAGCGCGTGAAGGCTCTGAACGCGACTGCCCACCGACGCGGTGTGGCGTGTGGACACGTTCACGGCGATCCCAATTGGAATGTGCCGCGTCGCGTAGTGCGCCGATGGCGGGGCTGGCGGCGAGCGCGGCTCAGCGACTCGACGGTGCGGCAAGCGCTGGCGGCGAGGTCGCCGGCGGTGCACCGTCGGCGACCTCGAAGCTCGATTGGTAGCTGCCGAAGCTGCCGCAGCCGCCGCAGAACCCGCGCCATTCGTCGGCCTCGACGGTGCACACACGACAGCGAAATGCGCCGACCCCGCCCGCGGCGAGCGCGTGACGAAACGCGGTGACGGCGTCGTCGTGGGCGCCGCGACGGACGTGCAGCTCGGCGAGGAGCGCGTGGTAGCCGGGGAGCGAGCTCCACGGCGGCGGCACCTGCGTCAGCTCCGCCGCGGCGTCGTCGATGCGGCCGTCGCGTACGAGCTGGCGGGCGCGGAAGAGGCGCGCGGTGCCGTCGTCGGGACGGCGTTGCACGAGTCGTCGCGTCAGCGCGTCCAAGCGGCGGACGCGTGGCCCGCCACGCAGCAGGCGCTCGAGACGGTCGAGGACGCCGGCGCGGGCGCCGCGCGCCAGGGCGCGCCGCCAGACCCGCTCCGCCTGGCGCGCTTGGCCCATGTCGATGAGCACGTCGCCGAGGCTGACGGCGGCGGGCTCGAAATCGGGGTGACTGCGCAGCAGATTGCGCAGCTCGGCCGCGCGGCCCGCAGGATCCTGCACCGCGAGCGCGCTCTGGTAGCGCATGCCGACGAGCCGGCGCTCGGCTTCGGCGTGCGCCCGCGGCTCGCGCATTGCGAGGAGATACGTCTCCTGCACGCGCGCGGCGTCGGGCCAGCTGCCGACGGCGGCGTACGCGTCGCGCAGCGCCGTCAGAATGCGCGGGCTCGCGGGATCGGCGCGCCGCGCGCGCTCGAGCGTCGCGATCGCGGCGCGATGCTCGCCGACGCCGCGCTGTGCCTCGGCGAGGAAGAGCAGCAGCTTCGGATCCGGGCCGCGCGTGTCGAGACCTTCTTGCAGCACGCCGAGCGCGCGCCGGTACTCGCCGTCGTCGAGGAACGTGCGCGCGAAGAGGAGGAACGCGGCGAGGTCGTCGGGACGGTCACGTAGCGCCTTTGCGAGGAGCGCACGCGCTTTCTCGTGCTCGCCGAGCCAGGCGAGCCCGAGGCCGTGCTCCTTTCGCACGAGCTGGCGGCGTGCGCGGCGGGCGCCGCGTTGCGTCCGCCAGCCGAGCATCGCGTGACGACTCTCGCGCACCAGCCCGAACGCGAACGTGAGCATGGCGCCGATCAAGAACGCGGCGAGCAAGACGAGCGGTAGAGGCGCGTGCCACGACGTCGCCCGCGAGAGCTGGACCGTCACCGACTCCGGGTTCAAGTAGAAGAGGTAGCCGAACCCCACCAGGGCGGCGGCGATGATCGCCAGGACGATCGTGAGCCGAAGCATCGTCGTCGCGACCGGCCGTCAGCGGCCCGCCGACGCCTGGCTGCGGAGCGGCTCGGGAAGCTGCACGCGCGGGGCGTGCTCCCAAAGGCGTTCGAGATCGTAGAACTCGCGGACCGGTTGATAGAAGACGTGAACGATCACGTCGCTGCAGTCGAGGAGCGCCCATTGCCCGCGACGCACGCCTTCGACGGAAATCGGCCGGGTGCCCTCTTCGACGAGCACGTCTTCGATCGCTTGCGCGATGCTCTGCACCTGCCGGTCGGAGCGGCCGGCACAGATGACCAGATAGTCGGCGATCGACGTGAGCCCGGAGACGTCGAGGACGACGAGGTCGAAAGCCTTCTTGTCCAGCGCCGCGCGGGTGCAGAGAAGCGCCTTCTGCAAACCGTCAGGCTTGGTCAAGATGCCGCCGCCCTCCCGACGTAGAGCCCGTGGACGGTGATGTACTCTTCGACGGCGCGCGGCACGAGATAGCGGATCGAGCGCCCGTCGGCGCACCGCTGCCGAATGTCGGAGGCGGAGATCATCAACGGCGTGATGGGGATGAATGCGAGCGCGTTACCCGACGCGTGGACATACACTCGACGATCACGATCGTAACAGAACGCATTTTCGACCGCAATCGGCGGTCGTTCGATCGTGACACTAGGACGCGACAGGACGGCGACGTCGCAGCGCGCGAAGATGTCGTCGAAGCGCTTCCACGTCGCGATGTCGGCGAACGCGTCGGCGCCGAGCACGAACGTGAAGTGCGCCGCGGGCGCGCTCGCCTGCGCCGCCGAGATCGTATCGATCGAGTACGAGCGTCCCGGGCGCTCGAGCTCGCTCGTGTTGACGGCGAACGCGGAGGTGTCGCCGATCGCGAGCTCGAGCATGCGGCGCCGGTGCACGGCCGCGGCGAGGCCCGCCTCGGCCTTGTGCGGCGGTACCGCGGACAGGACGAACTCGACGCGCTCGAGCTCGCAGGCCTCGCGCACCTCCTCCGCGGCGCGGAGATGCGCGACGTGCACCGGATTGAACGTCCCGCCGAAGAGTCCTACGCGCACGCGACGTCCGATCGACGGCTCGGGCGGCGGCGGTGCGCGCTCACGTACGGACCTGGCCCGTGCCGCGCACGATGTACTTGTACGTCGTGAGCTCGCGCAGTCCCATCGGGCCGCGCGCGTGCAGGCGGTTCGTGCTGATGCCGATCTCGGCGCCGAAGCCGAACTCGAAGCCGTCAGTGAACCGCGTCGACGCGTTCACGAACACCGCCGCCGAGTCGATCGCGTGTGTGAAGCGCTCGGCGGCGTCCGTATCGGCGGTGACGATCGCGTCGGCGAGGCCGGAGCCGTGCCGGCGAATGAAGGCGATCGCGTCGTCCAGCGAGTCGACGACCTTCACCGCGAGGATCAGGTCGAGGTACTCGGTGTCCCAGTCGGCGTCGGTCGCAGGCTTCGCCGACGGCACGAGCCGCCGCGTCTCGGAACAGCCGCGCAACTCGACGCCGGCGTCCTCGAGACGCGTCGCGACCGCGGGGAGGAACTGCGCTGCGACGTCGCGGTGGACGAGGAGGTTCTCCATCGCGTTGCAGACGCCCGGCCGCTGCGCCTTGGCGTTCATGCAGATGCGCTCCGCGATCGCGAGGTCGGCGGCGCGGTCGACGTAGACGTGGCAGATGCCGCTGAAGTGCTGGATCACCGGGATGCGCGAGCCCTCGGTGATGGCGCGGATCAGCTCCTCGCCGCCGCGCGGGATGATGACGTCGATGAGCTCCGCTTGACGAAGGAGGATGCGGACCGCCTCGCGGTCGGTGGTGTCGATGAACGTGATCGCGTCGGGCGGCAGCTCACACGTCGCGTCGCGCAGGATCGAAGCGATGCGGCCGCTCGTCGCGAATGCCTCCTTGCCGCCGCGCAGCACGACGGCGTTTCCCGATTTCAAGCACAGCGCCGCGGCGTCGGCGGTGACGTTCGGGCGCGACTCGTAGATGATTCCGATCACCCCGAGCGGCACGCGCACCTGCGCGATGCGCAGCCCGTTCGGCCGCGTCCACTCCGTCATCGTCTCGCCGACGGGATCCGGCAGCTCGGCGATCTGCTCGAGCCCGACCGCCATCGCCTCGATGCGTGGCGCGGTGAGCGTCAGGCGGTCGACGAACGCCGGCGTCTCGCCCGCGGCCTTGGCCTTCTCGACGTCGCCGGCGTTGGTCGCGAGGAGGTCGGCGGCGCGGCGACGCAGCGCCGCGGCCCCGGCGCGGAGCGCCGCGTCCTTCGCCGCCGTCGACGCGCCGGCGAGAATCGGCGCTGCGTTCCGGGCGGCGCGACAGAGCGCGACGATGTGCTCCTCGAGGCTTTGCGTCTGTCGGCTCAGGTCGTTCATGGTCACTCCATCACTCGTGGAGCAGCACGAGATCGTCGCGGTGGATGATCTCGTCGCTCACCTTGTATCCCAACACCGCCTCGATCTCGCGCGAGTGGCGGCCCTTGATCTTGTCGAGATCGGCGGCGCTGTAGCTGACGAGACCGCGCGCGAACTCGCGGCCGTCGAGGCCGATGCACTGCACGCACGCGCCGGCCCCGAACGTGCCGCGCACCTCGCGCACGCCCGACGGGAGGAGGCTCCGGCCTTGCGTAGTGATCGCACCACGTGCGCCGTCGTCGACGACGAGGGCGCCCCCGGGCTTCAGCGTGTACGCGATCCACCGCTTGCGGCTCGCGAGGCGATCGCGGACCGGCAAGACGAGCGTGCCGACGTCGCGCGCGGGATCAAGCACCGCGCCGAGGACACCCGGCTGCGTGCCGTCGGCGATGATGGTGGCGATGCCGGAGGCCGAGGCTTTCTTCGCAGCCGCCAGCTTCGTCGTCATGCCGCCGGTGCCGAGCGGGCCGCCGGTGCCGGCCATCGCCTCGACGTCTTCCGTGACCGCGGTGACGACCGGCACGCG
>JBGPOW010000114.1:0-13584 GCA_041488235.1 Binatia bacterium
CCGGTGTCGTCCCGGGAACGGTCGAAAGCGTGCTCCTCGAGCTCGTCCGTACCGCGGAGTCGCCCGCCTTCAAGACGATCCAGCGGCTGATTAAATAGATTTCGCCCCCGTGCGCTCGGCCGCTACGCGGCCGATGCTCCGATGGGCGTCGCGGCCCGGAGTGAATCCGGGCCGCTCCACCTACTGCCCGCGTGCGCGCCGTGCTCCGATGGCGTGGTGATCTGTGATCGCTACAGGGATTCCATTCGCAGCTGGACGTCGGCGCTCGACCAAGCGGCGCGGAACTCGCGATCGACGGCGTCGGCGGCGACCGTTTTGCCTTGGGCGCGCAGCGCCTCGCGTAGGCCGAAGAGCGAGCGACCGCTCCGCGGGTTGCGGGCGAGGTCGTCGCGGAAGACGGCCTCGGCTTCCGCCGGTCGACCGGCGACGAAGTGCGCGGCGCCGAGGGACTCGCGCACCGGGTAGTACCACGCCGGCGGCTCGTCGTACGCGAGCGCGTCCTGGCGCTCGACCGCGCGGCGCCACGCTGTGACGGCTCCCTCGCGGTCGCTCGCTGCGGCGGCGAGACGCGCATCGAGGACCGCGCGCGCGACGCCCAACACGTCGTCGGTGCGGTTCAGGTTGAGCATCGTGTCCGGCGGCACCTTCGTGCGGGCTTGATCGAAGGCGGCGCTCTCGGCGCGCGCCCGCTCGCCCGCTCCCGTCGACGCGAACGCGACCGCGCGCGCGAAATGCCAGAACGCAGTCGTCGCTGCGAGACGTGGATCGGGCGCCGGCATGTGCGTCAACCTGTCCCAGCGTCCGAAGCGCAGGGCGACGAAGTACGGCGTCGGCATGAAGTACTCGACGAGACCGAGCAGCGGACCCTCGAGCGGTGCGTGCGCCATGCTGCTCGTTACGCCGACGGCGGCGCGGTCGGCGGACGCCGAGTCGCCGGCCATGCCGCTCGACGCGCCGAGAAATTGGTAATTGTGAGTCAGGTAGAGGAGCGGGTAGACGCCATCGGCCGGGGCGCCGGCGCGAAGATACGCGCGATCGGCCTGCACCGCGGCGTCGTTGGCGCGCGACGCGCCGGCATAATCACCCGTCCGCATGTACACGTGCGCCGGCATGTGGACGAGGTGGCCGGCGGCGGGCGCAAGCGTCGGCAGGCGGGCGGCGCAGGAAAGCGCGCGCTCGGGATGCGGCGACGCCTCGACGGCGTGGATGTAATAATGATTGGCGCCGAGGTGACGCGGGTCGCGCCGCAGGACGCTCTCCAGCGTGGCGACGATCTCCTCGGTGCCGTCGGCGGGCTTGCCCTCCGCGGTCCAGAGCTTCCACGGATTCAGATCCATGAGGCTCTCGGCGTAGAGCGTCGCGGCGTCGAGATCGTCGGGATGAGCGGCGGCGAGGTCGCGCATCGCGCGCGCATACGTGACGGCGAGCGCTTTCAGGTTCGCATTGGGATCGTCCGAGTAGCGATGCGCCAGCGCTTCGACGTAGGCGCGCTCGTCCTCGCGTGTCGTCGCGACGAGTGTGAGGGCGCGTTGCACGGCGGCGTACGCCGCCTTTTCGCGCTCGGGATCGACATCGAGATTGATGTTGGGTCCGAACGCGAGCGCGACGCCCCACGCAGGCATCGGCGCCTTGGGATCGAGCTCTGCGGCGCGCGTGAACGCGCGCACGGCCTCGTCGTGATTGAAGGCGTAAATCAGGCGCAGCCCCTGGTCGAAGAACTTCTGCGCCTCGGCGCTCGTCGTGGTGATCGGATGATGCAGATCGCCGAGGCCGCGCATCAACGTCGCCGGGCGGCTCGACCGCGGCATCGGGCCGCCCGCGTCGTGACACGCGAGCGCCGGCGCGCACCAGAGGGCCACCACGAGTACGCCGACGACGTACGATCGTGAACGCGTCACCTTCACAGGGATCCTCCGTCGTACACCGTACGGCCGCCGAGGACCGTCCGGAGCACGCGCGTCGCGGGCAGATCGTCGAGACCGCACGTGAGCGGATCACGGTCGACGATGATCAGGTCGGCGTGATCGCCGTGGCCGAGGCTGCCGATGCCTTTCCATTGCAGCGCGCGCGCGGCGTCGCGCGTCCACATCGCGAGCGCCTCGGCGCGCGTCACCCGCTGCGCCGGACCGAGATTGCTGCGGCCGCTCACGGCGAAACGATGGGTGAGCGCGAGCTGCAGGTGCTCGAAGACGTTCTTCGGCCCCCAGTCGGTACCGCACGCGACCGTCATGCCCGCGTCGAGCATGCGTCGGAGTGGGATCAGGTGCTCGAGGACGTGCTCGCCGATGCGCTCCAGGAAGAGATCGCCCTTGCCCCACGAGAACGACATGCTCGTGGTCGCGTGAAAACCGAGGGCGGCGTAGCGCCGTGCCTGCTCCTCGGTGAGGAAGAACACATGCTGGAGAATCCACGCACGGGTTCGTACGTCGGGATGACGGTGGGCGCAGATCTCGGCGTTGGCGAGAAACTCGTCGTGATCGCGGTCGCCGGCGCCGATGAAATTCAGGCGCAAGCCGCGGCTCGCGCAGAAGTCGAGCGCGCCGATCTCCTTCTCCTCGGACACGAACGTGACGCCGTTCGTCGGATCTCCGTACGGACCCGTGTACGGCCGGTGCATGCGCAGAAAGCCGGGCCAGCACGGCCCACCGCGGGACAGCGTCACGCCGTCGTGGCGCAAGAGCTCGTCGCCGCGATCCACCGTCGCGAGCGCCCGCTCGAGGTGCTCCATGAACTCCGCCATCGAGAGCGCGTGCGTCCACGGCAACCCGTAGGGCTCCGCCTCGAGCGCCGTGAGCACACGCACCGTCAGCGCGCCCTCGGCCCGCAGCGCCTGATACGCGCCGACCTCCGGCGCGCCCATCGCGTGCCCTTCGTAGACGGTCGTCACGCCCAAGCGGTTGTACTCGCCCATGGCGCGGATCGTTCCCGGCAGCACCGCCGCGGGGTCGAGCAGCGGCACGTGGCGCAGCAACCCGTTCATGAACTCGTCGTTGGTGTAGTAGTTGTTGACGGAGCCGCGCAGGATGCCGGTCGGCTCGCCGCGGTCGTCCTTTTCGATCCACACGTTCGCGACGCGCGCCGGCGTGTCGCGGGTGATGCCGAGCCGCGCAAGCGCCGGCGAGTTGAAGGCGCACACGTTC
The DNA here is from genome assembly GCA_041488235.1 of Binatia bacterium. Lineage (GTDB taxonomy): Bacteria > Desulfobacterota > Binatia > UTPRO1 > UTPRO1 > DP-19. The sequence continues at coordinate 3,141 of JBGPOW010000114.1, forward strand.
GGAATGACCGGCGCCCATGCCTGGATCATCGCTGGATGGCGGTCCGTGGCGCGGTCGAGGACCGTGCGGTCGGGGAGGGCGCCCTCCGCGAGATCGCGATACGAGCGGCGCAGGAAGTAGTGCGGCTCGCCGACCGGCGTCGTCATGATCCACTCGCCGGCCGGTATCGTCGCCGCGCGCGCGGCGATGCGCGCGACGATGTCGTCGTGCGACACGGCGTCGGCGACGTCCACGAGCGGATACGTGAACGCGCCGAAGTGCATCAGGTGTGGATGGGTGTCGATCAAGCCGGGAAGGACCGTCGCGCCGCGGAGATCGACGACCTCCGCGCCCGCGCCGGCGACGCTCCGCATCGCCGCGGCATCGCCGGACCCGACGACGCTTCCATCGCGCACGACGAGCGCCGCGACCGGCTCGCCGTCGTCGCACGACGTCCGGACGCGCCCATTCAGGAAGAGCGTGGCCGGGGACATGTCAGTCGTAGCAGCCGAGGAGACGCGAGATGACGAGACGCTGCACCTCGGAGGTGCCCTCGCCGATCTCGAGGAGCCGCTGGTCGCGGTAGAAGCGCGCGACCGGATACTCCTCCATCAAGCCGTAGCCGCCGAAGATCTGGACTGCGGCGTCGGTCACGCGCCCCATGACCTCGGACGCCCAGAGCTTCGCCATCGCCGCTTCCTTGCGGAACGCACGGCCCTGGTCGCGCAACCAGCACGCCTTGTAGAGGAGGTTGCGCGTCACCTCGATCTCGGTCGCCATGTCGGCGAGCTTGAACGCGTTCGCCTGGAACTGGCTGATCGGCTTGCCGAACTGCTGGCGCTCGCGCGCGTACGCGAGCGCCGCCTCGTACGCGCCTTGCGCGCCGCCGACGCCCATCGCGGCGATCGAAAGCCGGCCGCTGTCGAGCGTCTCGAGCATCTGCTTGAAGCCGCCGCCGCGCTCGCCGAGAAGGTTCTCGCGCGGCACGGTGACGTTGTCGAAGTAGAGCTCGGCAGTGTTCGAGGCGCGCCAGACGAGCTTGCGGTGCATGCTGCGCGTCGTGAAACCCGGAGAGTCCTGCTCGACGATGATGCAGCTGTACTCTTTGCTGCCGTCGGGACGGGCCCCGGTCACGCACTGCACGGTCGAGCCGGCGGTCATCGGCGTTCCGGCGTTGGTGATGAAGATCTTGCTGCCGTTGATGACCCAACGGTCGCCCTCGAGCCGCGCAGTCGTCTTGGTGCCGCCGGCGTCGGAGCCCGCCGCCGGCTCCGTCAAGCCGAATCCCCACAGACGCGCCCCGCTGCAGAGGTCGGGAAGGTAGCGACGCTTCTGCGCCTCGCTCCCGAAGTAGTAGATCGGCCCGATGCCGAGCGAGTTCTCGGCGGCGACCGTCGCCGCGTGCGAGCCGTCGACGCGGGCGATCTCCTCGACGGCAATGATGTAGGACAGATAGTCGAGGCCATGGCCGCCGTACTCGGAGGACACCGTCATCCCGAAGAGGCCGAGCTCACCCATCGCGCGGGTGAGCTCGCAGGAGAACTCCTCGTTGCGATCGAGCTCCGCGGCCCGCGGGCCGATCTCGCGCTCGGCGAACTCGCGGACGGTGCGGCGGAGCATCTCCTGCTCAGGGCTGAGATCGAAATTCACCGCCGGCACCATAGGTCAGCCTCGCGCGGCGGCGCAAGCAAGGCCGATCGCCGGCGCTGCAGACGCCGCGCGCCTTGACAATGACGCTCGTTTCTCGGACGGTTCCGACCGCGGCGCCCCCTCCGCACGCAGTATGGCCGATCGGCTGGAACCTCATCTGCTCGATGCATACGCAGCGGAGACGCGTCACGTCTTGGCGCGGCGGACGCTCCTCGCGACCGGCTTCGCGACCGTCCTGGTCGCGACCGCCGGCACTCTCGAGTTCGCGTATTTTCCGCAGCGCGCGTCGGCGCTGCTGTGGAGTTTCGTGCTCGAGGTATCGCTCTGCGCCGCCGCGCTCGGCGCCGCATACACGCGCCGGTTACGAACGCTCATCCGCCCCATCCTCGTCGCGACGACGCTCGGCGTCGCCGTTCTCGTCACGCTGTACGTCGCCGCGGTCGGCGCGAGCGGCGACGCGCTGGCGTTCGCGCTGATCATCTTCCTCACCGGCATCGCCCTCATGCTGCCGTGGGGGATCGCAGGGCAGGTGCCGCTCGCGATCGGCGTCGTACTGGCGTTCGCCGGCGTGCTCGCGACGGGCGTGCGCGGCGAGCTGCCGGCGCCCTATGCGATCATCAGCGTCGGCGGCGGCGCGCTGACGTCGATGCTAGGCGCGTATTACCTCGATCAGCACCGGCGCGCGATCTTCCAGCAACGCATGTTGCTCGCCCGCACGCGCGATCAACAGATGGCGATGCTGTACGACGTCACGCGCACGGTGACGGCTACGCTCGAGCTGCAACAGGTGCTGTGGCTCGTCTGTCGGAGCGTGCTGCACGCGCTCAAGCTCGACCGCCTGTGGCTCTTCTGGCGCGAATCCCCCGACGGCGATGTACGCGCGCTCGCCGCCGAGCGCACGGGCGAGCGTATCGCCGTCGCAGAGATCACCGGCGACGCGAGCGCCTGGCAGGCGGTGCTGCACACGGTCCACGAGTCCGGACCCGACGTGATCGAGGCCGGTCCGACGGAACGGACCGTCCTCGGCGCGACGGAGCGCGCGCCGAGCCTGCTGCTGCGACTCCCGCTTCTCTTTCAGTCCGAGCTCGTCGGCGTCGTGCTCGCCGATTGCAGCGACCGGCCGGCGCCGCTCGAGGCGAGCTTCCTCGATTTCGCCGCGACGCTCGGAAACGGTGCCGCGATGGCGATCGCGAACGCGCGCTTGCACGCGCTGGTGCTGCACCACCGCGCCGAGTTGCAGCAAATGTCGAACAAGCGGCTCGACGTCGTCGAGGAAGGGATTCGCCGGCTCTCGCGCGAGCTGCACGATGGAACGTGCCAGGCCCTCATGGCAATCAAGCTCGACTTGGCGCTCCTCGAGCGCCAGCTCGGCGTGCCGGAGCTGCAAGAGGCTGTGCGCGACATCCGCGCGCAAGTCGTCGACGTCGTGCAGTCCGTGCGACAGATGTCACACCTGCTGCGCCCGGCGGTCCTCGACGACTTCGGTGCGGTGGCCGCGATCGAGTCGATTGCCGAGAAGTACCGCGATACGTCGGTGCTCGACGTGCGCGTCGAAAGTCCCGACCCGACGGTGCGCTTCGCACCGCAGATCGAGCTGCTGCTGTTCCGGGTCTTTCAAGAGACGTTGATCAACGTGGTGAAGCACGCCGCCGCGACGCGCGTCCAAGTCCGGCTGGCGCTCGAGGACGGCGCGGTCGTGCTCGAGATCGACGATGATGGCCGCGGATTCGACGCGCACGGGTATTTCCGCACGCCGCCGAGCTCGGCGGGTCTCGGCTTGATTGGGATGCGCGAGCGCGTCGCGCACTTCGGCGGCGTGTTTCGCGTCACGTCGCGCCCGGGGAGCGGGACGCGCATCTTCGTGAGCGTTCCGACGCAGGCGATCGAAACGCCCGTCGCCGCCGCGCTCTGACGTTCGGGGCGAATGCCCCGGCGATCGCGGGCAAAAAAAAAGGAAGCGCTTGGGTCGCGCTTCCTTTGGAGTCGAGGCGGAGCGAGCTCAGTGCTTGTGCTCGATCTTCTTGCCGTACGTGACGTCGCCCTTGTCGACGCGCAGGGAGAAGCCGCAGTCGGGATTGGTGCACACCCACGCTTTGAACATCACCGACGCACCTTCTTGGCCGTAGTCTGACAAGGGTATCAACAGCCCGTTATTGCACTTCTGGCACTTTGGCAGCTCCATCTCCACGCCTCCTTTTCGACTCCAAGCGCCCCATGAAGGCACCTTAGCGTAGCGGCTGACGGAAAGGCAAGGCGCGACGTTGCGGCCGACCGGTGCACGAACGATGAGCGTTCCGTATGCGTCGGCGCAGCGTCGCGGAGCTCGTCCGCCATATGTGCCCGACGCCCGATGCGTCCGCCGATGCGGACGCCGTCGCTGACGGCGTCCGCTATCCGCGCGTGCCGCTCAGGGCGTGCAGGGCTGAAGCGAGCATCCGAGGACGTTCAGGGTGCAGTCGACATTGCACGCGAGCAGTCCGCTTCCGCCGCCGCACACGCTGTTGCACGTCTGATTACCGAAGTTGACGGTGTCGCATTGCTCGCTGCCCTCGATGAGCCCATTTCCGCAGACGGGCGTCTTTTCCGGCGTCGGCGACAGCGTCGTCGTCGGCTCGGGTCGGGCGGTGCCCCCTGGGCGCGAGCCGTCACAGCGGAAGAAGAAGTCGGGGTTGTTGACGGCATTGCCGTTCCCCGCCGTCGCCTGCGGATAGCAGCGCTGTTGTGCCGAGTCCGATTTGCGCCGGCAAATGAGCCCGAGCTCGACGCAGCCGTTCGGGTTCCCAGAAGGAGTCGGGCACGGTTCTGCATCTATCGCGCCGGATAGCGGGGATCGCGGGAAGACCCATGCGTTCTGCTGACACAGCCCGTCGGACTCGCCGCATTGCTCGCAGAGCGCGCCGGTCGAGGAGCTATCGCCGCCGCCGCTGCCACAGCTCGCCACGATCGTCGCCGTCACGGCAGAAATCGCGAAAAGCAGGAGCCCGAGCGACCCGTACCGTTCGATCAGCAGCCGCGTTCTACCCATGTCGCCTCCCTGCGCGCCCGGGGCGCTCGACGTTGAGGTATCAACTCGGGGACGCGGGATCAATTGTGGTCGCGCTTGCGCGCGCTGCCGCATTCGCCGACAAGAAAGCGTGGCGATCGACCCGGTCTGCGGCATGCAGGTGGACGAGGCGCAGGCGCGCGCCGCCGGCCGCGTGAGCATGCACGGCGGCAGCGAGTACTTCTTCTGTAACCCGCGCTGCCAAACGCGCTTTGCGAACGATCCGGCAGCGGCGCTGGACGTGGCGCGTGCGGCCGTCGCTCGCGACGCAACACGCGATACGCATACCGCCTCAGGTGCGCGCGCCGGCTCGCCGGTCGGCGCCGCCGCACCATCGCCGGCCGGCACATACACCTGCCCGATGTGCCCCGAGGTGCGTGCGGAACGCGCGGGCCCGTGTCCCTTGTGCGGCATGGCACTCGAGCCTCCGCTCGAGCCGGCGGTCGCACGCCGCGAGTACGTGTGCCCGATGCACCCGGAGATCGTCCGCGCCGAGCCGGGGACGTGCCCGATCTGCGGCATGGCGCTCGAGCTGCGTGTCACCGAGGCGACACAAGCCGACGACCCGGAGCTCGCGACGATGCGCCGTCGTCTCCGTGCCGCGACCGCGCTCACCGTGCCGCTCGTCGCGCTCGCGATGGGCGACATGCTGCCGGGCACGCCGATCAGCCACGCGCTCGGACCGACCTTCGCGTGGGCGCAGCTCGTGCTCGCGACGCCCGTCGTCGTCTGGGCGGGCGCGCCGTTCTTCGTGCGTGGTTGGCAATCGATCCTGAACCGCCGCGCCAACATGTTCACGTTGATCGCGCTCGGCACTGGTGCGGCGTACGTGCACAGCGTGCTCGCGACGGTGGTGCCGGGCGCGTTTCCGGCCGCGTTCCGCGAGCACGGCGGCATGGTGCCGATGTACTTCGAGGCGGCGGCGGTGATCACGGCGCTCGTCCTCCTCGGGCAGGTGCTCGAGCTCCGCGCCCGCGCGCGCACGTCGGACGCGATCCGCGCGCTGCTGCGCCTGACGCCGCCGACGGCGCGGCTCGTGACCGCGACTCGTGACCGCGACGTCGCCGTCGCCGAGGTGCAGGTCGGCGATCGCGTGCGCGTCCGGCCGGGCGAGCGCATCCCGGTCGACGGCATCGTCGAGGAGGGCGGCGGCACGGTCGACGAGTCGATGCTGACCGGCGAGCCGATGCCGATCATGAAGCGCGCCGGCGAGCGCGTCACCGGCGGCACGGTGAACGGCACCGGCAGCTTCGTCGTGCGTGCCGACCGCGTCGGCAACGCGACGGTGTTGGCGCAGATCGTGCGCATGGTCGGCGAGGCGCAGCGCAGCCGCGCCCCGATTCAGCGTCTCGCCGATCGCGTCGCCGCGGTGTTCGTGCCGATCGTGATCGCGGCCGCCGCGGCGACGTTCGTTGCGTGGGCGCTCTTCGGTCCACCGCCGCAGCTGGCGCACGCGCTCGTGAGCGCCGTCGCGGTACTCATCATCGCGTGTCCCTGCGCGCTCGGCCTCGCCACGCCGATGTCCATCATGGTGGCGACGGGACGCGGCGCGCAGGCGGGCGTGCTGGTGAAAAGTGCGGCGGCGCTCGAGACCTTGAGCACGGTCGACACGCTCGTGGTCGACAAGACCGGCACGCTGACGGAGGGAAAGCCGACGCTCGGCGCCGTGCGCACGCTCGCCGGCGACGACGCGATGCTCTTGCGCCTGGTGGCGAGTCTCGAGCGTCGGAGTGAGCACCCGATTGCCGCCGCCGTGCTCGCGGCTGCGACGGCGCGCCAGCTCACGGCCGATCGCGTCGAGGATTTCGCGAGCCGCCCCGGCATGGGTGTCGTCGGCACCGTCGGCGGTCGGCGGTCGGCGGTCGGCAATCGCGCGCTCATGGAGGCGGAGGGCATCGACGTCGCACCGCTCGCCGAGGAAGCGCGGCGCCATGCGGCGGAGGGAGCGACGGTCCTCTTCGTCGGCGCCGACGGCCGTGCAATCGGGCTCGTCGCCGTCGCCGATCCGATCAAGCCATCGACACCCGAGGCGCTGCGACGGCTCCGCGCCGACGGTCTCACGACGGTGATGCTCACCGGCGACACGCGCGCCGCCGCCGAAGCGGTGGCGCGGCGCCTCGGCATCGACGAGGTCGTCGCCGAGATGCTGCCGGCCGAGAAGCGTGCCGCCGTCCAGCGTCTGCAAGCGGCGGGGCGCACCGTCGCGATGGCGGGTGACGGCATCAACGACGCGCCGGCGCTGGCGCAAGCCGATGTCGGCATCGCCATGGCGACGGGGACCGACGTCGCGATCGAGAGCGCCGGCATCACCCTGCTGCACGGCGATCTCCGCGGCGTCGCTCGTGCCCGTAGCCTCTCGCGCGCGACGCTGCGGAACATCCGCCAGAACCTCTTCTTCGCCTTCGTCTACAACGCGCTCGGCGTTCCGCTCGCGGCAGGCGTGCTCTATCCGTTCCTCGGCATCGTGCTGAGCCCGATGATCGCGGCGGCCGCCATGAGCTTCAGCTCCGTATCGGTGATCGCGAACGCGCTCCGTCTGCGCCGCGTCGCACTCTGATCAGCGGCTCGCGGCAATGACACGCGTGCGGCTCTGATCAGCCGCCGTCGCCGGCGAGCGCACCGCCGCAGCTCGAGCCGGCGCCCGCGGTACAACCGAAGCAGTGGCCGGCGGTCGCGATCGGCAGCCCCGCGAGCGCGTCGCACGATTCGAGGTCCCAAATGGTGGCGGGCCCGACGCCGCCGGCGAGGGGCAGCGTCAGCATTTGATTGAAGTCGCAATCGAAGATCGCACCGTCCCAGCCGACACTCAGGAGCGAGCGGCACATCAGCCCGGCGACGGTCGTCGCATTGAAGTGGTTCACGAGCAGGCCGATGTAGTGGGCCAGCTGCCCCTCACGCTGCAGCATGTCCGCGAAGCGCTGAATCGGCATGTTCGTGATGGTCAGGAGGCGACCGAACTCGATGTCGAAGAGGGCGGCGAGCTCGGCCTTGTACCGGGCCTCGAGGGCCTCCTGCGGCGGCGGGAGGAACGCGCCGACGGGGTTGTAGACCAGATCGAGGCGAAGTCCGGTGCCGTCGCGGCCGTAGCCGAGGCGATTGAGCGCCCGCAGCGCCGCGATGCTCTGCCCGAACACGCCGTGGCCGCGCTGGCGGTCGACGTTTTCGGCCGTGTAGCAGGGTAACGAGCAGATCAGCTCCACGTCGTGTGCGCGGTAGAATTCCGGCAGGTCCTCCATGCCGGGTACGAAGAGCACCGTCAGGTTGCAGCGCACCTGCACGCGGCGGCCGAGCGCGCGCGCGCCGCGCACGAGATCGCGAAAGCTTCCGTTCAGCTCCGGGGCGCCGCCGGTCAGGTCCATCGCGGCGACCGCGGGACTCCCGGCGAGCAGCTCGAGCACCCGCGCGGCCGTCTCTGATGTCATCATCTCCGTGCGTTTCGGCCCGGCGTCGACGTGGCAATGATGACACGCCTGGTTGCAGCGCTTGCCGACGTTCACCTGCAGCGTCGTGATCGGGCCGCGCGTGAGGGGCGCGAGGCCGTGCTCCACGAGCGTGTCGTCGAAGCTCGCCGTCGGCATGGAGCAGGGGATCATCACGCCACGACTACCACAGCGGCACGGATGAGTTCACCACGTTCGCGTGCGGTGTCGTCGGCGCCTCTCGACGGCGGGACGGGAACGGGGAAAGATGCGGCGGTGGCGGTGAGCGTTCCATACCTCGGGCACGGCGTCGGGCTGCGCACGCAGCACTACCCGCGCGTGTTGGACGGCACGGCGCGCGTGGATTGGTTCGAGGTGATCTCGGAGAACTTCATGGTGCGCGGCGGTCGGCCCCTCGCCGTGCTGACGCGTGCCCGCGAGCTCGCGCCGATCGTCCTCCACGGCGTGTCGCTGTCGCTCGGGTCGACCGATCCGCTGAATGTCTCCTATCTCGACGAGCTCGCGGCGCTGGCGCGCGGCTTCACGCCGGCGTGGGTGTCCGATCACCTGTGTTGGGGCAGCATCGGCGGGCGCTACGCGCACGACCTCCTGCCGCTGCCGTTCACCGAGGAGGCGCTCGCGCACGTCGTGTTGCGCATCGAGGCCGTGCAAGAGCGGCTCGGCCGGCAGATCCTCGTCGAGAACGTCTCGAGCTATCTCACGTACGCGCACTCGACGATCCCGGAATGGGAGTTTCTCGCCGCGCTCGCCGCGCGCGCCGACTGCGGCATCCTCCTCGACGTCAACAACGCCTACGTGAGCGCGTGCAATCACGGCTTCGACGCGGCGACCTACATTGCTGGGATTCCACCGGGACGGGTGGGGCAGCTCCACCTCGCGGGCCATACCGACAAAGGCACGCATCTCCTCGACACGCACGTCGGACCGGTGCCCGCTCCGGTGTGGGACCTGTACCGTTTCGCGCTCCGCCACTGCGGACGGGTGTCGACGCTCGTCGAGTGGGACGAGGAGGTGCCGGAGCTCGCCGTCGTCGTTGCGGAGGCGGAGCGGGCGCGGACGATCGCGGCGGAGGTGCTCGGAGCGTATGCCGAGTCTGCGTGAGCTGCAGGTAGCGTTTTTCAGCGCCTTGGAGAGCGGCGTCGCCGGCGGGACGCGCGTCGGGCCCGATCTCGGCGCCGCCGTCGAGAGCCGAGGGACGCTCGACGCCGCCGCTAGGATCGACGTCTACGCGCAGATGTACTGGATGCGCATCGCCGACGCGCTGCGTGAAGACTTTCCTCGGATCGCGACGCTCGTCGGGGATGACGCGTTCCAAAGACTCGCGCGCGAGTACCTCGGCGCGACACCGTCGCGCCATCCGTCGTTGCGCCACGTCGGCGGCGGCTTCGCCGATTTTCTCGCGACGCGTCCGCCGGCGGGATTGCCACCGTTTGTCGCCGATCTCGCGCGTCTCGAATGGGCGCGCCTCGACGTCTTCGACGCGCCCGACGCCGACGTCTTGAGGATCGCCGACCTCCGGCGTGTGCCAGCCGAGGACTGGGGTGATCTTCGTCTGCGTGCGATCCCGGCGCTGCGTGTCCTCGATGTGGCGTGGCCGGTACACGTCGTGTGGCCGGACGACGCAACCACGACGGCGCTGCAGCCGAAGGCGACGACGCTACGGGTGTGGCGTGACGAGTACCGCGTCTTTCAGTCACCGATGGACGCCGCCGAGTCGGCGGCGCTCGCCCTGGTCGTCGGCGACGCGACCGGCGACGGTGCGGTGCCTTCCGGCCTGAGCAGCGACGACGCCGGACCGGCTGGAGCCACGTTCGCGGATGTCTGCGCGGCGCTTGCCGCGGCGACGCCGCCGGAGGAAGCCGCCGCGCATGCGGCGGCGCTCCTCCTGCGCTGGGTCGACGACCGCCTCCTGGCCGCGCTCGCGTCGTGACCGACGGCGCGTCGAGCGTATCCGGCAGCACCGAACTGACGCTTCCGACGCCGCGGCGGCTCGATCTCCGCGCGTCGGCGCTGCTCGCCGCCGTCCTCGTCGTCGCGGCGCTCGCGAGCATCGGTGGCGGCGAGCCCGCACGTCCGACGCGCGCCCCGGCGACCGGCGCGCACGACGCTTCGGGTGGAGCGCCGGCCGTGTCGGAGCCGCTCCCGGGTGTGGCACCGATGCCGCCGGCGCTCGCGTCGCGTCTCGCGGCCACCGCGGGAACGGTGGATCGCGCGACCCCGCCGCGCACGCGGCAACGGCGCGCCGACGGCACGCCGCGCTACACCAATCGCCTGGTCCTCGAAAGCAGCCCGTATCTCGTGCAGCACGCGCACAATCCGGTCGACTGGTATC
>JBGPOW010000115.1:0-13566 GCA_041488235.1 Binatia bacterium
CGACTAACTCCGGTCGATCATTATCGGCAGCGAAAATGTCCTTCGCGACCTCGACCGCAAACGCGCGATTGCCAGCGAGTGCCTCGTCAAGCGTGCACCAACCGGCTTTTCTGTTGTCCCGGTCGATAAGGAGCGCATTGCCAGATGGCTTAGCGATCGCTTTCGCGAATCGCCGCCGGTGTTCGAACAGAAGGATGTCGCCGATATCGGTGCTGCTTCTGGTTGTGCCTCTACCCGGAATTATGTATGTAGATGTTTCCACGGTTGACCTCCACGCCCCGCCGCTGGTGCCGACCAAGCGATCAGCGGTGGGGCGGATTTGGTGATCAGCTATCGATCGAGTCGCGCTTCACCCGCAGCGGAAACCGGTCAGATCTGGACGTTTTCACGAGGCACCGTCGCGTCCGCGTGCCGATCGGGACTACTCGGCATTTGGCCGAGGAACCCCGATTCTGCTTCGATGAGGATCGCAGCGAACGCCGAGGCACGCGTTTCAACGGTCGCGCCGTTATGCTTTGAGACCTGCGAGACGAGCTCAATGACGCGCTCGAGGTGTTCGGCGATATCCACCGGCAGCCTGAGCGTCACGATCTTGTAGCCGTCGGTTCGCAACTCAGACTTTCGGGTAACCTTCCACGCTTTGACTGCCTCGTAACCTTGCAAAACGATGTGGAGTGTTTCCGTGGGTCCGATATGCTTCAGGAGCGGGATCGCTTCCGCGAGCGTACTCCAGCCACAATCCTCAACGGTTTCCCGATACGGCTGAAACGACCGCGTCACCGCGGCGATCCGCCGGGCTTTGGTGCGTGAAATGCGCAGTTCGCGCTCGACGAAATCCCCAAAGTATTGAAAGCCGCCGAGTCGATGCATCCCGCGTGCTTTCATCTCCTGGAGGTATTCGCCCAAGTCCCAGTACGCACCGTCGAGACGCTCGATCGCTGTACGCGCCGCGTGTGCGAGTTGCTCATTTGTGATTCGCTGATCGATCATGTCCGTTGTCCCTTTTGTCCCGCCGGGCGTCTCCGCTGAGGTTGGTTGGCGAGCCGTGTCTGGCGCGTCGTACCGGGGTCTTCTGCGCGCGAGCGCCACGGTCGGTACTGCCACAGGGGACAGGGCCAAGCCGGGCACTCCGCGACCGCTTGGCGGTCATAGCCACAGCACTCGGTGCACATCATCTTGATCGCCTGTCGCGGTGACGAAGTGCCTGCGAGCGTCAGCGCGTAAAGCCGCCGCAGACTGGGCGGCACACTTCGCGGTTCCAAACCGGTTCGCTCAGATGCTTTTTGCTCGGGGTTTGGGTCGGCGCTATTGGGTGACCCTGACGGAAGCAGTGGATCCATTAGGCTCCTCCTTGCTGTGAAATACAGAGGAGCGAGACACTTTCTCGGGTCTGTTGATGCCATTCCGTGACCGCGGTGGACCTTGGAAGTGGCATAGGCAGAATCGCCCGAGCCGGAATCGGTGCCCAGGTGCGGTGACGAGTGGTCATGCGTCCTCGGCAGATCCGGCTGCGCATGATGTTACGCGGTCTCGGCCAGTAGCTGAGGCGCCTCAGCGACAGGTACGCCAAGTGCTTTCGCGATCTTCCGCAGTTGTGAAGGGTAGGGAACCAGCCGGCGCGCCTCGATCTTGCCGACGTCAGCGGCCGTCATCCGAGCCCGCCGTGCGAGTTCTGCTCTCGACCAGCGCCGATCTTCGCGTCTCTTAGTCATCCGCAGCATTTCGCGCCTCCGTGTTGCGCTTGCCCGTGGGGTAGGGCTAAGAAGCAACTACGATGAATCGCTCTAAACGAATAGATCTTGATTATCGATTAGACAGTGGGGCTGCGATCTCGGGAGCATGGTCCCTGAGAGTGCCAGTCTACGCGTACCAGATCGTGAATCCTGCCGCCCCCAAGATCTTCAGGGCGCGCAAGCCGTCAGATTTTCGGTGGGCGGGTCTTCCAGGAGGCGTTTTGCTAGCGAAAGGGTGGAACGAAGGACCTCTAACGGCCGTTCGGAGGTATGTCGCGACGCAACATGCCGCCGAGATTCTAACCGCTTCGACGGCCTGCGATGTCGATGACGATGACAAGCTGCTTGAGTTTGTAAACACGTGGGGTGTCTTGGGGTGTGTAGGGCCGTTCCGAGACCTGGGTTACTGGGATTCTGTGGCGCTGACGCGTGACGAGCTAAGAACCGTCGGACGACTCGCGCGCTGGCTGTCCGCAATGCAGGGAAATCGATGGACGTCGCCGGATATACCGAGGCTCAGCGAACGCGTATTGCGAGCGTCGTGGGGCCTGGAGCGCAAAATCGGGCGAGTTCGTCGAGGTGAGGCTTGGGCGGCGTTTGGTCACGAGCTGAACCAGCGACTAGACGGCGTTGCCGTGTATCCGTCGCTCGGATTACACCTCCGTCGCGTTAGCGGGCGCGTTCGGAATACCTCTGTATCGCCTGAGTTGCACCCGCGTTGCCTTCGGGAATTACTGTGGGTTGAACTGTGGCGAGCGGCGACTGCGAGCGAAGTCGTTCTCCGCGAGTGTCATGGATGTCGCGGGTTCTTTTCCGTTGCGGTGACGAACCATAAGAAACGGTACTGCTCGATCTTATGTAAGAATCGCGCAGGAACTCGTCGTTGGTACAAGAAGCCGGCGAACCGCCGCAAGCTGAGCCAAAAGCGGCGTTCGATGGCGGACACTCTTGTGAACGGGCAGAAGAAAGTGCTCGCCGAACCTCGCCGAGCTTGGTAGAGGAAGCCCAATGACGGTTCAACAGAACGGCGGATCTGTGGACGTTGAACGGGCAACGAACGGTAGCGGGAGCCCGCAGGGAGCGGCCTGGTCATTGATCTCCAAAGAGGCGGGGCTTCGTCAGCGACCCTTCGACGCCACCGCTCCACGATGAAACAAGGAGCCAAGGGATGCCTCATGAACGGCAACAGCGAACGGTGACACAAACGGTTGAAACGGACGTTTCGAACGGGCCATTGCAACCGTCGCTGACCGGGAATTCCCCGATATCTCGACGCAATCTCGCAAACACCCTTATGGGGGTACCCCTCGGCACTATTCAGCCGCCCTCGCGGCCGGCGGACGGTGGGCGGTGCAGCGGTGGTCGCTTCGGCGCGGGAAATCGGATCGCAGTGGGTCGCGGCTCGATCGACGTGACCAGCGCGAATCCCTGCGCACGATTGAGTCGGGAGGCGAGGTGGATTTACGGCAAGCTAAAGCGCGGTGAACTCGAGTCACACATCGCCAACGCCCTCGTTGGCAATCTGAAGTTCCAGCTCGAGCTCATGGATCGCTTCGGCATCGAAGAGCAATTCGCAGCGTACGAGGGCCAAATCGCACAGCTCGAAGCGAGTCTGCAGGCGCTAATTGTAGCAACCCGGTCGAACTCGCGAGCGACGTGAGTCGGCCGAGCACCACGGTCACGAGTTCGGACGCGCCAACGGCTATCGGGCCGGCCGATTTGCGCCGGCGCAATTCGCCGGACGTACCGCGCGTGTGCGGCTGAACGACGCCTTTCGTGACCGATCCCGTCGGCGTCGGGCGCGCATTCGGTGACGCATGATTCCGGGTCGGCGTAGAGCGGGGCGTCGACGGCATTCCCCGCGTCGGCAGCGCAGAGGCGCCGACTTGTACCCGAGGTGCACGCGCGCTACCCCGCAAGACATGGCGCTCACCGAGAGTCGCGATCTTCCGCTCGGCAGTCCGTGCCCCGACTTCCGGCTGCCGTCCGTCGACGGCAAGACCTTCGGACGCGAGGACATCCGCGAGACCAAGAGCTGGTCGTCATGTTCCTCTGCAACCACTGCCCGTATGTGCAGGCGGTCGAGGACCGCATCATCCAGCTCCACCTGAACTACGCGCCTCGCGGTGTGCAGCTCGTCGGCATCTGCTCGAACGATCCGACCGACTACCCCGACGACCGCCCCGAGCGGCTCCTCGCTCGCTGGCGCGAGAAGCGCTACGGCTTCCCGTACCTCATCGACGGCTCGCAGGATGTCGCACGCGCCTTCCACGCCGTCTGTACACCCGACATCTTCGTCTTCGACGGCGACCGGCGCCTCGCGTACCACGGCCAGATCGACGACAACTGGAAAGAGGCTGCGAAGGTCCGGCGCCACGATATCCGGGAGGCCCTCGACGCACTGCTGGCCGGACGCGCACCGGCGCGCGAGCAGACGGCGTCCATCGGCTGTTCGATCAAGTGGCGGGAGAGCTAGAGCAATCGCCTGTATCCGGGAAACGGGGGCCGACCTCGAAGAGCTTCGGTGGGAGTCCTGACCAGCGACGCCGATCAACGGGAACCCGCGGATCGAGTTTCCGACGGGCGCCAAGTGGCGCGTGAGAGAATTTCCGGCGCGCGGGCCAACAGGGGTAGGGGCAGGTACGTCCGCGCTCGGTGCGTCGATTCTAACGCTGGTTCGGCCCCGCGGCCACGACCTGACGACCTCTCTTTGCATCGCCGAGATGTCCGGCGTCGTGAGCCCCGGCCGTCACGGCGATGTCGATGGGTCGGCGGTCGATGAGGGTCACTTCGCCCGCCTGTACAGCATAGACGGCGCGCCTCGGGCGCTCCCGGCGATTGACGGTGAATTCCCGCCCTCGCTATGAGACCGCGCTGGTATGGCATGGCGCTACAATCGAAGAGAGTTTCTCGGCCTGACCGGCGCCGCCGCGCTCGCTGCGACAGCACCGCCTTTTGTTCGTCGCGCGCACGCGGCGCGAAAGCCGATGCGCGACGTCGTCGTGCTGCTGCCCGGCATCACCGGCAGCGTCCTGCAGAAGGAGGGGCGTGACGTCTGGGCGCTCTCCGGTGCCGGCGTGGTGTCCGCGCTCAGGACGCTCGGGCGGAGCCTCGATGCGCTGAAGCTCGATGACGACCCGCCCGGCCTCGACGACCTCGGCGACGGCGTCACCGCCGACCGCCTCATCGACGACGTCCATCTCATTCCCGCGCTGTGGAAGATCGACGGCTATACGAAGGTCGCGCAGCGGATCGAGCGCGAGTTCGACGTCACGCCGGGACGGAACTTCTTTCCGTTTCCGTACGACTGGCGCCGCGACAACCGGGTCGCGGCGCGGCGGCTCGCGCGGCTCAGCCATGAGTGGCTCGCGAAGTGGCGCCGCGAGGGGTACGCCGACGCGAAGCTCGTCCTGCTCGCGCACTCGATGGGTGGCCTCGTCGCCCGGTACTTTCTCGAGTGCCTCGAAGGCTGGCGGCTGACGCGCACGCTCATCACCTTCGGAACGCCGTACCGCGGGTCGCTGAACGCCCTCGATTTTCTCGCCAACGGGATGACGAAGCGGATCGCGGGCGTACCGATCGTCGACCTCACGGCGCTCCTGCGCTCGTTCACATCCGTCTACCAGCTGCTGCCGATCTACGAGTGCTATGACGGCGGCGACGGGCGGCTCACGCGCGTCGCCGAGACGGCGAGCATTCCCGGCGTGGACCATGTGCGCGCGGCCGCCGCACTCGCGTTCCACCGCGAGATCGAGGACGCGGTCACCGCACATCAGAAGCAGGAGGCGTACGCCCACGGCGGCGCCTACGCGATTCACCCCGTGGTCGGGACGTACCAGCGGACGCTGCAATCCGCGAAGCTGGAAAACGGTGTCGTCGCGATGCAGACCGAGCACCCGCGGTTTCCGCCCTCGCTCGTCGACGGCGACGGCACGGTGCCGCGGCCGTCAGCGACGCCGATCGAGCTGAGCGGCATGGGGAGCGAGATGTTCGTCGCCCAGGTGCACGGCTCGCTGCAGAACTCCGATCCCGTGCTCGATCAGATTGCCGGGATCCTCTCGTCGCTGCCCGACGCGGAGCTGCATGCGCTGCGCGGCGGCGGCGCGCGGCTCTCGCTCGAGGTCGACGACGCGTACGTCACGAAACAGCCGATTGAGCTGCGCGTCGGCTGCGAGGTGCCCGACGCGGCGGTGAGGGTCACGGTCGTCGACGCCGCGACCGGACGGCGGCGCGCGCAGCAACGCATCGCACGCGTGGGCGAGCGGCGCACGGTCGAGATTCCGCCGCTCCCCGAAGGCACGTATCGCGTCACCGTCGAGGCGGCCGACGCGGCGGGTGCCGTCGCCGACGTCTTCATCGTCGCCGCGGCGTAGCGTGCATGGGAGCGGCAGCATCGATGCGTGGACGCCGCGCGGCCGTCGCCGGGATCGTCGCAACCTTCTTGTTTGCGTCCGCCGGTCACGCGGCGTCGGCGGCGCACACGAAGGCGATCCGCGACCTTGCCGTCGACGCCGCCGGGCGCTACCTCGTGACCGCGTCGGACGACCGGACGGTGCGCGTCTGGGACGCGACGACCGGGAAGCCGCTCCAGACGCTCGCGCCGCCGGTCCCGAAGGCCGCGACGCGCCCGTTCCTCGCCGTCGCCATCTCGCCCGACAGCGCGACGATCGCCTGCGGCGGCGACGACGGCGCGACACAAGGCGCCGACGAGACCAAGATCTACGTCTACCAGCGGGCGACCGGGAAGCTGCTGCACACGTTGCCGGTCGGGTTCGTCGTCGACGGCCTCGCGTACGCGCGCGACGGCGCGTTCCTCGTGGCGACGGGCTCCGGCACGGGCCTGCCGGCCGCGCACGCCGGCGCGGACGCCGTCTTCGCGACGCCGGACTATCGTCGCGACCGCGGCCCGTATCTCCCGAACGCTGGCGCGGCGTCGTCGTTCGCGGACTTCGACGCGCGCGGACGGCTGCTGCTCCTGCAGAAATTCGGCGTGTGGTCCGCGGAGCTCATGGGCCACGACGCTCACGAGTCGCGGGAGGTCCGGTTCGTCCCCGTCGCGGTGAAGATCTCGCCCGACGGCGGGCGCATCGCGTTCGCGATCGCCGACGGCTCCGTCGCGGTCTACTCCGGCGACGATCTCTCGCTGCTCTATCGGCCCGACGTGACCGGCATCGGTCCCGCCGAGATCCAGTACACGGACGAGATGGGCCTCACGCCGACGGACCTTGCGACGATCGCGTGGTCCGCCGACGGCACCGCGCTCTATTACGCGGGCGGCCGGACCTGCGTGCGCGACGCGTGCTTCGTCCGGCGCTGGAGCGACAGCGGCCGGGGCGCGTTCGAGGACGTGGTCGTCACCCGATCGCAGGTCACGCGCCTCGCGACGCTGCCGGACGGGCGGATCGGGTACGCGTCGCTCGATCCGGCGTTGGGCGTGCTCGACGCGCAGGGACGGCGGACGTCGTTCTTCGGGGCGCGCGAGCCGCCACCGACGTCGCTGCCGGCGCGGAAGGCGTCCGCGACGCCGAGCCCCGCCGCGTCGCCGCTCTCGGAAGCTGCCGTCACGCAGCTCCGTGAGCTGCACGGGCAGGTGACGAGCCTCATGGCGCGACGCCGCTACCGCGATGCCGAGTCGCCGGCAAAGCGCGCGGTCGACGTCGTGCGGCAGCCCGATAACGAGGAGTCCGTCGACCCGGCGCTGACGGGTCCGCTGCTCGACCTGGCACGCGTCCGCCGCGCGCTCGGCGGGTATCGGCAGGCGGCGGGCGAGAGCGCGCTCACCAGCGACGACTACCACGACGCCGTCGCGCTGTACGGGCGCGTCGCCGACGCGCTCGAAGCGGCGGGCGGCAATCCGCGCGAACGCGCGGTCGTCCTCGCGGAGCTCGGCGAGCTGCACGCCGCGACGAACGATCAGGACCGTGCGGCGGACGCACTCCAGGAGTCGGTCGTGCTGCGCGAGCAGGCGCTCGGCGACACCGACCCGCTGACCGTCGAGACGGGTGTCGAACTCGCGACCGTGCGGACGCTCAAGTACATCGCCGAGGAGCGCTTCGTCGACGCGTTCACCGCGGCGCAGTCGGCGTTGTCGCGCGCGGAGAGCGATCTGCCGCCCGATCGTCCCGCGCTGGCGCTTGCGGTCGCGAACCTCGCGGCCGTTCACCGGGCGTTCCGCGCGCGCGACCTACGGACCGCGGCCGCGCTGTACGGTCGCGTGCTGCGCATCCGCAAGCGCGCGCTCGGGTCGCGGCACTGGGACGTCGTGAATTCGTTACGGCAGCTCGCAGAGGTCGACGTTGATCGCAAGCGGCCGGCCGCGGCGACCCGTCTCTACGCGCGGGCGCTTCGCATCGAGGAGCGCGCGCTCGGTCCCGACGACCCGGCGCTCGCGCGGCTCACGACGACGGTCGCGCGCATGTACCAAGACCGCGGCGACTTCGTGTCCGCGGAGCGGCTCTACCGGCGCGTGCTCGCGATCCGCGAGCGGGAAGACATCGACCCGTACGTCGCGCACGCGCTCATCGATCTCGGCGACATGTACCGCGCGATGCGCCGGCCGCTCGACGCCGAGCCGCTCTACACGCGGGCGCTCGCGCTCCAGGAGCAGTCGATGGGTCTCAAGCACTTCAACGTGGCGGAGACGGCGCGCGACCTCGGCACCGCGTACCGCATCGGCGGGCCCCTCGCGGAGGCGCGGCCGCTCTACGACCGGGCCGTCGCCATCCATCGCGACGGCGGCGACATCGCGCTGCCGTGGGCGCTTCGCGATCGTGCGGCGCTCGCGGTGGCGGAGGACGATCCCCGGGCGGCGCTCGATCTCCTGTCCGAGAGCCTCGCCGCCCAGGAGCCCACGCTCGCGATGATGTTCCACTTCGACCGCGAGGAGGGGCAGCTCGAGGCGCAGCAGTCACGCTACGTCTCGGGCGGCTACGATTTCCTGCTCTGGCTGGTCGCGCACCGTTTTGGCGCCGATCCGGCGGTGGCCCGCGATGCCTTCCAGCTCGTGCTCCGGCGGAAGGGCATGGTCCTGGACATACAAGCGCGTGCGGCCCGCAACGTCACGCGCCGCTCGCCGGACGCGCGGGAGAAGCTGGATCAGCTCGCCGCGATCCGAGCGGAGCTGTCGGGCCTACTCCTCCACAGACCGCAGGCGATGAGCGACGACGAGTATCGAACGCGCGTCTCGCTGCTTTTCGAGAAGGCGAGCACGCTCGAGAACGCGACGCGCCCCGGCGACGACGACGATGCCGATCCGTTGAATCGTACGGTGACCGTCGCCGCCGTCGCCGCGCGCCTGCCTCCCGAGACAGCGCTGATCGAGGTCGTTGAAATCCCGGAGTTCGACTACGCGCGCGAGGACTTCGACTTCCCGCGCGCCGAGTGGTCGTCGGCGTCGCGCTTCCTCGCGTTCGTATTGAACGGGTCGGGACAGGTGACGCTCGTCGATCTCGTTGACGGCGGCGAGCTGAAGGCTGCGGTCGATACGGCGCTCCGCGACGTGCGCGGTACGGGCGCGCGCTGGCGCGACGACCTGCGCGCCCTCTACGGCCGCGTGTGGCGACCGCTCGTGCCGGTACTCGGCGACGCCGACCGGATCGTCGTCGCGCCCGACGGCGTGCTCAACCTCGTGCCCTTCGCGGCGCTCATCGATCCGGACGGTAAGTTCCTCGTCGAGCGTTACGAGATTTCCTACGCGACGAGCGGCCGCGAGCTGCTCGATGGCCCGCAGGGGAAGCCGTCGACGGAGCTCTTCCTCGCCGCCGCGCCGTCGTTCGGCAGCCGTCAGCTGGCGGCCGCGGAGGCGTACGAGGAGGCGTTCCGGTCACGCGACGTGCAGAGCGATTTCGCGGATCTTCCCGGCGCGGCGCGCGAGGCGACTGACATTCCGCCGCTCGTCCCGGCGGGCGGCGAGCGCACCGTGCTCGTCGGCGCTGCGGCGACGGAGACGGCGGTGAAGGCGGCGCGCCGGCCGCGGATCATGCATCTCGCGACGCACGGCTTCTTCCTCCCCGACCAGACGCTCGGCATGGACGATCCGCAGTACGAGACGCCGCTCATCCGGTCGGGACTCGCGTTCGCCGGGGCGAACTTCGCGACGCTGGCGACGACCGGCGACGACGGGCTCCTCACCGCGCTCGAGATCGCCGGCATGGATCTCTCCGCGACCGAGCTGGTCGTGCTGTCCGCGTGCGACACCGGCGTCGGCGAGGTGCGGACCGGCGAGGGCGTCTTCGGCCTGCGACGCGCGTTCACGATCGCGGGCGCGGCGAACCTGCTCATGAGTCTCTGGCGCGTCGACGACGTGACCACCGCGGATCAGATGCGCCGGTTCTACGCGAACCTTCCGAAGATGGCGCCCGCGGGCGCGTTGCGGGAGGCGCAGCTCGCCAACATCGCTCAGCTCCGCACCCGGGACGGCGACGCGCAGCCGCGCCTCTGGGCGCCGTTCGTCGTACAGGGCCCTGGTCGCCGTGATTCGGGTGATCCGGCCCCCCGTATGTCCGCAGATCGCATGACGCCTTCGCGCGATTGAGCGTTCCAGCGCTCTTCGGCTATGGACGCCGCGCTGGTTAGCCAAATGTCCGTGGCTGTCGTGCGTGACAATCGCTCGATTGCTGCGCGAGCGACTCCGGGCCGTGAGCAGAAGGGTGTCTTCGCGGCGATAAAGTGGTCGAGAACGATCCTAGAATCGACGCAGCGACCGAGGTGAAGTACCCGACACGGCGCACGCCGGAAATTTCTCCACAGGGCGAGTTTGGTCGATGGACGAGGCTGAAGTTCGCCCCGCCGCGAAGTGAACCTCCTGGAATCCAACCGGCGCCGCCTCGAGACGCGCCTCCATGCCGATCCCGCCGAGCTTGCGGTTCGCGACGCGCAGTTGCGAGCGGCGACGATCGCGCTCGCCCGGCGGCACTGACGGAGGGGGCGCTACTGGCAACGATCGGAAACCCGGTGGCTCAGTACGGCGTGCCGTCCTTGTGCATATAGCCGCCGCGGCCCGAGTAGCGGCCCGGCTTGAACTTCATGTCGATGTCCGGGTACTCGCCCGAATCGGCATCGTCGCGTGTGCCCACGGTCAACACGAGCGCGTCGCGCTGCGATCGGTTCTGGAGGTGGTGCCCGTTGCGATCGCCGGCCTTGAAGCCGGCGCAATCGCCGGCGCGCATCGTGTGCTCGCCGGCGTCGTCGATCAGTGTGACCTCGCCGTCGAGCACGTACACGAGCTCGTCCTCGAGTTCGTGCCAGTGCCGCTGGCTCGACCACGTACCCGGCGGCAAGCGCGTGAGGTTGACGCCGAACTGGGTCAGCCCGGCTGCGAGTGCGAGCTGGCGGTTTTCGCGGAGGCGGCAGGGCTGGTCGAATGGCGGCGGGTACCTGGTGCCCCTCACGAGCGGGGCGGACGCGAGGTCGATCTTAGGCATGCGTCACCCGTACCGGGTCGCCGCGGTTCGGGAAAGCGGCGACCGCGAAATCCGACTCGATCCGGGCAGCGAGCGTCAATACGCGCCTCGTCAGCGGTGACTTCGCGATTGACTACGAGCTCGGCTGCGGTCACGAACGCCGAATTGCCGGACGCAAGGTAGAGTATCGCCATCGCGACATTCACCTTGTATGTGGCCTTCTAAGCTGACCGGTACCGGTCACGCGCTGCCCTTCGCGCACCCGGAGGAGCCATCATGTTCGTGATCCGTTGGATCGTTCGCGCCGTGGTCGGTCTCGCCGTACTCGTCGCGCTGCTCTTCATCGCCGCCCGCTTCCACGACGGACCGCTCGGACCGATCCCGGGCGGCGCCCTAGTTGCGGGCACGCTCGCGCGCGAGCCGGTGGAGGACTGGTCGTTCGCCAGGGACCAAGGCGAGATCGAGCTTCAGCTCGAGAGCCAGAACCGTGCGCGCACCGTGTGGATCCTGGTGCACGAGGGGCAGGCCTACATCCCGTGCAGCCTCGGTTTTCCGCCCGGCAAGACCTGGTACAAGGAAGCGGCCAACGACGGACGTTCCGTGGTGCGCATCGCCGGGCGCCGTTACCCCGTCACACTCACCAAGCTCGACGACGCCAGCCAACAGCAGCTCGCGCCCCCGCTCGAAGCCGAGGTCAAGCGAAAGTACGGCTCACCGCCGCCCACGAGCGCGGGCGTCTGGATCTTCCGCGTCACGTCGCGGTGAGGTCGATAGAACATCGACGGACCGTTCGACCGTGACGGCGCCGTGGCCGCGAGCATCACGGTTCACGAGTTCGGGTCGCGCCGACAGCGCGTCGGATCAATTTGCGCCGGCGCAAATTCGCAAAGTGGTACCCGCGCTCGTGCGTCGGACCCCGTCGCGCGGCTCGGTGCGTGCGGGGTGTCGTGCCCGGCGCCAAGCCGCGCGTGCTACTACGCCGTCGTGCGCTGCGCCGACGGCTGGTACGCCGACGTCTTCGTGGAGATGGGTCCGGTTGCCGGCGAGCGCGGTGCTCGCGCCCTGCCGCTCCTCGCCGCGGATCCCTCGCGCGCGATCGACGTCGGCATGGCCGGCCCCGAGGCGCCGTGCGACGAAGCTGCGCGCCAGCGCTTCTTCGGCGAAGCGTGACACAGCAGGGCCGCGCGCGCGGCGACTGACGCCGCCCGCAGGGCGATCGATGGCCCGGCGGGCCGGAGTGGCCTATACGCGGAGCGTGTCGTCGGTGATGCTCATCGACTATTCGAGCCTCCTGTACCGCGCGTTTCACTCGCTACCGGAGAGCCTCGCCATGCGCGGGGTGTACGGGTTCCTCAACATGCTCGCCCGGCTGCTCACCGATCATCGTCCCGGCGGTCTCGTGATCGCGGTTGACGACGACTGGCGCCCGGCGTTCCGCGTCGACGCGCTGCCGTCCTACAAGACACACCGGGTGGCCGCCGACGACGAAGAGGAGGAGGATCCGATCGCGCCGCAGGAGGCGCTCGGGCGCGAGGTACTGATCGCGCTCGGCCTGAGCGTCGTCGGGGCCGACGGCTTCGAGGCCGAGGACGTGATCGCGACGATCGCGGCGCGCACGCGCGGCCCCGTCGCGATCGTTTCCGGCGACCGCGATCTCTTCGCGCTCGTGCGCGATCCCGACGTGCGCGTGCTGTATCCGCAAACGGGCGTGTCGAAGCTCGCCGTCGTCGACGAGGCGGAGATCACGCGCCGCTACGGCATTCCCGGCCGCGCCTACGGCGACTTCGCGATTCTGCGCGGCGATCCCTCCGACGGCCTGCCCGGCGTCCGGGGCATCGGCGAGAAGACCGCGGCGAAGCTGATCGCCGAGCACGGCTCGCTCGACGGGATCGCGCGGGCGGGAAACCTCGCCCCGGCGGTCGCCAAGAAGCTCGAGGCGGGACGCGACTACCTCGCCGCCGCGCGTCGCGTCGTCCTGCCCGTCGCCGATGTGCCCCTTCCCGCGGTCTCGGTGGCGCTCCCCACCGCCCCCGCCGACCCGAAGGCGCTGGCGCGTCTCGGTGAGACCCACGAGCTCGACACCCCCATCCAGCGCGTCGGACAGGCGCTCGGCTTCCCGGCCTGACACCGCGCCGCGGCGCCCGCCGATGCGGCCGCAAGATCTTCCAAGATCGGCGCGTGCCCCTTCGCCTACCGTGGCTGTGTGACGCGAGAATAGAAGCCCGGTGTCCGAGAAGGGATGTTACGTCAACCAAAGAGGCCGTTCGGAGTTCCTACGATCCGCGCTGCGTTCAGCGTTTACAGACGCGCCATTGTTCGCGCGTTTGGCCGTAGATGTCCCTGGTGGCGCCGATCGGCGCCGGCGCCGCCACGCCTGTACGCAACAATGAGGAGCCAAGCGATTTGGCCGTCGCGATCGAGGGCGCATTGAG
>JBGPOW010000116.1:0-13443 GCA_041488235.1 Binatia bacterium
CGCGTTGCATGAGGAACTCGCGTTGCTCATCCTTCCCGAACGCCGCCCCCGTCAGTATCCGCGCGCCGTCAAGATCAAAATGAGTGGCTATTCCCGCAAACGCCCCCAGCGCCCGAGACCTCGCTAAAGTGACCGGCATTGGGGCTAGCGCGTCCAGCGCGTCGCCGTGGCGCCCGACCTTTCGCGGAGCCCGTCGGCGAGGATCGCGAGTCGCTGGGGCACGAGGAACCCGTCCCTGATTCGATCCAGCTCGAGCATCGCCTGCTGCATCTCGGTGATACCCGCCTCACCCTCGCCCGATTCGACGCGCGTCCAGCCTCGCAACTCTCTCGCATGCTCCAGCCACATCGGAAACCCGAGCCGTTCGGCCAGCACCATGGTTTCTTCGGCTCGTTCCCGCGCCCGATCCCGCTCGCCGCGCTCGAAGTGGACGATGCCGGCTTGATTGAGGCTGATCACCAGGCTGAGTCGATGTTCGGAGCGCGTCCCCAGCACGACCGCCTCCTCGCTCATGGACACCGCCCGGTCGGGATGGCCGAGATACACGTGACACCAGGCCGCAAGCGCGTAGGCGTGGACGCCACGGTCGATTGCGACCCCATACGCCAGAGATCCGTGCTCGCTCGGATCGTAGAGCGCGATGCTCTGCTCGAAATGCTCGAGCGCCTGCGCGAAGTGGCCCTGGAAGAGCAAGGCCACGGCGACTTCTTCATGAGCCGAGAAGCGGTCGAATACATCCCCCGTGCGCTCGGCGGCTGTCAGAGCGTCCCGCGCGATCTCGGCGGCCATCGCGAGGTCGCCCTGCGCGAGATAGGCGTCCGCCATTCCCACGAGCACCCGCGGGAGCTCGGGCGAGTCGCTGATCAGGGACGTCAGCTCGCGCGCGCGTATGTAGGTCTGCTCGTACTCCGGGAGCGACCACGTAAGCGCGGCGAGCGGCTGCCCAATCGCCATCTGGAGCCTGAGCTCCCGCTGATCCCGCTCGCGTCCCTCCGGCAGCGTCGCGACGAGATCGAGAGCGCGCCGCAGATGCCCGATGGCCTCCTCGTTCGCCGACCGTTGCGTCGCCTGCTCTCCCGCCCGCTGGTAGTGCGCGACGGCTTGCGCCGCGAGCCCCGCCTGCTCGTAGTGCCGCGCGATCACCTCGGGCTCGGCCGCGACGCGCTCGGGGAAGCGCTCCTCCAGCACCTGGGCAACCCGCGCATGCAGCTGCTGGCGCGTGCGCTTGAGGAGCGATTGGTACGCCATCTCCTCGATGAGCGCGTGCTTGAACGTGTACGTCGCCGCCGGCGGCTCGCCGCGCGCGAAGAGGATCTCCGCGTCGACCAGGCGCGCGAGACCGTGGCGAAGCGCGGCCTCGTCGAGGACCGCCATCGCCGCCAGCAGCGGATAGCCGAACTCCCGTCCCAGCACCGCCGCCCGCTGCGCGACCTCCTTCGCCGTCGACAGCCGATCGAGGCGCGCCATCAACGAGTCGGCGAGCGTGGCCGGAATGGCCTCCACACCGCGCGCCGCCCCCGGCTCGGTCACCGCCTTGGTCAGCTCTTCGAGGTAGAGCGGCACGCCGTCGGCGCGCGCGACGAGCGCGTCGAGCGTGTCGGCGGGAAGATCCGGACCGCCGAGCGCCGCGATCATGTCGCGCGACTGGCGCTTGGTGAGGCGCGTGAGCGAGAGCGTCGTCAGGTTCTCGCGCGTCGGCCACGGTGCCGTGAACTCCGGCCGCGCGGTCGCGAGGAGCAGCACCCGGGCCGTCGGGCTCTGCGCGATCACGTGTCCCAGGAGCTCCAGCGTCGACACGTCGCACCAGTGGAGATCCTCGACGAACATGACGAGCGGCTGCACGGCGCTGAGCGACAGCGTCCAGTCCGACAAGAGATCGATCGTCTTCCGCCGCTGCAGCTCGGGACTCATCTGCAGCTCGGCGGGTGGCGGCAGACCGAGAAAGTCCGCGACCAGGGATATTGTCTCCGTCGAGGCGAGCGCACCGACGCCGGTCTCGATCTTGGCGAGCTGCTCGGTCGCGGTGTCTGCGGCGGTGAACGCGAGGCCCTGCGCGACCAGCGTGATCAGCGGATGGAAGGGCGTGCCCTCGGTGTACGGCGTCGCGCCGGATTCGAGCCATGTGTGAGGCACCGCCGCCAGGTGCTCGTGCAGCTGATACACGAGCCGTGACTTCCCGACCCCCGCTTCGCCGAGCACGAGGACGTTTTGTCCCTCGCCGTCCTGCGCCCGCTCCCAACGATCGATCAGCGTCGCCAGCTCGATGTCGCGACCGACGAAGTGCGTGAGACGTCCCGCCGCGACGTCCATGCGGCTCCGCACCCCGCTCGGCTGCACGACGCGATAGAGCACGACCGGCTCGCGCACGCCCGCGAGCGTCTGCGGACCGCGCTCTTCGACCACGAACATCCCGGCCACGAGACGCTGGGTCGCGGCGGTGATGGCGACGGTGTCGGGCGCGGCGGCGGTCTGCACCCGCGCCGCGACGTTCGCGGTATCGCCGAAGACCTCGCCGTCGTCCGCGATCACCACCGGCCCCGTGTGCATGCCGATCCGCACCGCGAGCCGCGTGCCGTCGCCTGCGGCGACGCCGGCGCCGAGCGCCGCCATCGCGTCGAGGATCGCCAGACCGGCGCGGACCGCGCGCTCGGGATCGTCCTCACGCGCCGTCGGCCAGCCGAAGTAGACGAGAATGCCGTCGCCGAGATTCTTCGCGACGTGCCCGCCCCAGCGCGCGACTGCGCCGGCCGCGGCCGCGTGATACCGCGCCAGGACGTCGCGCCAATCCTCGGCGTCGAGCTGTTGCGAGAGCGGCGTCGAGCCGACGAGATCGCAGAAGAGCACCGTCAGTTGGCGCCGCTCGCCGGCCGGAGCGGCATCGGGTGCCGCCGGCGCCAGCGCGGTGAGAGCGTCGGGATGACGCGTCGGGGCTCCGGCGGCTGACGCGCCGCACTCCGGACAGAACTTGGCAGCGGGCGGCAGCTCGGCGCCACACCCGGTGCAGCGCGCTGCGAACGGCGCCCCGCACTCCGGACAGAACCGGGCGCGCTCCGGAGTCGCATGACCGCACCTGCCGCAGGTCATGAGGCGTGGCCTGCTGAGGCGACGTTGCAGCTCACGAGCTCCTCGCAGCACACAGCTCCTCGAAGCGCGCCGTCGCGGCTTCGAGGTCGTCGAGCTCGAAGATTTCGATGCCGACCGGTCGGCCGTCACGCAAGAGGCCGAGGGTGACGAACACGGCCTCGAAGTCGCCGCCCTCGGCGTTCGTACCGAACCAGCGTGCCACCATGAGGCGACCATGGTCCGCGCTCGCGACGGTGTAGAGCGCGTCCGACCTGAGATCGCCGCTCAGCTCCCAGAGTGCAGCCAGCGAAGCGAGGTACGCGTCGACGCCCTCGATGCGGCCGACGCCCGTGCGCCGGCGGTCGTCGAGGTAGAACTCGGCGGGGAGCAGCGCACGCATCCGCTCGAGGTCGTGCGCATTGAAGGCGCGCGCCAACTCGATCGTCTCGGGCGGCAACCCTTCGGCCCCGCTCCGCACCCAGCGCTCGAAGAGCTCCGCGCTCGCGGCGGCGCGGTCGTCGGGATCGAAGGAGATGCACGCGACGAAGAGGCCGTTCGCATCGACCTCGGTCACCGCCAGCGAGTCGACGGCGAAGTCAGCCCCGGCCTTGCCGCCGCCCCAGCTCCAGCGCTCGAGCGCCAGGCGGTCGCCGGCCGTCGCGAGCAGCGTCCGCTCGAGGCGAACCCGTCCCGACTGCATGATGACACGCGCGTTCGCGATCGCCATCGCACGATCGCCGGTCATCCGCATCAGACGGCGGCGATCGTCGAACATCGCCGTCGGCGCGTAGAGCCGCTCGAGTTCCTCCCAGTCGCGCGCCGCCGTACACGCGGACCACCGGTCGACCCAGCGCGTCGCCGCGTTCGGCGGGATGCGCAGCGGATCGGGGCGGAGCTCCGCGAGGCGCGCGAGAGCTTTGTCCAGGTCCTCGGGCTCGAACAGCTCGAGGTGCGTAATGCGGCCGCGCGTCGCGGTGCTGAGCCACAGATGCTCGCTCTCGAAGGCGCCGCCGTCGGCGAGGGTGCCGAAACGCCTGAGCGGGGTGACGACGCCATGGTGCTCGAACGCCGGCCAGAACCAGCCGAGCTCCATGCGGTGGTCGGGAGCAAGATCCCACAGGACCACGAGGCTCTCGATGTAGGCCTCGGCGCCGTCGATGCGGCCGAAGCCGGTGCGGCGGTGATCCTCGACAATGACGTCGTCGGCGAAAAGCGCCCGCACACGCTCGCGATCGTGCGCCTCGAAGCTGTCGACGGCTGCTCCGAGGAGCGCCACCCAGGGCGCGGCGGCGGGATCGATCGCGGCCCAGCGCGCCCACGCCTTGCGCTGCGCGGCGCGCGGGTCGTCGAGGTCGAAGAAGATGACCGCCGTCAAGCGCCCCGCCTCGTCGACCTCGATCACCGAGAAGTACTCGATCTCGAAGCGACCGCCCAGCGGACCGCCCGACCAGAGCATGCGCACGATGACGACGCGATCGCCGGCGGTGCCCACCAGCTGCGCCTCGGGTCGGGCTCCGGTTCGTGCCCGCTCTCGTGCGGAGGCGATCATCAGCTCGGCATCACCGAAGACGAGCGCAAAACGCTGCCGGTCTTCGAAGACCATTCCGGGGGCACAAAGTCCGCGGATCGCGTTCCAGTCGTCCCCCGCGAGCCCGGCAGCGAAGGCGGCCTGCCAGCGCTCCATCGTCGCGGCCGGCGCGTTCGGCTTCGCGATCGCCGCGAGCGGATCGCGCGCCGCGCTTGCGGCCAGCGGAGCAATTGATTGGATCTCCTCGAAGCGGGCGCGCGCGGCATCGAGGTGGTGCGGGTCGTAGAAATCGAGGCGCTGCGCCAGACCCTCCGCGTCGAGCTCGACGACCCAGAGGAACGGGCTCTCGAAGGCGCCCCCGTCGCGCGTCCCGATCCACACGACCTCGGCGAGGAGCCCGCGCTCCGACGTGCGTATGTGATCGACCCGGCCGAGGGCGTCAGGCGCGAGATCGACCATTGCCCGGAGCGCCCCGACGTACGCGACCGGACCACGCAGCACGTCCCACCCGACCAGGCGATGATCGCGCGCGACGAGCGTGGAATCATGGAGGGCAGCGAGGGCGTCCCAATCGCGGTGTGCGACACCGCGGTCGAACGCAGCCTGGTACGCCGCCACGCGCGGGTGCACCGTCGCCTCGCCGGCCTGCCAGCGCGCGTCGAGCTCGGCGTAGGCGGCATCGATGTCGTTCGGGTTGAACGAGACGACAGCGAGATGGTCGCCGCGGTCGTCGACCTCGATGATCAGGAGCCACTCCACCTCGCTCGGGCCGACATCGCCGGCCGCGCCACGCCAGAGCACGCGACCGAGCGCCAGCCGGTCGCCTCGCGTCGCCACCACCTGGGGCGTCGGAGTTCCGGACGTCATCTCGACCATCTGACGGAACCCGGCGAGCCACTCCGCTGCATTCGCCTCGAACTGCCCAAAGGACGTCCGATCGTAGACGCGAAACTCGGCGGCGAAGAGCGCGGCAAATCCCTGCCAGTCGCGCGCCCCGAGCGCCGCGGTGCCGCGCTCGAGCGCGCGCGTCGCGGCGTTGGCGAAGGGCTCGGCGGATGGCGCGGGCGCCGCCAGCTCGGCGAAGCGGGCGCGGGCCTCGTCGATCTGGTCGAGGTCGTAGAGATCGAAGCGCGGGATGCGACCCGACTCCGCTACCTCGAGGACCCAGAAGTACCGGGTCTCGAACGCGCCGCCGTCGCGCGTCCCCATCTCCACGACTTCGACGAACGTGCCACGGTCGGCGAGGCGAACGTGATGGGAGCGGACGCGGAAGTCCGGCGCCATTTCGACGAACAGCTGCTGCGACCGGACGAGCACCGCCGGATCGGAGAGCATCGTGCCCCATGTGAGCCGGCGGTGATCGTTGCCGACGTACCCGGGAGCGAGCGCGGCGAGGAGCGCGTCCATGTCACGCGCGTTCACCGCCGCGGCGACGGCGCGGCTCGCCGCCCGCGCGCGCGCACGCTCCGCGCCCTCCGCCGCCTCGTAGCGCGCGTCGAGCTCAGCGTAGGCGGCGTCGAGGTCGTCGAGGTCCCAGCGCACGTACGCGACGATGCGACCGCGCACGTCCACCTCCGTCAGGATGAGGAACGCGATCTCGCTCGGTCCGACGTCGGCATCGCTGAACTCGTAGACGGGACGCGTGAGCGCGAGCCGTTCCCCGCGCGTCGCGAGCAGCTCGGATGTGGCGCGGATCGTGCGCCCGTCGGCGACCTCGCGGGTAAACGCGATGTATTGGTCCCGGTCGAGCTCGAGCTGCACGACGCGGCGGCGGTCGGAAATGCGGAAGTCCTCCGCCAAGAGCTCCGCGAAGCGCCGCCAATCGTGCCCTATCAAGGCGGCGATCACCGGAGCCACCGTCGCGCTCGCGGCGTTGGCGAAGGGCTCGGCGGACGGCGCGGGCGAGGTCAGCTCGGCGAAGCGCGCCCGCGCCTGGTCCATTTGCTCGGGGTCGTAGAGGTCGATGCGAGTCACTACACCGCGCCCGTCCACTTCGCGGACGGCGAGGAACGGCAGCTCGAAGGCGCCGCCGTCGCGGGTGCCGCAAAGGGCACCACCCCACATGTGCCCACAATCAGCCAGGCGGAGGTGATCGATCCGTAGCCGGGTGTCGGGCGCCAGGTCGACCAACGACCGTTGCATCCGGGTAAAGTCGGCGAGGCCGCGGACCATCCCCCAGCCGAGGACCCCATGGTCGCAGACGACGACGTCCGGGTCGTAGCTATCGGCGAACTCGTCCCCGATGTGCGACTGGTATGTCTGCGCCGCCGCACGGAGCACCGCCAGCAGCCGCGTCTGCGCCGCCCCTTCGCCGGCCGCGAAGCGCGCGTCGAGCTCGGCGTACGCGGCGTCGAGATCTTCGGCGTCGAACCGGACCCATGTCGCGACCTCGCCGCTCTCGTTCATCTCGAGCAAGTTGAGGGACTCGAGCTCGCTCGGCCCGATCTCCCCGTCGGCGACCTCGACGCGAAAGCGCAGGAGCGCGAGCCGATCCCCGCGCGTGGCGAGCACCTCCGACTCGAGACGAGCCGAGCGCATGTCGCCGAGCTGGCGGGTGAACTCGACGCAGCGATCGCGATCGAGCTCGAGCTGCACCATCCGCCGCCGGTCGAGATATCGGAACCCCACCGCGAGGTGCTGCGTCAGGCGCGGCCAATCGCGCGCTCTCCAGAATACGAAGAGCCGCTCGTCCCAGGCGCGGGTTGCGACGTTCGCGAAGCGCGGCGCGCGCGGTTCCGCCGGTGCCTCGGCGTCGCTACCGACGATCGCGTCGAAGCGCGCGAGCGCCTCGGCCTCGCGATCGGGCTCGAAGGTTTCGTGGCGCGTCACCCGGCCGTCGGGGCCGAAGATCGTGAAGGTACACACGGTGCGCTCGAACGGACCGCCGCCGTCGCGCCAGACGCCGGTGGCCGTGGTCTTGCGGACGAACCCATTCGGGTCGAGCGCCAACACGTCGTCGACGTGAAAGCGTATGCCGTCGGCGACCTCGTGGAACGACTGGACGAGCCTTTCTTTCGACTCGTCGAACGACAGCGTTCCGTATCCGACGCTGCGGTGGTCGACGTCCTCGTAGGTCGGCGCGTAGAGCTGCGTCAGATCGGACGCGTCCCCCGGCGCGAGCATGAAGGCGAGGGCTCGCGCCGACACCGCGGCGCGCTCGCGGCTTGGACCCTCGGAAAGCTTCTCGGCGTAACGCTCGTAGAGGCGCGCGATCGCGTCGCCGAGGTGGTCGGGGGCGAAGACCTCCGAGCGCCAAATGAGGCCGTGCTCGTCGGTTTCGACCAGCTGGATCGCCTCGTTCTCGTACTCGCCGACGTCGTAGCGGCCGCTGGAGGCTCCGCCTGCGCCGGTGAAGCGCCGGATGAGAAGAAGGAACTCGCCGAGCGTCGCGAGCGGCTCGTACTCGTAGTGCGGATCGCGCGAGCGGAACAAGCGCTGGACAGAAGCAATGCACGCGTCGCGCCCGTAGGTGGATCCGGTCGGATGATCGATTTCCTCGAGGTCTTCATGGAACTGCGCTGCGAGCACATCGAAGTCGCGCGCGGCGAGAGCGACGTCGAAGCGCGCGTGCCACGCGGTCGCCGCGTTCGGACGCACACGACGCTGCACCCGCGGCATCGTTTCGGGACGCGTCTCCGGAGCCGGCGCGGCGGATACGCTGCCATCGCCGGCGTGGCGCGCGCGCTCGGCGAGCACCGTCGCTCCTTTGGCCTCCCAGAGCTCGAACGCGCGGCGTTCCTCGGCGTCGGCCTCGGCACGGCGGCCGCCGGCGCGGAACGCGGCGGCGAGCGCCAGGCGCGCGTCGGCGTGATCGAGCAAGGCGTCGGTCGAGGCCGCGATCGCGACGGCGGCCTCGGCGAGCACGATCGCCGCCGCGTGATCACCGCGCCGCGCGAGAGCCTCGGCGCGGACGCCGCGCCACGCGATCGCCGCCTGCAGATCGTCGCCCGCGAGCTGCTCACTCTCGTGCGAGAGCGTCTCGGCCTCGGCGGCGCGGTCCTGGGCGAGGAGGGCACGGCCGAGCAACGCCGCGGCGCGGGCCGCGTCGATGCCGAGCCCGAGGTCGCGGAGCCCTTCGTAGCCGGCGCGGAGCGCGCGCTCGGCGGCGGGCGCGTCGTCTTCGAGGAGATCGATGCGCCCGGCGAAGACGTCGGTCTCGTAGAGGCGATGGCTGATGCCGAGCTCCTCGACCATCGTGCGCGACGAGGCGAGCATGCGGCGCGCGGCCTCGGTGCGACCGCGCAGTGCTTCCAACACGCCCTGGCAGCTGAGCGCGACTGCCTCGACGGCCGGCGCCCCCTGCGTGATGCGCAGCACGCGCACGACGTCGAGACAGCGGCCGCTCGCACGCGTCACGGGGCTCGGACCCCAGAGCGCGGCGAGCGGCGCGCCGGCGAGGACCGCGTTGGCGCGGCGGCGATCGCCGGCGCGGCGCGCCGCCGCCAACGCCTGATCGAGCGCCGCCTCGCAGGCGCCGACCTTGCCGAGCCGCGCCAGCGCCTGCGCGTGGACGAAGTGCGCCTTGGCTTCGCCGGCGGCATCGCCCTGCGACGCCAGCTCGCGGGCCGCGGCGCCGACTCGATCGGCGGTCGCGTGCAACGCCTGCGGCGCGGTGAGCACCGTGAGCTGGCCCGCGAAACAGGTGTGCCAGGCGCGCAGCCGATCGGAGTCGGCGGCTAGACGGCCGAGCTCGTCGATAACGGAGGCCGCGGGTCCGACGTCGCCGGTCGACAGCAGTGCCTCGCACCAATCGAGCACGAGGTCGGCGCGCTCCGCAGCGTCGGGAGGGAGCCGATCGACCGCACGCCCGAGGAGACTCGCGGCGAGCGCCACGTCGTCGCGCGCGAGTGCGCGCCGCCCGGCGGCGGCGAGGCGCCGCGCCGCCCGCTCGCCGAGCACGACGGCGGCCGCATCGAGCGGGCCGAGCTCGCGAAGGTGTTGATGCGCCTGCTCGAGATGCCAGCCGATCGTCTCGTCGTGCTCCGGGGTGTCGCCGACCTTCGCCTCCATCCAGTCGGCGAGACGCCCGTGCAGCTCGGCGCGCGTGCCTTTCAAGAGGCGGCGGTAGGCGGCGTCGCGGATCAGCACGTGGTGGAAGCGCAGCATCGGCTCGCCGAGGAGCCAGCCCGTGTCGCGCTCGATCAGCTCGCTGCGGCGGAGCGCCTCGAGTCGCGCGTCGAGCTCGCTGCCGTTCCGTCCCAGCAGCGCGGCCACCGCGCTCCGCGAAAAATGGCGGCCGACCACCGACGCACGCTCCAGCACCGTCCGCTCGTCGGGGCGGAGGCGCTCGATGCGCGCGGCGAGCAGGGCATGAATGGTCGGCGGCATCTCGAGCGCGGCGAGCCCGGCACCGATCGTCCAGCGCTCGCCTTCCTTGGTGAGCGCGCCCTCCTGCACCAGCATGCGCACCAGCTCGCCGACGAAGAGCGGGTTGCCCTCGCTCGTGGCGAGCACCTTCGCCGCGACCGCGGCGGGGAGGTCGGAGGCGCCGATGACGTTCGCCGCGAGTCGCGTCGCGGCGCCGGCGTCGAGGCCGCCGAGCGTGATCACGTCGGCGACGAGGCCGCCGGGTGTCACCAGCGACGAGCGAAGATCGCGCAGCTCCGGACGCGCGCCGACCAGCACGAGGAGGGGCACGCCGCCGCCCCACTGCACCAGATGCTCGATGAGATCGAACAAGAGCGGCTCGGCCCAGTGCAGGTCGTCGATCGCCAACACCACGGGCTTCATCGTCGTGAGTGCCGCGAGGAACCGCCGCACGACGAAGAACGTCTCCTCCGGCGACGCCGGTGCGCCGGTGAGGAGGGTGTCGATCCCGCCCGCGATGCGCGTCCACTCGCTCTCGTCACCGCCGGGGAGCGCAGCCGCGACCGCCGTCCGCACCGGCTCGCCCGCAGCGCCGTCGTCGAGGCCGAGGAACGCGCGCAGTGCCTGCGCGAGCGGCGCGAAGGTGGCGCCGCCGGCGGCGTCGCAATGCGCGGTGAGGATCGTCGCCGACTCCAGGTGCCGGCGTGCGAGCTCCTCCATCAGACGCGACTTGCCGAGGCCGGGCGAGCCGAGCAGCACGACGAGCCGAGTGGCCGGTGTCGTGACGGTTGCATCGTACACGGTCTGGAGGCGCGCGAGCTCGGCATCGCGGCCGACGAACGGCGCGGCCGTCGCGCCCGCCGGCGGATCGAGGGACACGAGACGATACGCGGCCACCGCCTCCGCGCGACCTTTGAGAGTGATGCTCCCGAGCGGGGCGAGCG
Source organism: Binatia bacterium (assembly GCA_041488235.1). Taxonomy (GTDB): domain Bacteria; phylum Desulfobacterota; class Binatia; order UTPRO1; family UTPRO1; genus DP-19. The sequence goes on from JBGPOW010000116.1 coordinate 10,843, forward strand.
TGACGCGCGTCGCGACCAGGCGGCGGGTCGCCTCGCCGAGCACCACGTCGCCGTCGCGGCCCTGCTCCTGGAGGCGCGCCGCGACGTTTACCGGATCGCCGATCACGTCGTCGCGCGCGCCGCTCACCACCACCTCGCCGGTATTGACCGCGACCCGCAGCCCGACGGCGCCGAGCACCGCTTGCTCGCGGACGAGGGCGCGGAAAGCGTCTTGCATCGCGACACCCGCGCGCACGGCGCGGAGCGCGTCGTCTTCCGCGACCTGCTTGAGGCCGAAGGCCGCCATCACGCCGTCGCCGAGGAGCTTCACGACCGTGCCGCCATGCGCGTCGACGGCCGCGCGCAGCGCCTCGTAGTAGCGCTCCATCACGCGCCGCGCAGACTCCGCGTCGAGCCGCTCGTGCAGTGCGGTCGAACCGACCAGATCGGCGAAGACGATCGTCACCACCTTGCGCGCGCCGGCGTCGGCGGCCGCTCGTGCGACGGGCGCACCTGCCGTGAAGCCTTCCTGGGCTCCGCCGCCGGCTGGTCGCGCCGCGGGAGCAGCGAGCGACACGCCGCACTCGCCGCAGAACATCTCACCGACGTCGTACGGCGCGCCGCACGCCGCGCACGCGAGGGCGAGCGCCGCGCCGCACGCGGTGCAGAACTTGCGGCCGGCGCGGTTCTCGTGGCCGCATGCGGAGCACGTCATGATGCGAGCTCTCCGTGCGCGGCGCATCGAGTGATCTCGACGCGACATCCGCAGCGCCGTACGACCGGGGGGCAGTGCATGAGGATGACGGGCTTGTAGCGGGCCGAGGCTCGCGGCGGCAACCACGCCACCTCGGCCCGACGTCCGAGGTCCGCGATCAGCGGTCTGATATGATGAGGGAGATTACTCGCGGCTCGGTCAGGAAGTCCGCGGCCCGAACCGCCCACGGTAGGGCGCAAGGCGATCGACGATCCCCCATTCGCCGGTCCAGTGATCGAGAAAGCTCCAGTCGAGTACGTCACCCGCGGCGCGGCGCGCCTCGAAGATCGCCTCGACGTCGTCGAGATCCTTCGGACGACTGGCCAGTAGCTTGTAGATGATCGATCCCTCGGGCCGCGCCAAGCGGACCGTCGTGCCGAGCACCGAAGCGGTGCGAGCGGTCTCGATGATGGCGCGCTCGAACTCGGTCTTGGCGATGAAGACGTCGACTCGCACCGAAGGATCGCCGGCACCGTGGAAGACGCCGATATCGGGAAGTGTGTCGGACGGCTCGGATGGACCGACCACCCGTCCCGCACGAAATCCGCGCTGGCCGAGCGCCTCGGTCAATCGATTCCATTCGTTGCCGGCGAGGACGACGAGATCGATGTCGGTCGTCGCGCGTACGCGGCCCCATGCCAACACCGGAAGCGCCCCGATGAAGGCGTGAGCGATACCCGTCTCACCAAGCGCGTCGAGGACGGCCAGGAACGCGTCGCGGAGCTCGAGTGCGCCGCCGTTCACCGCTCGGCGGGGGCGTGTCGCTTGCGCGTCCGCCACAGGGCCGCAGGTGACACCTCGTCGGGACGTGAGAGGTCGGCGCCGAATGCCGTGGCGAACTCGCTGAGCTCGAGACCGCGCAGGATGTTCTCGCCGGGGGACCGGTGTGCATCGTGCCGAAGGCTCTCGGAGTTCAGCTCGGCTTCGGCTTCGGCGATGCAGCGGAAGTGCACGCGGGCTCTGTCCGAAACCACGTCTCGCATCATACACGGGAGAGATGGGCGGCGCCACGGAGGACCGTCAATCGGCAGAAACGCGGTGTTGTCAGGATGTGTCTCTTGTGACACTTTGCTGATCCGATGAAAACGATTTCCATCAAGGATCTGCACGACAAGACCGGCCACTGGCTGAGGCGCGTCAAGGCGGAGGGCGAGCTCATCGTCACCGAGCGCGGGACGCCGGTGGCGCGGATGCTGCCGCCGGCGAAGCTTGCCGCCGGTAACCCGTTCGCGAGGCGCAAGCTGTTGCGCGGCGTCGCCGCGCTTCTGGAGAGGCCGATCGGCGGTCCCGACAGCGCCGACATCATCTCCTCCATGCGCGACGGGCGATGATTTACTTCGACTCCTGCTATCTCGTGAAGCTGTATCTGATGGAACCGGACAGTGCGCGGGTTCGTGCACGCGCCGAAGCCTCCGACGGACTCGCGTGTTGTGCGACCGGTCGCGGCGAAGTCGTGGCCACGTTCCACCGGCACTTCCGCGAGAAGCGGCTCATGCGCCGGGAGTTCCGGCAACTCGCCGCGCAAGTCGAAGTCGACCTCGAGGCCGGGCTGTGGACGGCCTTGCCCGTGACCTCCTCGCTCATCGAAGCACAAGCGCGCCGCATGGCCGCGCTGCCGGCCGAGGTCTTCCTGCGAGCTGCCGATGCGCTGCATCTGGCGTGCGCCGCAGACGCCGGGTTGCGTGAGATCTATAGCAGCGATCGGCATCTTGCCGCTGCTGCGCCGTACTTCGGGTTGCGTCCAGTGAGGCTGTAGCCGAACGCGAAGTCGTGGACGGCGCGAGCGCTTCAGCGCGGACGGCGGAGCATCGGCGTGACCACCGGCGAGCCGCCGACGCGGATCTCGCGGATCACCTCGAAGCCATGGC
>JBGPOW010000117.1:0-13406 GCA_041488235.1 Binatia bacterium
CTGCGAGCACGCGGCTGCTCACTGACACGTGGTGCAAAGCGCGCGGGCCCATGGCGCAGCTCGTGTCGGACGCCGCGGACCATCAGCGGCCGACGGGTGCGACGACGAGGATCTTTCCCTCGGCCCCGTCAGTCAGATATGCGACGCCCTCCTCGCTCGCGACGGCGTTGCGAGCGCCGGCCCTGGTCGCGACAACCGCACGCTGAGTGAGAGCGCCCTGCGCATCAAGATGCGCGATCGTGACCGTGGCGGCACGCGCAGCCGCTGCGTACACGTCGTGGCGCGACTCCAGAACGTCAATGTTGTCGACTCCGCCGCCAACGTCCATCGTCGAGAGCCGCGTTCCCCGGTGTCCCGCATCGAGCACGACGAGGTGATCGGTGCAGGCGACGACGAGCACGTTGAGGACACGATCAATGGCGAGCCCTCTCGGTCCGGCCTCACCGCAGCCCGGCATCCATGTGCTCGTGACCTGCCGGCTCGTGAGGTCGATCGTCAGCGTCCGATCCTTGTCTTCGAGGTTGGTGTAGAAGACCCCGCGCGTATCGTCGACCGCGAATCCTTCCGGCGCGCCGTCGAGCGTGATCGTCGCCTTCCACGTCAGGGCATGCGCTGCGGTCACATCGAGGATCGCGATCGACTTGTCGCGCGGGGTCGTCACCCACACTTCCCGCGTCGATGAGACGTAGGCGACGCCGTCGGGCATGAAGGCGAGTTTGACGCACGGACCGACACGCAACGACTCCGCGTCGATCGCGCACACACTGGAGTCGCCGCGATTGCCGACGTAGACCACCCCGTCCCCGACGGCCGCCGAGCTTGGTCCGACGATCCGTTTCGTCCCGTGGCGTTCGATCTCCGCCGTGGCGAATCCAGGAACGATCGCGACGTGATCGTCGCGAACATCCAGCACGACGACGGTCCCGGTGTCGCCGGCCGGCACCCAGACGCGGTGGTGCGCGCGATCATACGCCAAGTAATCCAGGGACACGCCGCTCGATGATGCGCCGGGCAGCACGATCGTGTGGACGGTAAGCACCGGTGACGCAGGCGAGGGTGTACGCAGCCGCACGACCCCGCAACTCACACTGAGCATCGCTGCGAAGAGCATCGTGGGAGTTCGCATCGTCACGCATCCACGATGATAAGGGACTTCCTCACCTCGTCGCGCCCGGTGCCGGCCGTTGGCATGTACAGTCGCCGTTCAGCGCCGGCTTGCAATGGCAGGTCACACACCCGGCCGCGAGCACGACAAGGAGCGCCGCGATGCCGATGAGCACCCTCATCGGATGTAGCCTTCTCCCCTCGACGAAGCGTTTGGTCATGGTCGCCTTCTCGGTTCCAGGGTCGGGAGTCAGCGCGCGTCGGCCGGCGGCGTGTGTTGCAGCCGCAGACCGGAGAGACAGCTCGGCGGCTCTTTGCTGCCTTCAAAGCTGCGCAGGCAATCGCCCATGGATTTCTCGGCGTCGCCGACGAGCAGATCGTAGTCCCCGATCTCCACTTGGGCGACACCGTGACCCTGTTTCCAGCTATACGTGAAGCTGCTCGATCCACCGTCGCGCTCGTGGGTCGCGAGCCGCGCGTGTAGAGCGACGCCGCGGCGGCACGCCACCGCCTTGTCGGCATTGGCGTCGTCGCGGATGCAGCCGCTGACCGCGAACGCGAGGTTGTTCGGCGTGCCCGCGGCGAGGTCGACCCCGCGCTCGCAGGCGTTGGCGGTATCCGAGCCGAAGCCGTACTCCGCTTGGCACTGCACCTTCGCGCCGATCACCGTGTCGGCGACCGCCGTTGCCGCGGCGAGCGCGCCAAGGACGAGCAGGGCTACCCACGCCAAGGCCAGCCGAACGCCCCGGCGCCCATCATCACGGTGGCGCATGCAATCAGCGTACGCCTCGGACGCTCCGGCGCAAGGATGTCGTCGCCAACATGCCGTTGTTGACCGCATGCGCGCCGCGACGTATCGACCCATGCGGGGCACGCGCGTGAGCCGGACGACGACGATTCTCCTCTACATGCTGATTGGCGCGCTCGTCGGCGCGGTGACGGCATCGTTCGTCGTTCCGCCGTTTCTCGCCTGGTACAACGAGCCCGGCGCGATCAATGCAGGGAAGCAGGTCGAGACGCTCTGCAACATCCCGGAACTGATCCACTACACCTCGTCGCGGTTGCTGCGCGGCCAGCTCATCGGGGCGATCATCGGCGCGCTGGTGGGTCTCGTCCCGGCGCTGATGCGCTCGCGCCATCGCCCCTCGGACGGTCTCCCGATCTCGGCGTGAGAGCCGCTGCGAGTAGCATCTAGTCGATTGTACGTGGGGGGCAGGCGGACGGTCACGAACGACGGTGCGCCTCTCCTTCCTCGCGCGCGTGCGCGAGGGCTTTGCGCTCGAGCACCCGCGTGTACGCGTCCCACTGTGAGCGCTCCTCGTCCGTCGCCTTCCACATCGTGAAGTGACACGTCGGGGCGCCGGCGGGATCGTCGAGTCGAAGCGGACCTGGAATGCGAAACCGGGGGAGCCTGAGCCGCCGCGGGCGAACTCTTGGGCGGCGTCGATCATGCCCTGGACGAAGTAGCGCTGGACGCGGCAATCGAACGCTTCGTAGTGATCCTGGTGCGGGCACCAGAGGATGTCGAAAGTCGCCTTCCCCTCCGAATCGATCTTCGGGTCTTCGAGCGACGCGTACGCGATGCGATTGATGACGGTCGCGTAGAACGACACGAACTCCGTCTCTGTGATGTCGGCGGGGAAGGAGGCGCCGTCGAGGATCTGCCGACCGATGTCGAAGCCGACCTTGTGCAAGGCCGCGTAGACGACCTTCTGCCCGTCGGCACCGAACGCGCGTTCGCACCCTTTCAGGATCTCGATGACGGCCATCGCCTGCATCGTGCCCCATTGCCAGAGGGTCGCGGGGTCGAAGTCGGTCTTGGCGAGAACCTCGTCCTTCAAGCGCGCGAGTCCACGTGCGTAGGGTTGGCGGAACTTGAACTCTTTCCAACGGGGTTCGGGTCGGTGCTCCCAATGGGCCATGGTTCGTCCTTTCTCGAAGACGGCGACAGCATTGGTCTTGCCTGTACGTGCGTCAACACCTGCGTCCGAAAGGCTCGATCAGTTCCGCCGGCGAGGGCCGCGTTCGTCTAGCGGTCAAGGCGACGGTAGTATTGCGCCGCAGGAGGGCGCCGCATGCGAGCGAAATCAGGGCACGTGCATCTCGACCCCGAGAAGATCGACGCGAAGCTCGACGCCGAACGCGTTCGCCTCGTCGCGCTGCTGCGTCGGCTCGCAGATCGTCTCGAAGCCGCGCCGCCCGCCCGAATCAGCGAAGGGCTCGCATGGGTCGCTGGTGGTGTGGAGGTGCTGGTGCGGACCGTGGAGAGGACGCTCGGGCGTGACCGGCGCGCCTGAGTATCGGCTGTCGACCACTCCCTAGTCAGCGCCGCACCGCGCCGCGTCCCGCGGGTCTCCATGCGGGCGGGCGCCGCAATTTTCGCCAAGAAAAGGTCTCCCGAGCGGCGTACATCGAGGATGCTGGCCGGAAACCGCCAGATTGTCGCCTAACCTGGGTGTAACTACGGTGGTGACCGGCGATCACACGGAACGCGCACCGACGCGCGCAGGGAGACGGCCATGAGACAGACGAAACACGGATTCCTCATCCTCGCGGACATCTCGGGATTCACCGCCTTCGTGACGGCCACCGAGATCGAGCACGGGCCGCCCATCATCACGGAGCTGCTCGAGGAGGTGATTCGGCAGATCTCGCCGCCGCTCGAGATCCAGGCGATCGAGGGCGACGCGGTGTTCGCCGTCGGCGCCGACGGCAACGTGCTGCCGCCGGCGCGGCTCCTCGAAGTGCTGCAGGCCGCGTTCGCGGGCTTTCGCGAGAAGCAACGCGAGCTGGCAGCCGACGACAGTTGCGGCTGCAACGCCTGCCGGAGCGTCGACCGCCTCCGCCTGAAGGCGATCGGCCACTACGGCGCGTTCCTCGAGCTTACGGTCGGTGGCCGCGCGCAGGTCGCCGGAGCCGACGTGATCCTCGCGCATCGATTGTTGAAGAACGGCGTGCCGCGGCACGGCGATTACACGATCCTCACGCGCTCGGCACTCGACTACATGCGCGTCGATCCCGAGCGCCTCGGGCTCGTGCCCCACAGCGAGACGTACGACCACTTCGGCGACATCGAGTGTTTCGTCGACGTGCGGCTCTGCGCCGGGCTGCGCGACACCGGTGTTTCGTATCTCGACGGAGTGGGACGGGAGACGCGCTGTTGAGACTCGCCGGGCCGATCGCGCGGCGGATGCGCGATCGCATTTCATGTCGCGCCATCACGTGATTGCGTCGCGAACGGCCGATCGCTAACGAGCAGTCACGTTCGAACGACGAGGAGGACTCCGATGACGCGATTGTTCATTCTGACGAGCGTGCTCTGCTTCGCTTCCGTGGCGCTGGCGCAAGATCCGGTGAAAGTGGATCCGAAACACTACAAGGTCGAGTTCGAGAATGCCCACGTACGAGTGGTGCACGTCACGTACGGTGCGCACGAGAAGTCGGTGATGCACCACCACCCGGATGCGGTCGCCGTCTTCCTCGCCGATCAGACGGCGACGTTCACGTTGCCGAACGGGAAGACGATCGAGCGCACCGGCAAAGCGGGCCAGGCGATCTGGACGCCGGCGGAGACGCACCTGCCCGAGAACACCAGCGACAAGCCCCTCGAGGTGGTGCTCATCGAGTTGAAAGGCCCACCGCGGGCGCATCGCGCGATGAAGTAACGGCGCGCAAGCAGCGGCGCGTCAGCGTGATCGGCGATCGCGTTGCGGGACGCCGATGATCGCGGCCGCTTCGGCTGACGTGGCGACGGCGCGTCCCGCACGCCGCGCCATCGCCACGATCTCGGCGACGAGCTCCTCGTTCGCCGGCCGCCGCGCACCGTCGTAGTCCTCGAGGCCGACGCGGACATGACCGCCGCGCTCGACCGCGAGCCGCGCCAACGTCGACGTGACGTCGCCGCCGAGGACGCCGACCATCCACGGCAGATCAGTCGCGGCGAGCATCGCGAGATAGGCGTCGAGGCTCGCCGCGGTCGGCGGCAAGCCGAAGGGCAGCGCCGGGCCACCGAAGTAGAGCTGGATCTTCGCCGGCGGCAGGCGCCGCGCCGCGTGGTACGCGAGCGCGACGCGCAGGAACCCAGGCTCGAAGATCGACACGTGGACGGCAAGACCGCGCGCGCGGCAGGCGTCGGCCATGTGGCGGACGTCCGCGAAGGTGTTTTGGTAGACGACGTCGATCGCGGCGGGAAGGCCCTCCGCGTCGAGACCTCCGAGGCTCACCGAGCCCGGATCGAGGATCGCGAGTTGCAGCAGACCCGCATCGGCCAGCTCCTCGACGTGCGCATAGCGCTCGTGGATCGTCGTGTGCGCACCGCCGCCGCCCATCGTCGGGTAGAGCAGCGCGCCGGGGTGGCGCTCGTAGATCGCCGTCCACGCCTCGCGATACGGCGCGGCGGCGTGGCGAGCCTGCAGCAGCGACTCGTCGTTGTGATGATGCACGATCGCGGCGCCCGCCTCGAGACACGCGCACGCGCAGTCGACGATCTCCTCGGCCGTGCGCGGTACGTGGGGGTTCGCGCCCTTGGAGGTGGCGCCGTTGATCGCGGCTTCGATGATGAGGGGCTGCACCGCTTCTCTTTACCGCGCTGCGCCGCATGACAGAAGCTTTCGCCGGACGTGATTCCCGTCTCGACGCGGCGCGCAGCCGCTGGACGCCGCGGGCGCGCCGGCAATAGACTGTCTCACCATGGCGACAATCGACCTCTCGCGACTCGACGTCTTCATCGCCGTCGCCGAGACCGCGAGCTTCTCGGGCGCGGGCGCCCGCCTCGGGATGCCGAAGGCGACGGTGAGTCGCGCGATCGCGCGCCTCGAGGCGGATCTCGAGCAACAGCTCTTCTACCGCACCACGCGCCGCGTGACGCTCACGCGCGCCGGCACGACGTTGTACAAACGCGCCGCGCCGCAGATCGCGGCGCTGCGACAAGCCGTCGGGACGCTCACCGAAAAGGAAGACCAGCCGTCCGGCGTTCTGCGCGTGACGGCGCCGAACGATCTCGGCACGAGCGTGCTCGCCGACGTCGCCGCGGCGTTCAGCGCGCGCCATCCGGCGATCCGCCTCGAGTTCGAGCTCACGTCGCGTCACGTGGATCTCGTCGCGGAAGGGTTCGACGTCGCGTTCCGCGCGGCGCCGCGGCCGCCAGACTCGTCGCTCGTCGCCCGCCACCTTGCGACGATCGACGTGCAGCTCTTCGCGGCCCCGAGCTACCTCGCACGCCGCGGCACGCCACACGCGCCGCGCGACCTCGACGGACACGACTTGGTGCAGTTCCGCGGTTTCCGCGGTCCGCTGCGCCTGCAGCGCGGGGGACAGAGCGTCACCCGCAAGCTCGACGTGCGCATCGCCGCCGACGACTTGTCGTTCGTGCGCGCGGTCTTGCGTGCGGGCGCGGGGATCGGTCTTCTGCCGAGCTTCCTCGCGCGCGACGACGTCGCGTCGGGGGCGCTGGTGCGGGTGCTGCCGCGCTGGAGCGCGGCGCGCGCGACGCTGTCGCTCGTCCATCCGGCGGCGCGTCACGTGCCGTTGAAGGTGATCGCCTTCCGCGACTTCGTCCTGGAGCGCGTCGGCGCCGCATCGCTGGGAGTCGAGCACGCGGGACAGTGAAATAGACTGTTCCCGATCCGGAACAGTTGTAGCGCCGAATTTCCTTGACCGCCTTCGACCGCGCGGTGTATCGCCTCGGCAGAAGGAGATCTCGATGCGCAACTCCCCCCTTGTCGGCGCGCTCACCGCAGTCCTCGTCTTCCTCCCCGCCGTCGCCGCCGTTGCCGCGACCGATGCGTGCTTGGAGCACACGTCCAAGTTCCAAGACGCAGCCGACATGCGCGGCGTCCGCGCGCAGATCGAGATCGCCTGCCCGTGCGCGAGTTTCGACGGCTCACCCGGCAAGACGCACGGGGCGTTCACACGCTGCGCCCGCGCCGTCATCCTCGACGCCAGCGACGGCACGCCCATCGACGGTCGGATCAAGGCGCGGCCGGAGTGCATCAGCACCATGCGGCGCACCGTCCGGCGCTCCGACTGCGGCTATGCCGCGATCCAAGACCGCCACCCGTGCTGCACGCACCGCCCCTCCGGACGCAACAGCGGCCATGTCCTGCGCGCCGCGAAGTGTTCCAGCACGCCCGTGCGGCACCTGTGTCCGAGCTTTCACTTCGTCGACGACGCGTGCAGCAACAACGTGCTCAACACCTGCAACACCGTCGGCACGACGACGAGCATTGCGAGTGCCGCCGAGCCGCCGAACACTCCAGGCTCCCCCGGCGTCACCGTCACGAACGCGAAGCTCCTGACGCAGTTCGGCGGCGCGAGCTTCAGCCTGAACAACGCCACGTACACGCGCTTTCGGATGGACGGCGGGCCGCAACCGGACGCGATTCTCATCCTCATTCCCGGCTTCGAAGGCGGCGCGAACGACTTCAAGAATCTCGCCGAGAACCTGATTCCGCGCGCGATCCTGCCGCCGACGAACCTCGTCGTCGAGGTGTGGGCGTTCGATCGTCGCACCAATCAGCTCGAAGACCTCGCCGGCTCGAACATCGCCGAAAGGCGCCTCGAGCCGCAGATCGCGCTCGACTGGTTTTTCGGCGACGAGCTCGAGATCCCGCTCGATCCTGTGCTCGCCGCCGGTCCGAATCGGCGCGCCGTGTTCTACGACTCCACGGACGTGCCGTTCATCGCCAACTGGACGCCGCTCGTCTTCGCGCGTGACATCGACGCCGTCGTCGACGCCGCTGATGCGGTCGTCCGCAACCACAACGTCTTCCTCGGCGGCCACTCGATGGGGACGACGTTCACGGCGCGGTACGCGTCGACCGACTTCAACCTCTCCGGCGTCGGCGCGCCGCAGCCGGGCTACGCGAAGCTCCGCGGGCTCGTGCTCCTCGAGGGCTCCGGCGGCTCGACGTCCGGCGCGCCGCTCTCGAGCGACACACTCGACCGCATCATCGCCAGCTTCGACGGCGGCTTGTACGGCGCCGTGAAGAACCCGAGCAGCCCCGGCCGCTGCGTCGACGGTACGACGGCGTGCACGATCGCCAACGAGGCGGCCACGTGCGCAGGACAGGTGCCGCCGAAGTGTACGCTCACCACGACGGCGTACGCCTTCGTCCCGGGCGCGCTCAATCCACGCGTGCTCGCGGTGTCGGAGCCGAACGCGATCCAAGGCGCGTACGATCCGAACACGACACTGGCGATCGCCGCCGTCGATCAAGGCGTCGGCACGAAGAAGTGCGCGCAGGGCGCGAACTCCGGCGCCGTCTGTACGGCGGACAGCGAGTGCCCGAGCTCGACTTGCGACGACAGCGCGATCTCGAAGGTGCCGGACCTGTCGGGATTGAAGTTCTTGCCGGTCTCGACGGTCGCGGGAGGCATCGGCTCTTTCGTCAATTCGAACGGCTTCATCGCGTCACTGTTCCCGTTCCTTGCGACCTCCGTCGGAGGGCCGGGGCCGACCATCGGCGGGCTGTTCACATGGAAGGACATCTTCCACGGCACCGACGCCGCGTCGACGCCCGACAAGGGCCCGGCGCCCACGAGCTTGCCGGCGCCGGTGTGGGGCCGCGTCGCGCAGGTGACCAGCATGACGCGCCTCCTCGACGCGTTCTTCGTCGGCGACACGAACTTCTCCGATTGGTACTACCCGAGCTCGGGTCTATCGGTCACCGGCGTCCCCGGTCACTGCTCGAATCCCGCCGGCGGCACCTGCACGGGGCCGTTGCCGGCCGGAACCGTCGGAGCACCGTGCGGCGGCGCGAACTTCTCGCAGTCGCTCGCCGACGGGCAGTGCTCCGAGGTGATCAGCCTCGACTCGACGGCGCTCTCGGTGGGTCGCGGCCGCCGCGACATCGAGAACCTGACGCAAGCCGCGAACGTCGACATCCCGGTGATCTCGTTCGTCGGCAGCAACGGGCTGGCGCGCGTGCCCGGCGCGATGACCGCGTTCGGCACGAGCATCCACCGCTGCACGGCGCCGAGCTGCAACGGCACGACCGATCGGGTGGTGGATGCGGCGAACCCGAACCCGGCGTTCCCGACCCTCGGCGGCGTCGCCGGCGGATACGAGGTATACGTGAACGTGGGCTATGCGCATCTCGACGTCGTGACAGCCGAGGACTTCCCCAGCAACAACGTGACGCCGATGCTGGCGGCGTTCCTCGCCCGCAACGTGCAGTAGCGATCAGGACGCGGCGGAGCGGGCGAGCGATCGTTCGTTCTGCGGCGCGCCCGCGAGCGCCGCGGCGATGGTCGCGCGGCGGACGAAGCGGCGCCACGCGAGACGCCGGCGGCGGTCGTGACCGCGATCGACGAGCCCGGTCGCGTCGATGATCGTCGTCGCCGCACCCGCGCCCGTGATCGTCATGCCTTGGATGATGTCGAGATCGCCCGTCGCTGCGGCATCCTCGTGCGTACCGGCGGGGTTGGTGATGTTCACCGTGTACGTTCCCGCCGGGACATTGATCGTATCGCCAGCGGCGTCGCCGTTCGCCTTGATGATCGCGCCGCGCAGACTGCAATCGTTCACGGCGACGGTGCAGGCGGTCGCCGACGCACTGTCGTCGGTGCGATCGACGTCGTAGATCGCGGCGAGTGCCGGCGTCGCGGCGGTGACCAGGATGACGACGAGTAACCGCAGCAATCGATGCATGACGTACCCCCGGGGGCGAGCCTCTGTGGGCTCGGGCAGCACGCTCGTATCATGAATTCGGCGGTCGTCGAGAAGGCTCGACGATTGACGTCGGTTGCGAAGTCCTGGCGTTATGGCCGGACGAGAGCGAGCCCGAGAGCGTGCCCGAAGGAGTACTGCCCGCAAGCAGCGCCTGGCTGACCACGTTGTACCGGCGAGTCCCCGCGCTGGACTCGCTGCGCTCCTACCGGTTCGCGTCCGCGCGCGCCGACTTTCTCGCCGGCTGCTCGGTCGCGGCGGTCGCCGTGCCGCAAGCGATGGCGTACGCGATGATCGCCGGCCTGCCGGCGGAGTACGGCCTCTACACGGCGGTCGTCATGACGACGGTCGGGGCGCTCTTCGACTCGTCGCGCCAGCTGATCAACGGCCCGACGAACGCGATCTCGATCGCGCTGCTGAGCGCCGTCGGCGGCATCGCCAGTACCGACGAGCGCATTCAGGCGGCGGTGCTGATCGCGTTTCTGGTGGGCGCGATTCAAATCGCGATCAGCGTGCTCCGCCTCGGCGACATGACGCGCTACATCTCGCACTCGGTGATCGTCGGCTTCACTGCGGGCGCGAGCGTGCTCCTCGTGCTCGACCAGACGAAGAACCTCCTCGGCCTCAAGGCCATCGGTGCCGCTCACGAGCACTTCCTGTACCGTTTTTGGCTGACGATGACGCAGGGAGGCGCCGTCCACCCGCCGACACTCGCGATCGGCCTCGTGTCGATTGCGCTCGTCCTCGTGCTGCGCTGGATCAAAGCGAGGATCGATTGGCCGCTGCTCCCGGAGTTCCTGATCGTCGTCATTCTCATGGCGGCGGCGACGGCCGGCCTCGGCCTCGCCGGCCAGGGGGTGAGCGTCGTCGGCGACATTCCGGCGGCCCTGCCGTCGCCACGGCTGCCGCCGCTCGGCGCTCCATACCTGCACGATCTCGCCGGCAGCGCGCTCGCGATCGCGCTCCTCGGGCTGCTCGAGGCGATCTCGATGGCGAAGGCGATCGCCGCCGTGACCGGCCAGAAGCTCGACATGAACCAGCAGTGTTTGAGCGAGGGCTTCGCGAACCTCACCGGCAGCTTCTTCCAGTGCATGCCGGGCTCGGGCTCGCTCACCCGCTCCGCCATCAACCAGCAGGCAGGCGCGCGCACGCAGTGGTCCGGCGTCGTCTCGGCCGTCGCGGTCGCGCTCATCATGATGGTCTTCGCGCCGTATGCACGCTTCATCCCGCGCTCGGCGCTCGCCGGCCTCTTGATGCTCACCGCCGCGCGCATGGTGAACCTCCGCGACCTCCGCTACCACATGCGCGCGTCGCGCTTCGACGCCACGATCGTCGCCGTCACCGCGATCGCCGCGTTCGCGATCTCGATCGAGTTCTGCGTCCTGATCGGCGTCTTCATGTCGTTCATGCTGGCGGTGCCGCGCACCGGCAAGATGCTGCTGACGGAGTTCGTCGTCAGTCTCGACCGCAGCGTCCGCGAGCGCCGCGCCGGCGACGAGGTCTGCGGCCGGCTTCTCATCTTCGGGCTCGAGGGCGAGATGTACTTCGGCTCGGGCGCGAGCCTCGAGCAGCACCTCGACGCGATCTGCGACCGCGTCGTGCCCGAGACCCAAGCGGTGGTGCTGCGCCTGAAGCGTGCCCGCAATCCCGACGCGGTCGGGATGTCGCTGCTCGAGCGCTGCGTCGACCGCCTGCAGCGGCGCGGCGTCCACGTCGTGCTCTGCGGTATCCGCGAGGGGATGTACTCCTGCATGGAGAACTGCGGTCTCGCCGAGAAGATCGGCGAGAAGCACATCTTTCTCGAGCAACCGGTCGCGCAGACGAGCACGATGCTGGCGGTGCGCCACGCGTACGACCTGGTGACGGATCTCTGTCCGACGTGCCCGCGCCGCGCCGGTGTCGCGCCGCCGATGTTTTATGAGATCTAGCAGCTGGGAGATTTAGCCCGCGTGCGCGCGCTCGCGGGGTGCCGCGGTACGCGATAAATGAGTAACTGATGGCGCCCGAGTTTCGCTTCCAAGAGATGTTCCCGCACGGCGACGACACGACGCCGTACCGCCGGCTCGACGGCGACGTCGCTAGCGAGACCTTCCGCGGCGCGCGCATGTTGCTCGTCGACCCCACAGTGCTGACGAGTCTCGCGGCGGCGGCGGTGCGCGACGTGTCGCACCTCTTCCGCCCGGGGCACCTCGCGCAGCTGCGGAAGATCCTCGACGATCCGGAAGCTTCGGAGAACGACCGCTTCGTCGCGCTCAACATGCTGCGCAACGCCAACGTCGCGGCGGGGATGATCCTGCCGTCGTGCCAGGACACCGGCACCGCGATCGTCATCGGCAAGAAGGGCCAACGCGTGTGGACCGGCGGCGACGACGAGGCGGCGCTCGCGCGCGGCGTGTTCGACACGTACACGCAGACGAATCTCCGCTACTCGCAGCTCGCGCCGCTCTCGCTCTACGACGAGGTGAACACCGCGTCGAACCTGCCGGCGCAGATCGATCTCTACGCGACCGACGGCGACGAGTACCACTTCCTCTTCGTCACCAAGGGCGGCGGCTCGGCGAACAAGACGTTTCTCTACCAGGAGACGAAGGCGCTCTTGAACCCGGAGTCGCTCCTCGCCTTCCTCGATCAGAAGGTACGGACGCTCGGCACCGCGGCGTGCCCGCCGTATCACCTCGCGATCGTCGTCGGCGGCACGTCGGCGGAGATGACGCTCAAGACCGTCAAGCTCGCGAGCTGCCGCTACCTCGACGACCTGCCGACTCGCGGCAACGAGCTCGGCCACGCGATCCGCGATCCGGAGATGGAGGATGCGGTGCTACGGCTCACGCAGCGGACCGGCATCGGCGCGCAGTTCGGCGGCAAGTATTTCTGCCACGACGTACGCGTGATCCGCCTGCCGCGCCACGGCGCGAGCTGTCCCGTCGGAATCGGCGTCTCGTGCTCCGCCGACCGCCAGGCGAAGGCGAAGATCACCGGCGACGGCGTTTTTCTCGAGCAGCTGGAGACGGATCCCGCGCGCTACCTCCCCGAGATGGACGAGCGCACGCTCGGCGGCGAACCGGTCGCGGTCGATTTGCGCCGTCCGATGAGTGAGATCCGCGCGACGCTCTCGCGCCATCCGATCAAGACGCGACTCGCGCTCACCGGCCCGATGATCGTCGCCCGCGACATCGCGCACGCGAAGTTGAAGGAGCGCATCGAGCGCGGCGAGGACCTGCCGCAGTACGTGAAAGACCACCCGATCTACTACGCCGGCCCCGCAAAAACGCCGACGGGCTATGCCTCGGGCTCCTTCGGCCCGACGACCGCCGGGCGGATGGACTCGTACGTCGATCTGCTGATGCAGCACGGCGGGAGCTTCGTGACCGTCGCCAAGGGCAACCGCTCGCCCGTCGTCGCCAAGGCGTGCAAGCGGCACGGCGGCTTCTACCTCGGCTCGATCGGCGGCCCTGCCGCTATCCTCGCAAAGGAGAACATCAAGAAGGTCGAGGTCGTCGAGTACGCCGAGCTCGGGATGGAGGCGATCTGGCGCATCGAGGTCGAGGATTTCCCGGCTTTCATCGTCGTCGACGACAAGGGTAACGATTTCTTCGGCCGGCTCTGAGGCGGGGGCCGCGCTGCGTGCAGTGGC
>JBGPOW010000118.1:0-13391 GCA_041488235.1 Binatia bacterium
CGGTCGCGCTCTCGTCGCAGCGCTACACGCCGGACGTCCTGCACCCCGACGGCGCCGAGCGCGTCGTCGCCTTCACGCCCGACCCGTGGCCGCGCTGGACCTTCGCGCTTCCCGGCGGCGGCACGATCGAGCACGGCCTCTTCGTGCGCCCCGGACGCGCGGCGGTCGTGCTCTACTGGCAGCCCGCGTCGGGCGCCCGCGGGACGCTCTGCGTGCGCCCGCTCCTCTCCGGCCGCGACTATCATGCGCTGCATCGCGAGAATCCCGACTTTCGTTTCGACGCCGCCGTCAGCGACGACGGTGTGACGTGGCGACCCTACGCATCGCTGCCGGCAATCGTGGGGCACGGCAACGGCGTCTACGCACACGCGCCGCAGTGGTACCGTCAGTTTCTCTACGGCGAAGAGCGCGCCCGCGGACTCGACCACGTCGAGGACCTGGCGTCGCCCGGCGTCTTCCGCTGGGAGCTTGCCGCCGGCACCGCCGTCCTCGAGCTCGCGGCGGCCGACAGCGCACCCTCACGCGCATCGTCGCCACCGGTGGCCAGCGCGTCGCCGCTGTCGATACGCGACTTCGAGACGCTGCGCGGCGCCGAGGAGCGCCGCCGCTCTGCATTTCCCTCGCGGCTGCACCGCGCGGCGCAGGCGTACGTCGTCCAGCGCGGCGCCGGCCGGACGATCATCGCCGGGTACCCGTGGTTCACCGATTGGGGGCGCGACACGTTCATCGCGCTCCGCGGCCTCTGCCTCGCGATCGGGCGCTTCGACGACGCGCGGCAGATTCTCTGCGAGTGGGGCGGCGCCGTCTCCGAGGGCATGGTGCCGAACCGCTTTCCCGACGACGGCGGCACACCCGAGTTCAACGCCGTCGACGCCGCGCTCTGGTACGTCGTCGCCGCCGACGAGTTCCTGCGCCTGGCGCCCGCCGTCGATGCCGAGACGTGCGCCATGCTCGAGCGCGCGATCGATGCGATCGTCGCCGGTTACGCGCGCGGCACCCGCCACCGCATCGCCGCCGACGCCGACGGGCTTCTCGCCGCGGGCGAGCCGGGGGTGCAGCTCACGTGGATGGACGCCAAGATCGGCGACTGGGTCGTGACGCCGCGGATCGGCAAGCCGGTCGAGGTGCAAGCGCTCTGGCTGAACGCGCTGCGGATCGCCGCGCGGCGCACACGAGCGTGGAGCGACCTCTACGCGCGCGGCCGTGCCGCCTTCGAGGCGCGCTTCTGGGACGAAAGCCGCGGCCATCTCCTCGACGTCGTCGACGTCGATCACGAGCACGGCCGCGTCGACACGAGCCTGCGCCCGAACCAGATCCTCGCCGTCGGCGGCCTGCCGTTCGCGGTGCTCGAAGGCGCCCGCGCCCGCCGCGTCGTCGACACCGTCGAGGCGCGGCTCGTGACGCCGATGGGACTGCGCTCGCTCGCGCCCGGCGAGACGGGCTACACCGGCCGCTATGCCGGCCCGCCGCGCGAGCGCGACGCCGCGTACCATCAAGGCACCGTCTGGCCGTGGCTCATCGGGCCCTTCGTCGACGCCTGGAGCCGCGTCCGCGGCGACACTCCCGAGTCGCGGCGCGAGGCGCAAGCGCGTTTCGTCACGCCGCTCCTCGAGTACGCGGAACACGTCGGGCTCGGCCACCTTCCCGAGGTCGCCGACGGCGGTCCGCCGCATCGCCCCGGCGGCTGCCCGCAGCAAGCGTGGTCGCTGGGCGAGCTCCTTCGCCTGCAGCAGCGCCTCTCCTAGTCGACATCACGCGCGCGCGGCGAGCGCCGACGCGGACGAGAATTCGCTTGTGAAGCACGCTGCGACGGATGACCGGGAAATCCCTTGTGGCGCACGTCCGCGAGCTGTTACCTTCGGGGTCCCTCCGGAAGAAACCGTGTCGCCGTTCCGCTCGCTCACGTTCTGTTCGCTGCTCGTGTCGCTCGTCGCGACCAGCGCCTCGGCGCAGGTGCAGACGAAGGCGCAGCAGAACTGCATCAAGAAGCTGAACGGCGCAGGCGCCGCGATCGCTCGTGTCGTCGCGAGGCAGTTCCTGGCGTGCGTCGCCGCGGCGTGCAAGGGCAAGCTCTCTCCCGGTACGACGGCTGAGACCTGCTTGACGGCGGACCCGAGGGGCACGCTCGCGAAGGCGCAGGCGAAAGCGGCGGCGTTGGAAGCCCGACTCTGCACGACGCCGCCGAGCTTCGGTCCAACGACCGGCGCCGATATCGCCGCCGCGTTCGGCGCTCCGACGCGGGTACGTTCGCTCTTCGGACCCGATCTCGACGCCGCGTTGATCGCGACGGCCAGCGATCGCGCCGGCGCCGCCTGCCAGCTCGCCGTCGCGAAAGGCATGACGGACGTCGCCGCCGCGAAGGTGAAAGCGTTCAACGCCTGCAAGGCGGCCGGCCTGAAGAGCGGCACGATCGACTCCGCGGCGGCGCTCGAGACTTGCTTCGGTGCCGACCCGAAAGGGGCGGTCGCGAAAGCGCGGGCGAAGGCGCAAGCGCGTGCGAGCAAGAAGTGCGAAGGCGTCGACGTCGCGACCGCGTTCCCCGGCGAGTGCGCGGCGACGCCGGTCGGAAGCCTCTTCGACTGCATCGAGCCGCAGGTCGACTGCGGCGTCTGTCTCGCCGTGAACGGCGGCGATCACCTGAGCCACGGCTGCGACAAGTTCCAGAACGGCGTCGCGACCGAGCTCTGCGGCGCGCCGCTCGCGACGACGCAATCGGTCGCGCGCCAGTGGGACGAGGAAGCGCTGGCCGCGATCCGCATCGACCTGCCGCGCCCGCCGGTCCACGCGCGCAACCTCTTCTACGCGTCGGTCGCGATGTGGGACGCGTGGGCGGCGTACGACGCGACCGCCGACGCCATCCTCGACAAGGAGTCGCCTGCATCCAGCAACCCGGAGCACGACCGCGCGATCGCGATCAGCTTCGCCGCCTATCGCGTGCTCTCGCATTTGTACTCGTTCTCGGTGAACGCGGCGACGACGCAGGCGAGCCTCGATACTCACATGCTGGCGCTCGGCTTCGACAGGACCTTCACCGACACGGCGGGCGACACGCCGGCGGCCGTCGGCAACCGCATCGCCGCCGCCGTCATCGCCTACGGCACGAGCGACGGCGCGAACGAGGCGAACAACTACACCGACCCGACCTACACGCCGGTCAACGATCCGCTGATCGTCAAGCTGCCGGCTGACGACCCGACCCTACCGGGCACGGTGATGAACGACCCCAATCGCTGGCAGCCGCTCGCGCTCGACTTCCAGGTCACGCAGAACGGCATCCCGCTGCCGGGCAAGGTGCAGAAGTACGTCGGCGCGCAGTGGAACGACGTGAAGCCGTTCGCGCTCACGCGCAACGACCCGAATGCCCTCTACGTCGACCCCGGGCCGCCGCCGCACCTCGGCGACGCCGCGTTCCGCGACGGCCCGATGTACCTCCTCGAGCTGTCGCAGGCACTCGACCCGGCCGATCCGGCGACGCTCGACATCTCGCCGGCGGGATTCGGCAACAACCCGCTCGGCACGAACGACGGCGCGGGCTACGCGACGAACCCCGTGACAGGGCAGCCGTACACTTCGCAGATCGTGAAGCGCGCCGACTTCGGCCGTGTCCTCGCCGAGTTCTGGGCGGACGGGCCCGAGTCGGAGACGCCGCCCGGCCACTGGAACGTCATCGCCAACCACGTCGCCGACGACCCGGCGACGGTGAAACGCATCGGCGGCGTCGGACCGGTCGTGAACGCGCTCGAGTGGGACGTGAAGACGTATCTGGCGCTGAACGGCGCCGTCCACGACGCGGCGATCGCCTGTTGGGGCGCGAAGCGGAAGTACGATTCCGTGCGGCCGATCTCGCAGCTCCGCTACATGGGCGGCCTCGGCCAGTCGTCGGACGCGCAGGGTCCAGCGTACAATGCCAACGGCCTGACGCTCGTCGATGGCCTCGTCGAGGTGATCACGGCACAGAGCAGCGCCCCCGGCCAGCGCCACGAGGCGCTCGCCGCGTTCGTCGGCGAGATCGCGGTGCGAACGTGGCCCGGCGCGCCCGCCGACCCGACGACGCAGGCGAGCGGCGCGCGCTGGATCCGCGTCAAGAACTGGGTGCCGTACCAACGCGATACGTTCGTCACCCCCGCGTTCGCATCGTATTTCTCGGGCCACAGCACGTTCAGCCGCGCCGCGGCCGAGGTGCTCACGCGCGTGACCGGCAGCGCGTACTTTCCCGGCGGCCTGGGCGAGTTCGTCGCGCCGGCGAACGCGTTCTTGAAGTTCGAGCTCGGGCCGACAACGGACGTGCGCCTGCAGTGGGCGTCCTACTACGACGCCGCGGATCAGGCGGGACTCTCGCGGCTCTACGGCGGCATCCACCCCGCGATCGATGATTTCACCGGCCGCGTCGTCGGCTCGCAGGTGGGGATCGGCGCCTGGAGCCTCGCAACCAAGTACTTCGACGGCACCGCCGTGCCGTGATCACGCGCGAGCGACGCGCGGCGGAGCCGCGCTATTGATTATGGGCACCCGCACGCGAGGCGCTGCGCGGCGCATTGAGCGCCGATCGTTCGCCGGCTTGTCGTTGCCCTTCGCGGAACTCGTCCCAAAAGCGCCGACGGTCGCCTCCGCGGTGCGGGTCGCTGTTCTCGACCCCTTCGGCGGACCGGGGCCTCGCACTCGTCCATCGCGACACCGATCGGCGGTATCGGGTGAGCGCCTGATGGATGGCGTTCATTAAATTATTCACGATCGTCCCGGCGATGAGCGCGACATTCCGCTTATGATTCTCATTTTGATCTGCTGAAGATATCGACAAATCGGCAGCGGGGCAAATGAAATAGAGCGGATGCCGCAACGAGACGTCCTACCGCCTGCGCCAGACGCTCGCGATCCACGGCTGCTGAGCGCGCGGTCGACCCGTGGGCCGGTAGTAATGCTCGAGCTCGGCGAAGCCCGCGCGCGCGAGAAACCCGCGCCACCCCTCGAGGTCGTGCCAGACCGCGTAGCGGCCCCCCTGCCAACCTTCGTCGCCGTTCCCCCGCGGATTCGACGCGAAGAGCACCCCGCGCGGCCGCAGCGCCGCGCGCAGCTCGCCGAGGACGCGTAGCAGCTCGACCGTCGGGACGTGGAAGAGCGAGGCGTTGGCGAAGACTCCATCGAAGCGCGCCGACGCCAAGTCGAGCGCGACGAAGTCCTGGTGCAGCACCTCGCACCGCGAGCGGCTGCGCGCCATCGCCACGAACCGGGCCGCGCCGTCGAGGCCGACGGCCTCGTGGCCGAGATCGCGGAACGTGACCAGGTCACGCCCCGGCCCACACCCGAAGTCGAGGATGGCGAACGGCCCGGGGCCCTCCAGGTTCCGTAGCAGCGCGGCGACGTTCTCGCTCACGTCGTGGTCGCGGGTACCCTCCCAGAACGCATCAGCCGTGGCGTCGTAGTGCGCGAGTGTGCGCCGGGTGATCGCGCGCGGGTCGGCGAGCTCGGTTGCCATCAGTCGCGCAGAATCTCGCGGCTCAGTGGAACAGCTGCATCAGGATCATGATCTCGCCGACCGCGGCGACGAAGAACACGGCCGTGCGTAGGTACGGGATACCGGCGGTATAGACGAGAACGTGCGCGACACGCCCGGCGAAGAACAGCTCGGCGCCGTACGCGGTCGTCGCGTTCGCCTTTCCGGTGAGGTGCGCGGTGAGTACGACGATCGCGAACGGGGTCAGGTTTTCGACCAGGTTCGCGTGGGCGCGCTCGGCGCGTGCCGCCCACGCGGGAACGGCGAGCGCCGTGTCGCGGTTGCCGAACCCCCACTGCGTGCCGCCCGGCGTCTGCGCGCGACCCGCCAGGTAGATCCCGGGAATCAGCAAGCACAACAGCGCGGACGCGACGAGCATCCAGAGATCGATCGTCATGGCGTCTCCTCCGGCGGCGGAGTGTGCGGGCGTCGCGCCGCGATTGCAAGGCGGAACGCGTGCCGCGACGACCTCCATGAAGTCATAGGTGCGGCCTGCCGAGCACGTTGCTTGTCAATTTCGCGTGTGACGGCTACGCCGAACGTCATGACCAAGCTCAGGCTCGTCCGCGGCGGACCGCGGAAACTCACGCTCGTCTATGGGATGCGTCTTTTCCCGGCTGCTGACGTGAGCGCCGTCACGTCCGGCAAGGTGACGTTCACCACCGGCGATGACGGCCGCGTCACGCTGCACGTGATCGACGGCACCAGGCAGCAGATCCGACGGCAGCTGCTCGCCAGCATAGACGCGTTTTTCGAGATCTACGCGAAATAGATCGGATTCCAGGCCTTCGAAGATTACGGATTCATCGACTTCGAAGCCGCGCAGCGATCGTCGAGCGATCATCGAGAAACTCACGCACCGCGGTAACGAATGCTTCGGGCTGCTCTTGATGCAGATAGTGCCCGCAGCCGTCGAAGTGCTTGAACACTACGCCCTCCACCGAAGCTGTGAACGCCTCGGCATGAGCGATCGGGATGATCGCGTCGCGATCTCCCCACAACACTGCGACCGGCGGAAGCCGGGTGACCTCGTGGACGCGTTGAAAGAAGACGCGGCGCTGGCCGCGCCAATCGATCACGTCGCGCACCGTTCGCGCGAACGCACGCGCCGAGCCGGGCTGTGCGTTCAACGCACTGAGCTCCGCAATGTCCTCCGTCGACATGGCACTCGCGCCGCCGAGCGCGCGTCGCGTTCCGAACGCCATGAACGGCTGACCGAAGAGCTCGACGACTCGCGGAAAAGTCGCCAGGCGCAACCAGAACCCGACGCTGCGGCCGAGGCCGCCGGAGGCGACCAGGACCATCCGCCGAATTCGCGTGGGGCACTCGAGCAGCAGCATCTGCGCGACGCCTCCTCCGAACGAGTGGCCGACGACATCGACGTTCTCGAGACCGAGGGTCTCGAGCCAGCGAGCGATGACCTGCGCGTGCCAGCCGAGCTCGTAACTCGCATCGGGACGCTCCGACAAACCGCATCCCAATAAGTCCGGCATGAGGACGCGGCGATCCGTCGCGAGCGCGCGGGCGACCGGCTTCCACGTGAGATGCGAATCGAGGATGCCGTGCAGAAGCACCACAGGTACCGTGTCGGTCGCATCGCCCAGCTCGGCCCAATGCAGGCGCATTCCGTCGATGGACGCGAAGGAATGGCGCGCTTCGTCCCTTTTGCCCGACGTACCGGCCCGCGGGCCGCGCTCCGGCGGCCGGGTCTGCGGCGTTCGAGTCGCGGGCCGCGCTTGCCGGGAGCGCGCCACGCCTGAGACGCTCCCGGCAGTCGCCATTGGTGATCGAGGCGTCATCGCGCTCGACACTCGACAATAGAAGAGCAGGAGCTAGCGCGCGCCCGCGCTACTGACCGTCAAATCCTCCCAGAGTACTGCACGCACGCCGGGGGTCGAGCGAGCCGTCGTCGCGGCCGTGACGCGTGCATCCTCGTTCGGGACGGTGCCGGTGAGGCGCACGACCCCGTCCTTCACCGCGACGGAAACGTCGTTCCCCGTGAGGTCCTGACGCTTCCCGAGCGCGTGCTTCACGGCGCTCTCGACGTCCGTGTCTTTCGCCTCGACGCGCTTTCGCTGCGCGCTCGCCACGATCTGGAGCTCGTTCGTGACGTCCTGCACGCCGCTCACCTTACGCGTCTCGGCGCTCGCCGCCTGCTTCGCCTGGTCGGACGGCACCATACCGAAGAGCGTGACGTGGCCGTCGCGCGTGTCGACGCTGATGTCGAGTGCCGGCGTGTCGGAGTTCGCCAGGAGCCGAAGCTTCGTGGCCGACGTGATCCAGGTATCGCTGGCGGCGCCGGTGAGGCCGTGGTCGCCCGCGGCCGCCTTGTCCTTCTTCGCGGTCTGGCCGGCCTCGGCGTCGGCGAGTGTCTCGGGACCTTTCACCTCGCTCGCGACCTGACGGACGCCCGGCACGCCCGACGCCGTCGTGATCGCACGGAGGTGCGTCGTCATCGACGGTGTCTTGCCGGCGAGCAGAACCACACCCTTGTTGACGGACTGCACCGAGATGCCGCTCGCGGCCAGCTGCTTGTCGGCCTTGAAGGCCTCGGTCACGCGCGTTTGGATGTCCTTGTCGCTGACCTTCACCGCGGCCTCATCCTTTGTCCGCACGACCTGCAGGAGGTTCCGCACCTCGCGCACGCCGTCGATCTTCCCGACGACGGCCGCCGCCTTCGCTTTCTCGGCCTTCGAGCCGACTTTGCCGTGCAGTGTGACGCGACCATCGACGGTGTCGACGTTGACGGCGGTCCCGCTCACACCCGCATTGGTGAAGAGCGCGATCTTGGCCTTGGTGGTCACCCAAGGGTCCGAATGGGCTGCGCGCACGCTCTGGGGAACGACCATCCCCATGACGAGCGCCGCTGCAACGAAACTAAGATATCGAAAGTGCCTCATGCTTCCTCCTTTGTCATTGCTTTCCACTTTCCGACGGCTCATCCGTCTCTGGCTACAACGCCGGGATCGTCGTCCACTACGAAGCGACGAACTTCAGCCGGGAAAAGGGAGGTGCCTGCTCGATCCGCACTGCGGCACGACCGTGAATGCAGTTTAGGTTCGGCTGGCAGTCGCTGTCCGAGTTCGCCGAGGACATGCTGCGATACGCATGCGCGAAGCGTGGATCTGTCGGAGCGGCGCCCGCTGTTCGACGTTTGTCGGACGGTCACGGCACGCGAGCAGTCCAGCCGCGAGGTAGCTCGACTCGATGCCAAGCACCTTGCAGATGTTGTCGAATGAAAATGGCGAGTCGGTGATCTCATTGTTGCGGATCCAGTTCTCGGCCTCGATGATATTTCGCGCATCGCGACTCCGGAGCTGGATGATCGCGTCCAGAAGGACGGCGAACAGCAAGCGAGTCTCCGGCACACCAGTCGTGCGCGGCGAAGATCGAGCAAAGTATCGCTGGTGCAGCGGATTCTCGAGAACGAATGTGTTGGACAGATCATCTGTGCTCGAATCGGAATCCATTTAGGTTTTTGCTCCGTGCTCTCAGTTAATAGCGGCTGCGCGCAGACCGAAAGATCGGACTACTACGTGGGCGGTCCTACGTGCGTAGCTCTACGTGTCCGGCGCGACGTGATGCCGTACGACGCCCACCGCGGACTACTTCGAGTAGCGGTCCGCGTCAGCTTGGCATGCGTCGAGAGCGGATATGCTGCCTTCGTCGCCCAGGTGTAAGGCTTGGGCGTGCATGGCTGAAATATCGCTTGTGGCACGCAGCACCACGACGGCCGTATCCGTTCGCTTGCGAGAAGCCTCGAGCAACTCAGCGGACAATCGACGCCAACGCTCTCGTTCGGCAACACGCGATGAAACACGCTCCCCGACGAAGTCCAGACTCTGGTCCCACCTGCCTTGCTTGCTCGCCGTCGCCGCGTCGTCGAAGTCGCGTTCGGCACGACGGTCGGCGATTACGGCGTCCGCAGATGCCCGGCACATGGCTTTGACGGCAGCCGGATCCAGTTTCTCGTCTCCTCTACTGCACGCGGCGAATGGAGCAATCGCCAAGAGGACCGCCACGAATGCCGCCACTCCCCGTCGCGGCTTTTCCTCTGCCGCTTCGACGAGCGCATCGACGTCGCGCACCGCCTCTCTGATCTGCTGAGTTGCTTCGCTCAAGTTCTCTACGATCGTCGTCTTTGCTTCGGCCTCGATGGGTCCGGGAGCCTCGTCCGTCACCACCATGACGCTCTCCACGCGCTCGACGGCTTTTTCGACGTGCTGTGTGGCCCGGCTCAGCTCTTCGACGGGCAGCTCGACGGTCGGCCCACTCGTCGCCCCGCCCTCCTGCGCCGCGCCCACGATCGTATCGACCCGCTCGATCGCCTGCTCGACATCCTCGGTCGCTTCGTGAAGTCCTTCGACGATTGCCTCGCGCTCGTTCGGGGGCACGGGAGTCGCGGCGTCTTGGGCCACCGAGATCATCCTTTCGACGCGTTCCACGGCCTCCTCGATCC
Source organism: Binatia bacterium (assembly GCA_041488235.1). GTDB lineage: Bacteria > Desulfobacterota > Binatia > UTPRO1 > UTPRO1 > DP-19. The sequence goes on from JBGPOW010000118.1 coordinate 9,951, forward strand.
GCTGATCGACGGCATCGACGACGTGATCCGCCGTCCCAGGATCGATTCCCATCCGGCTGCCGCGGGCGCGGAGGCGGGCGCGCGCCTGCTGCCCGAGCGCTCGAACGTGCACGCGGAGCGCCGCGAAAGGCCGCACCTCGACGCTCCGCATGTCAGACACGGGTTCCGCGTTGATCAGCATCCGATCGACGATCACCTGGACGACAGCCGTCATCGGGATGGCGATGAAGACCCCGAGGACGCCGTACAGGGTACCGAAGGCGAGCACGGCGACCAGCCCGACCAAGGCGCTGACGCCGACCGCGTGGCTCATGATGCGAGGGATGAGGATATTGTTCTCGACGAGCTGCAGCAGCGTCGCGAGCCCGATGACGAGGACGACCGTCGGGAGCCCGAGCGGCAGGGCAACGAGAATCGCAGGCGCCGCGGCCAGCACCGGCCCGAACAACGGCACGGCCTCGAGGAGACCGGCGAGCACGCCGAGGACGAGGACATTCGGCAACCCGATCGCCGCATACCCGACGGCCGATGCGACGCCGATGGCGATCATGGCGAGCCCCTGGCCGCGGAGGTAGGCGCCGAGCTTGGACTCGATTTCGTGCCAGATGGTGAGCGTTCGCGCGCGCCGGCTGACCGGCAGGAATGACAGGACGAGCCGTTCGAGCCGGGGCACTTCCATCGTCCAGTAGAAGCCTACGGCGAGCACGGTCACGAAGTATGCGAAGAGCCGCAGAAGGCCGGTCGTGAATCCGAGGATCCCTTCGTAGAAGCGCGGGGAAACGTCCATCAACGCGCGCGTGAGAACCTCGAAGGGAGGCAGCCGATGGCCGATCAACCGCAGCGGCGCCGTGTCACTCGCCAGCAGAGTCGATCGCAGGCGCGCGTAGGTGTCGGGCAAGTCGGCCGCGAAGATGCGGACCTGCTCGATCACCACCGGGCCGACCAGGAGCGCGACCGAAACGAGGCCGACGAGAAAGAGGAGGTAAATGAGGAGGACCGCCAGCCCCTTCGGAACGCCCCACCGGCAGAGCTTGACGTGCCACGGCTGCAACGCCGCGGCGAGCACGATACCGAGAAAGAGCAAGAGGAGGATGTCGATCAGGAGATAGCCGACGACCGCCAGCCCGATGATGCCGACCACGACTGCGGTGGCGGCCCCAACTTGCCGGAGGTCGATCGTCTCTCGCGTCGGATCCTCGTTGCTCATTCATTCTCGGATCAGTCGATTCAGTCGCCGGGCTATTAATAGCGGGTTTCGGTAGTCGTGGTCTTCTTTTCCACGACGGCCGGGGCCGCCGGCGCCGTCTGTACCGACTCACGATGGATGGTGGTCGTCTCGCGGTGGCCGCATGCCGCCGCGATGATTGCGAATACGATGATGCCGGCGCACGAACCTATGAGCTTGTGCATATGAATCCTCCTTCAGGAATGGTCGACTCCATTCGATCCGGGCGGCGTCGCCATTCTCGCGCCGCCGAATCGCTGCACCATGAACGCGATTGCGACACGGGTGCCCATGTCGATGATGAGACGCGTGAGCCGTGAAGGGATACCGCCGCCCGTCACGTAGCCGACCGCGGATGCGGTCGCGAGCGTGACGTACGGACGACGCTCCATCTGCACGCCGAGAAAGCTCTCGATCTCATCGACGGCCTGTTCCACGCCCGAGGTCAGCGCCCGAGCATCCTGGCGGACTCGACGGCCGCGCCGCTGCAAACGGGTAACGGGTGAGCCATCGGATTCGTGCGGGACGCACGAGACATCGGCGCCGTTTCCTTCGTTGCTCGCCCGATTGGACATGGAGCCTCCTAGCGCCGCGCGAGGACGCGCCCGACGAGATAGCCGGTCACGACCGCGCCGACGAGCGCCAAAAGCGGCCGCTTCTTGACCAAGGCGCGGACCTCGCGGTCGAGCCTCTGGATCTCGGAGCGCGCTTGGTCGACACCCGCCGTGATCTGCTCCGTCAATTCTTCTGTTGGTGATCGCTCTTCCATCGTATCTGCCATGATCTCTTCCTCGGTTATGATCAGTCGCGGCGACCGAGCCACAGCCCGAGGGCAAAGCCGCCGAGCAACGACAACACGGGGTGCTCGGCGATCTGTGCACCCAAGGTGAACTCGCTCGTGACCGCGGTCGCGAGCTCGCCCACCGCGTCCCGCAACTCCGCCTCGTCGCGCTCTATGGATTGACGGAGAACCTCCTCACGCTCGCCGACCTCGGATCCGTTCACGTCTCCGTCCTCCGCTGCATACGCCGGACGGCGACCGCGACGAGGATGGTCGCCAGCGCGGCGTTCAGCAGCCCCATCGAGGCGAGACCGGCCGGCAGGGACCCGCGCTCGCGCAGCAGCACCACGACCCAGCCCATGAGTGCGCACCAACCGATGAAGGCGAGGAGCCCGCCGAGCGCGAGCAAGCCGGCATCCTGCAACAGCCGAGTCAGCGCTTGCTGCGCCTCCAGACGGAGGAGCTCCATGCGCTCGACGACGAGGCGTTGGGCCGCGTCGACCGCGCGCTCGACGGCGCCGGCTGGCGAGGCCTCCTCCCGCGGCGCCGGTGAGCTGTGAGCTACGTCGTCCATCGCTTCTGGCCCGAACCGAGGCGGTGGCCGCGCCGGGAGCAGCGAGTGCCGCTCTTCCGGTCGCGTTCACCGCGTGCGCTCGAAGCGCCGTCCAGTCCTTTTCCTTAACGCGTCTCCGTGTGCGTGGTGGTCTCCTCTTTGTGCATCACGGTAGCGGGCCGAGTCGCGACGACACGGGTGACGATCGTGCGATCGCCATCCTTCGTGTACTCGACGGTCACCGGGGCGTTCTTGATCGTCTCATAGGAGACGACATTTCCCTGCGTATCCACGAAGGCGGTCTGCTTGGTGTAGGTGTAGGTCACCGGAGCGGGAGCCGTTTCGGACTTGATGATCATCGTCGAGGTGGTCGGGTTGATCTCGGAGACCACACCCGAGTACGTCGTCGCCTTCTCGGTCGTCGTAGTGACTGTTTCAGCCGAGCTGATCGCCACGCTCCCGAGCAGACCGAGCGCCAATGCGAGTGAGAGAGTCGAAGTAACACGTTGGGTATTCACACGTACCTCCTGGTTGAAGCTTGGCCTCGAGACGCACTCGAGATCGGTCTGGCTGTGGGATCACCAGTGCGGTCGGACGCCGCTGACTTGGTTGCCACAAACGCTACAAGAAGGACGGCGACCCCGTAACCTCGGAGTACTACGCGCGGGGTTCTACGCGCACGCTCTACGCGCCCGACAGGTTCCGAGCTGCCGCGAAGCGTGGGGTCCGCCGCGGCCGTTACGGTTGCGGAGTCTCATTCCTCGCCAACCTATATTCGACCATTTCGGCACGGTGACGATGTCGAGAATCCACGACCGCCCGCAGCACCAGTCCCGGATCGGTGACGAATCCTAGATAGACTTCGTGCTCGACGTTCACCCC
>JBGPOW010000119.1:0-12881 GCA_041488235.1 Binatia bacterium
TATATAGCTGTAAGCCAATGCAGAAGCGAACGCTTCACCGAAACGCGCCGACGACGTCCTCCGTCAGGACCGTCGCAAGTGGCCGTCGAACCGAGGAAACCGGCTTAACTGACCGGCATTGGGTCTAAACCGTGTCCGGCAACCCGCGCGAGCGATCCTCGCGCGGAGCCAACCACCGCGTCGTCGCACGCCTCGTGATCCTCGCGCGGAGCCAACCGCCGCGTCGTCGCACCCGCGCCGCAGTGACAGGATGCGGGTTTCGCCGCCGTCGGCCCGCGCCATTCTCGCCGCGGCGACCGTGCGGTATGGTGACGGGATGGACGTTCCATCGGTCGCGGCGCTGCTGCCTGTCGTGCGTGAGGCGGGGGAGCTGGCGCGCGGGCTCTTCCAGAACGTGACCGCGGAGCGCAAGGCGGATCGAACGCTCGTCACGGCCGCCGATCGGGCGGTCGAGAGCTATCTCGTCGAGCGGCTGCCGGAGGTCGCGCCCGGGGTGCGGCTCCTCGGCGAGGAGTTCGGCGCGGTCGGTCCCGATGGGGCCGCGTGCACGCTCACGCTCGACCCGATCGACGGTACGTCGGCGTTCGTCGCCGGCCTGCCGACCTGGTGCGTGACCCTCGGCATCATGTGCGATGGCCGCGCCGTCGGCGGCATCACCTACCTGCCGATGACCGGCGAGACGTACGTCGCCGAGCACGACGAGGCGCGATGGAACGGGCGCGTGCTGCCGCGTGGCCGGCGTCCGGCCCACGAAGGCGACCTCTTCATCGTCACCCATTCCGACTTGCACCGCGGGCGCGGCATCCGCTTCGCGGGCAAGGTGCGTGCCCTCGGCTCGACGGCGTACCACATGGCGCTCGTGGCGCGCGGCGCCGCAGTCGCGGCGCTTCTCGGCCACGCGCGGATCTGGGACATCGCTGCGGGGGCGGCCCTGCTCGCGGCGGTCGGCGGCGAGCTTCGCTATCGCACCGGCGCGTCCGTCGATCTGGGCGCGCTCCTCGGCGGCGAGCGCGCGCCCGAGCACCTCGTCGCCGCCGCGCCGGGAATGATGGACGAGATCCTGCCGCAGCTGCAGCCGCGATGAACGCGAGACGGCGGACGGCGGGCGCGCGAGCGCGACGGGTACGGCGTTGGAGCTGAGCGGACGCACGGCCCTCGTGACCGGCGCCGCACGACGGGTCGGGCGCGCGATCGCGACCGCGCTCGCCGCCCGCGGCGCCCGTGTCGGCGTCCATTACCGCGGCTCGAGCGATGAGGCGCAGGCGCTCGTCGCGGAGCTGCGCGGCGCCGGCGCCACGGCGGACGCCTTCGCCGCGGACCTGCGCGACGCGACGGCGCTACGGGCGCTCGCCGCCGACGTCGAGGCGCGTCTCGGACCCGTCGACGTGCTCGTCAACAACGCGTCGGTCTTCCACGCGACGCCGCTCGACGCCCTCGACGAGCACCAGTGGGAGGAGAATCTCGCGGTGAATCTCACCGCGCCGTACCTGCTGTCGATACAGCTCGGCCGCGCGATGCAGGCGCGCGGCGCCGGAAAGATCGTGAACCTCGGCGACGCGCGCGCGTCGCGGCCGGTTCGCGATTACCTTCCGTACCGCGTCTCGAAAGCCGGGCTCGTCGCGCTGACTGAAAGCCTGGCGCGCGAGCTGGCGCCGGCAGTGCAAGTGAACTGCGTCGCCCCGGGTCCGATCCTGCCGCCGCGCGGCGCATCGGCGGCCGACGAGGCGCGTATCCTCGCCCGCACGCCGCTCGGCCGCTTCGGCGGTCCGGAGGCGGTCGCGGCGGCGGTGCTCTATCTCGTCGACAGCGACTTCGTGACCGGTACGACGCTCGTGGTCGATGGCGGCCGGAGTCTCGTCTGACGTGCGCGGGGCGAGGGGCGCTGATGTGCGACGGTGGTCGGTGTCGTTGCGATACCACATGCGGCGCTCGGTGACGTCGCGACGCGTGCGGCGGCGGCGCGCCGAGATCGCGTCAGGGTGCGGTGGAGAGCGCCCGCTCGCGGCCCGTGAGAAACGCGGCGATCTCGTCGCGCCGCCCGCGGACGACCGCCTCGGCGAAGCGCGCGCCATCCATCAGGTGCAGCGTGCCCGTGTCGTCGCGGTAGAACGTAGTGAGGGCGAAGAGCTTCTCGCCGAGAAGCGCCAGACCGTAGAGGTGATTGGCCTCGAGGTCGCGCGCGATCCCGACTGGCGGCTCGATCTGGTGCAGTCCCGCGGGCACGGCGCCGTACGTGATCGCGTCGAGTGTGGCCGGCGGCGCCGACTCCAGGCACTGCGACGACCACGAGTCGCAGACGCTCGCCGCCCAGAAGTAGCGCTCGGAGCCGTCCGGCGGCACGAACGAGACGTGACCGGCGGCGCGGCGCGCGTCGTCGTAGTCGATGAGCGCGACGACGCGTACTCGCGTCGGCGGGAAGCGGAAGCTCGGCGGCTCCGCGCCGACGACCTCGACCGGGCGCGCGCTCTCCTGCAACAGCGAGAGCAGCATGTGCTCCTGCAGCCGATGGCATCCCACAGGCGCGACGATCGCAAGCGCGACCGCGGCGATGGCGACGATCAGGAACGTTCGCACGCGCCCGCCGCGATATGCGAGCCGTCGCGACCCGTCAAGGCGGCGGAGGGACGATGCGCTACCTGATCGGACGCCTCGCCTGGGCGCTGCTGATCCTCGTCGGTACGACGGCGATCACGTTCGCGATCGTCTTCCTCGTGCCCGGCGACCCGGCGCGCGTCGTCGCCGGTCCGCGCGCCGACGCGGCGACGATCGCCTCGATCCGCCGCGAGCTCGCGCTCGACCTGCCGGTGCCGGTGCAGTACGGCCGTTACCTCGTGCGCCTGGTGCGCGGCGACCTCGGACGCTCATATGCGACGCGCGAGCCGGTGGCCGAGATCTTGGCACGGCGCCTTCCGTCCACGGCGCTCCTCGCGGCCACAGGTCTCGCGATCGCGATCGTGATCGGCCTCGCCGGCGGCGTCGTCACGGCGCCGCTCGCGGGCACGTGGGTCGATCGCACGGCGCTGGTGTTGTCGCTGGGATTGCTTTCCGCGCCGGTCTTCTGGCTCGGGATGCTCGCGCTCTACTACGTCGGCTACCGCTGGCGTTTGCTGCCGCTCGGCGGCGCCGGCGACGTGCGACATCTCGTCTTGCCGGCGCTCGTTCTCGGCACGGGTACGGGTGTCTATTACGCGCGTCTCTTGCACACGAATCTCGTGAGCGTGCTCGGCGCCGACTACGTGCGCGCCGCGCGCGCGCGTGGCGCGAGCGAGCTACGCGTCGTCGCCGTGCACGCGCTGCGGAACGCGTGCCTGCCGCTCCTCACGGTCATCGGCCTCGATTTCGCGGCGCTCTTGAACGGCGTCGTCCTGACGGAGACGGTCTTTCACTGGCCGGGGCTCGGGCGCCTCGCGTTCGACGCCGTGCTGAGCCTGGACGTGCCGGTCATCATGGGTACGGTGCTCTTGAGCGCGTTCCTCGTCGTCGCGAGCAATCTCGCGATCGACCTCCTCTACCGCGTGGTCGATCCGCGCATCCGCCTGGGCTGACGTGCGCGGCGCTCGCTCTCTTCTACGGCTCGGGCTCGCGATGGGCGCGCTCCTCGTGCTGGTCGCCGCCGTCGGTCCGAGCGTCGCGCCGTACGATCCGGCGGCGCCCGTCGCGCCGCAGCTCGCCGAGCCGGTGCCGCCGGCGGCGCCGTTCTATCTCGGCACCGACGATCTCGGACGCGATGTGCTGTCACGGCTTCTGTACGGCGCGCGCATCTCGCTGCTCGTCGGCATCGTCGCGATGGTCGTCACGATGGTGACCGGCACCGCGATCGGCCTCGGCGCCGGCTACTTCGGCGGGGCCGTCGACGTCGTGCTCATGCGCGTCACCGACGTGATGCTGGCGTTTCCCGGCCTGCTTCTCGCGGTCGCGCTCGTCGCCGTCTTGCGGCCGAGCGTGTGGACGATCTTCATCGTCATCGGTCTCGTCAGCTGGACCGGCGTTGCGCGCGTGATCCGCAGCGAGGTGCTATCGCTGCGCGAGCGCGACTTCGTGCTCGCCGCGCGCGCGCTCGGAGCACGGCACGGCCGGATCCTGCGCCGCCACGTGCTCGTGAACGTCGTGCCGACGATTCTCGTCATCGCCGCCCTCAGCACCTCAGGGACAATCCTGCTCGACGCCGGCCTGAGCTTCCTCGGTATCGGCGTGCCGCCGCCGACGCCGACGTGGGGACGGATGATCCAGGAGGCGACGGCGTACTATCGCGTCGCGCCGTGGCTGATGCTCTTTCCGGGCGCTGCCGTCCTCTATGCGGTCTTGACGTTCAACTTCATCGCATACGGGCTCGCGGGCGACGGGCGGGCGCCCGGGGCATGATCGTCGCGTCGGCGGAGACGGAGACGCGACAGTCGCCGGGGCGGCGCGCCCGCGGCGCGTGGCGCGCGCGGGCGGTGGAGCGTCATTGCGCAACGTCGTCGTGGCACCGCGAGCTGCGACTCTCGTTGCTCATCACCCTCAGCGTTGCGTTCCTCGGCGGGTGTACGCGGGATCGGCTCGAGTGGCCGAAGCGCGAGCCGGGCTCGCGGCATGGGGGCGTGTTGCGGTTGGCGGCGGCGGACGACGTGCCGACGCTGGATCCGGCGCTCGGGTACGACACGCGGTCGTGGTTTTTCGAGCAGCACCTCTTCGAGACGCTCGTCGCGTACGACGAGCGGGCGGCGCTCGTGCCGGCGCTCGCGGAGCGCTGGGAGGTGTCGGCCGACGGGCGGCGCTATCGCTTCGCGCTCCGACGGGACACGGTCTTCTCCGACGGCACGCCGCTCACGGCAGCCGACGCGGTCGGCTCGATCGAGCGCGTGCTCGAGCCGCGAACCCGCTCGCAAGGCGCCGAGTATTTTCGCGGCATCGTCGGCGCGCCGGCGTTCGTCGACGGGACGGCGCCGCACGTCGCCGGACTGCGCGCGCCGGAGCCGGACGCGGTCGAGATCGAGCTCGCCGAGCCCGATCCGCTCTTCCTTCACAAGCTCGCGCTGCTCTTCGCCGCGGTCGTGCCGGCGGAGCGCGCGCGGCGACTGGGCGACGACTTCACGACGCAGCCGATCGGGAGCGGGCCCTTCGTGCTCCGCGAGTGGCGCCGCGGCGAGCGCATCGTGCTGGCGCGCAACCCGCGCTATCACGATCGCGAGCGCCCGTACCTCGACGGCATCGTGCAGCAACTCGGCGTCAATCCCGAGCTCTCGTGGCTGATGTTCGAGAGCGGCGAGCTCGACGTCACCGGCATCCCGCCTGCGGACTTTCCGGCGGTGATGCGCGACCCCGCGCGCGCGGCGCTGACGATCCACGCGACTGCGCTCGAGACGATGTTCGTCGGCCTCAACTGCGAGATGCCGCCGCTCGACGACCGCCGCGTCCGCCAGGCGCTCAACTACGCTGTCAACAAGGCCGACGTCATTACGCTCTTGAACGGCCGCGGCGTCGAGGCGCACGGCATCGTACCGCCCAACATGCCCGGCTATCACGTCGAGCTCGCCGGCTACCCGTACGATCCCGCGAAGGCGCGCGCGCTCCTCGCCGAGGCGGGCGTCGCCGGCGGCTTTGCGACCGAGATCTGGACGCAAGGCACCGACACCGATCTGAAGATCGCGCAGAAGCTGCAGCAGGACCTCACGAAGGTCGGCGTACAGCTCGCGATCAAGAGCGTCGCCTGGGCGTCGTTTCTTGACGCCATCCGCCAGCCGAAGACCGTTCCCGTCTTCGACCTCGGTTGGTCGGCCGACTTCCCCGACCCGAGCAACTTCCTCGATGTTCTGTTTCATTCCGGCGGCGCGAACAACCACCCATTCTACTCGAACTCCGCCGTCGATCGGCTCCTCGAGCAGGCGCGCACGGTACTCGACGAGACCGCGCGCTTCCGCGTCGACGCCGAGGCGGAACGGCGGATCGTCGACGACGCGCCGATCATCTTGCTCTACCACCCGATCACGTACGTCATGCACGACCCGCGCGTGCACGACTACGTGATCCACCCGTTTCTGCCGGCGCGAGTTGCCGACGTGTGGCTCACGCCTGAGTAGGCAGCTGACCTCCGTTCGCGAAGCCGATCACGAGGCCGCCGTGGGAGCGCTCGTCGGGGTGAGGGCAGGGGCGTACGCGACGCGGCAGGGCGGGCCGTCGGCGAACCAGTGGCTCCAGGTGCCGTGCGCATCGAGGAAGACGAGCGACGAGCAGCGGGTACCGAACTGCTCCGTGTGCACGCACAGCGAGCCGAGCGCGTCGGGGAGGCGCGGGTCGAGCGCGACGGTGTGGTCGGAGAGGATGGTGCGAAGCGCGTCGCGGAAGGCGTCGACATCGCCGTCGTGCTCGAACGTGATGCCGATGCGGGCGAAGCGCTCGTGCGACCGCGCGCGCTTCGGGCACGTCGGGTCGTCGAAGTCGAGGTTGCTGAGGACGTGAACGCCCGGTGAGAGCGTCGTCAGTTGCATGCCGTCGGGACGGTTCTGCGCGACGACGGCCGTTCGAGCGTCGGCGACGAGCAAGGTAAACGCGTTGTACGTGGCGGGGTCGATCGCTGCGAGCATGCCCGCGGCGTCGGCGGCGGACGTGGCAGAGAGCGTCTCCAACATCAGGAGTCCACGTGACCGCTTGTCGGCGACGGGCGCGTCCGCGGTGCGGCGATTGAGGAGGCCGGCGGCGACACCGTGCTCGGAGATCCCGAGCCACGTGCCGCCGGCGAGAAGGTCCTGACCGCCGACGATGCGCGGTGACGGCGACAACACGAGCGGCGCCGTCGCCGGCCGCGCGAGGAACTCGTCGCGGTTCGCGGCGACGACGAGCGGGTACTCGGCGAAGCGCCGAACGTAAACGGCGAGCGTGCACATCGCGCGCAGTATAGACGAATTGTGTCGTCGATACTCGCATGCTAGCGTCGAACCTCGACTTTTTTCGAAGGAGACCGCGTGAGCTTTGCGTCGATCGAAGAGGTGATCGAGCGTCTTGCGGGCGAGCAGTACATCTGCAACCGCACGATCGCGACGGTCGTCTATCTGGCGACACATCTGAAGAAGCCGATCCTCGTCGAGGGGCCGGCCGGCGTCGGCAAGACGGAGCTCGCCAAGGTCCTCGCCAGCGCGCTCGGGCACGAGCTGATCCGCCTCCAGTGTTACGAAGGCCTGGACGAGGCGAAGGCGCTCTACGAGTGGGAGTACGCGAAGCAGCTGCTCTATACGCAGATCTTGAAGGACAAGATCGGCGAGGTGATCGAGGGGACGAAGACACTCCACGATGCCGTCGATCGCATCAGCAGTCAGGACGACGTCTTCTTCTCCGAGCGCTTCATCCTGCCGCGGCCGCTTTTGCGCGCGATCTCCTCCGCCGCACCGTGCGTCCTGCTGATCGACGAGATCGACAAGTCCGACACCGAGTTCGAGGCGTTTCTCCTCGAGGTGCTCTCCGATTTTCAGGTGAGCGTGCCCGAGCTCGGCACGTTGAAGGCACGGCACGTACCGCTCGTGGTCCTGACGAGCAACAACGCGCGCGAGATGTCGGATGCGTTGAAACGGCGCTGTCTGCACCTCTACATCGACTTCCCCGACCGCGAGCAGGAGCGGGCGATCGTCCTGCTCAAGGTGCCGGAGGCCGCGGCGCACCTCGCCGACGAGCTCGTCGGCGCCGTGCAGGCTATCCGCAAGCTCGATCTGAAAAAGGCTCCCAGCATCAGCGAGACCCTCGACTGGGCGAAAGCGTTGACGCTCCTCAACATCGACGCCCTCGACAGCGAGCTCGTGAACGAGACGTTGAGCACGATCTGCAAGTACGAGGGCGACATCCGCAAGGCGCAGCAGGAGCTGAAGGAGTACGTCGCGCGCCAGAAGGCGAAGGCGGCGCGGCCCACCGCAACCGAGCCGCCGAAAGACGTTCTGCACTGACGGCGCGCCGGTCCGCGCCGTCGCCCTGAGCGAGCGCTCCGACACATGGACACGAAGATCATCGAGTTCGCGGGACTCCTGCGGCAGAACGGGATCCGCGTCTCCTTCGCGGAGAGCCTCGACACGTTCCGCGCCCTCGACCTCGTCGGCTTGCGCTCGCGCGCAACGGTCAAGGACAGCTTGCGCGCGACGCTGGTGAAGCGCGCCGTCGATCTACCGGCGTACGACGCGCTCTTCGACCTCTACTTCTCCGGCATCGGCGAGATCGTGAAGCGCAGCGAGGCGGCGTCGATGGAAGCGCTGGAGATGACGCCTGCCGAGTTCCAGGCGCTGCTCGACGAGCTGGAGAAGCTCCTGCGCGAGCAGGGGCTCGAGCTCTCGGAGCTGGCGCGGGCGCTGCTGCAGCAGGACTCGGGACGGCTCGAGCGGCTCCTGCGCGAGGCGGCGAAGCAGGCACGCGTCGACCGCATCGAGCGCGCGTTCCAAGAGGGGCAGTACGCGCAGGGCATGCAGCAGGCGCTCGGCATGGGCGACCTCGCGCGTGAGTTGCAGGCGATCAGCGAGGCGATCGCCGGGATGGGCAACCCGCGCGGCGAGCAGATGCAGCGGTTCGTCGATCGGCGACTCCAAGAGCTGCAGGAGATGATCCGCCGCTACGTGCGGCGCGAGCTCGAGCAGCAGGACGTCGCGCAGCGCGACTCGCTGCGCATGCAGGCGCTCGCCGAGAAGAGCTTCTACTACCTCTCCGAGGACGAGATCCGCCGCATGAAAGAGGCGGTGACGAAGCTCGCGCAACGCCTGAAGAACGTGCTCGCCGTGAAACGCCGGCACGCGCGGCGCGGCAAGTTCGACGTGAAAGCGACGCTTCGCCGCAACCTGCAGTACGGCGGGGTGCCGTTCAAGATCCAGTTCGACGAGCGCAAGCGCGTGAAGCCGCAGGTCGTCGTCCTGTGCGACGTCTCCGACTCGGTGCGGAACGTTTCGCGCTTCATGCTGCAGTTCGTGTACTCGCTCCAGGACCTCTACTCCAAGGTGCGCTCGTTCATCTTCGTCGCCGATATCGGCGAGATCACGAAGCTCTTCGAGGAAAACGAGATCCACCAGGCGATCGACCAGGCGATCCGCGGCAATGTCATCAACGTCTACGCGCACTCCGACTTCGGGCGCGCGTTTCGTCTCTTCCATCGCGACCACCTGGCGGCGATCACGCGCCACACGACCGTCATCGTCCTCGGCGATGCGCGCAACAACTACAACCTGCCGCACGAGTGGGTGCTGAAGGAGATCAAGCAGCGCGCGAAACAGCTCATCTGGTTGAACCCGGAGAACAAGATGACGTGGGGATTCGGTGACAGCGAGATGGATCGCTACCTCCCGCACTGTGACATCGTCGAGGAGTGTCGAAACTTGAACCAACTCTACAAGGTCATCGACCGGATGGTACTGGTGTGACGCGCGCGCACGGCAGTTCGAGGGGTTTAGGGATTGACCTCCTTGGACCTTTTCGCGAGAATGCCCGACAATCGGGGCGAGCATGAGCGGCGAAAACTTCATTCGCATGACCGTGGGCGGTCTCACCCTCGATCCGGTGACGAAAACGCCGATCGTCATCCTGAAAGATCCCGACAACAAGCTGAATCTCCCGATCTGGATCGGCCTGCTCGAAGCCACCGCGATGGCGACCGAGCTCGAAGGCATCAAGATGGCTCGGCCGATGACCCACGATCTCTTGAAGAAGATCATCGTCGACCTCGACGCCACCGTCGATCGCATCGAGGTCACCGACCTGAAGGACAACACCTACTTCGCGCTCATCTACCTCCAGATCGGCGATCGCGAGGTCACGATCGACTCGCGCCCGAGCGACGCCATCTCGCTCGCGCTGCGCACGAAGAGTCCCATCTGGGTCGCCAAGAAAGTGCTCGAGGCCTCGAGCGTCCTGCAGCAGATGGAGGAGGGGAAGGAACAGAACCTCTCGAACGTCTCGCGCGACAAATGGGCCGAGATCCTCGAGAAGATGGCGCCCGAGGATTTCAAGTACAAGATGTGAGGTCGGCTCCCCGACCTCGTCTCGACCCGCGCAGCGCGTCCACACGACGCCGCCCGTCGACCGCTAGGGCGTCGCGCTAACCACTGGAGACCTGTGGCCCGTACCGAAAGGATTCGACGCAAGGAGCTTCGCCAGCCGGACGAGTTCGTCACGCTCAGCCGGCGCGCGGTCGCGTACGCGGAGGAGAACCGGACGGCGTTCTTCATGACCGTCGGCGGCATCGTCGTCTTGCTCGCGGCGATTCTGATCTTCCGCGCCGTCCGTTCCAACCGCGAGACCAGCGCCTCGCAAGCCTACGCGCAAGCGCACGCGCTCCTCGACGACAAGAAGTACGATGACGCCGCAACGGCGTTCCGCCAAGTCGCCGACGGCTACAGCAGCACGAGCTACGCCAACCTCGCGCAGCTCGAGACCGGCAACGCGCTGCTCCTCGCGGGCAAAGTCGGGGAGGCGGCGGTCGAGTATCAGAAGTTCCTCGACGCCGGCGCACCGACCGACTATCTCCGCCAGCTCGCGCTGGTGCGTCTCGGCCACGCGCAGGAGCAGGACGGCAAGGTCGCGGAAGCGGGGCAGGCGTACGCCGCCGCCGCGACGATGCCGGGCCCGTACGCGGAGGAAGCGCTCGCCGGTCAAGCACGGATCGCCGAGGTCGCCGGCGACGTGGCGACGGCGAAGGACCTCTACACGCGGTTCCTCGAGAAGTTCCCCGAGTCCGATCGTCGCGCGCTCGCGACGTCGCGCCTCGTCGCGCTCGGCGGCACGCCGCCGGCGCCGCACGAGGTCGTCAGCACCGGTCCGGCGACGGTCGAAGCCGAGTAGCCGCGGGTCTCCGTCGCGCTACGACGCGATGAACGCCAGCAGATCGCGGTTGAAGCGTTCCTTCTCGGTGAGAAAGAGCGCGTGCGGCGCGCCGGCATAGACGGCGAGCTTGCTACCGCGAATCGCCGCCGCGGTCTTCCGCGCGGTCAGCTCGAGCGGCGCCGACGCGTCGGCATCACCGTGCAGGATGAACGTCGGCACCGTGAACGCGGGCATATCGCCGCGGAAATCCGTGCGCGAGTAGCTGCGGACGCATTCGATCGCGGCGCGCGCGGACGCGCGGAGGGCAATGTCGACACCCCAGCGAAGCAGCTCAGGCGAGACCTTATCGGCGCCGCCGAAGAACGCGGGCGCGCCGTCGCTGAGGAACCGCGGACGGTCGGCGCCGAGCGCCGTGACGATCGCGTCGAACATCGCACCCTCGACGCCGTCCGAGTTGTCGTCGATCTTCAAGATGAAGGGCGTCTCCGGCGCGACCAAGACGGCGCCGGCGATCCGGTTCAGAGCGCCCCGCGGTGTCAGCCGACTCCGCTGGCAGTGTCGGCGCGACGAACGTTGTTGAAGCGGGGAAGAGGCCGGGATTCCCTCATACAACGGGTTTCCGAGGCGAGAAGACGCTGGGGAGCCATGTCATGTCAACACAAAGTAGAAATGTCCGCTTTTCTCCCAAGTAGAGATGTCAGGTTTGACGGAGTGGAGAACGGGGGGAGGGAGCGGATCACGAGGGTGCCGCGGCGGTACGAATCCGCTGCTTCGCCCGGAGCGTGATCTTGGGATTGGCGAGGCGCGCGGCGTCCCGCGCGCGCTGCTGCGCCGCGATCCATGCGAAGGCGCCGTCGAGATGCTCGTGCTCGACGACGACGCCGGGCGCGAGCACGGCCTGATCGCGTGGATGCAGCCGATAGGGGAGCACACGGCCGTTGCCGTGGATCGTGACCGTGCCGTCGGCGGCCTCGCGGATCAGGGCGGACGTGCGACGTAAGCGGCGATTCTCGACGGTGTCCTCGAGGACGTAGAGGCCGCGCTTGTAGTTCACGGTGAGCTTTGCCGTGATGAGGCGGGATTCCTGGAGCGTGAAGATCTGGGTGAGGTCGTCGTCCGGGTGCAGGGCGCGATGCGCGTCGTGCGCGACGCGCGCCGGTGTGGCGAAGCGGCGATTGTGGTCGGCCATGAATGCGGGAAGGAACGACTCGGCCTCGGCGGGGCTGGAGAGGTCGCGGAGGCGGAGCTCTTTGACGAGCCGATCTTGGAGGGTGGCGTTGGCGCGCTCGACGCGGCCCTTCGCCTGGGGGCTGTTGGCGCAGATGCTGTCGATGTTGAGATCGCGCAGCGCGCGGCCGAATTGCGAGAGCCCGGCACCGCCCTGGGCGCGGTCGCGGGCCTGCACGTGAAAGATACTGTGCCGATCGCTGTAGAACGCCATCGGCTTGCCGTGCCGTTCGAGGTAGCGCCGGGTCGCGTGGAAATAGTCGAACGTGGACTCGACGTCGGCGAAGCAGAGCTCCATGAGCTCGCTGGTGGCATCATCAATGTAGACCAGCAGCGTGCCGCACGGGCCGCGATCCTCGAACCACGCGTGTTCGCTGCCGTCGATCTGGATGAGCTCGCCCCGGCAGGCGCGGCGCTCGCGTGGCTGGTAGCTCCGGCGGGCGCGGTGCACGCGCGGCACCCAGAGATCGGCCGCGATCATCCAAGCGCGCAGCGTCTCGACGGACAGGACAAGCGCGTGCTCTTCGGTGAGCTTCTGGTGGGCGAACGTGGGCCCGAAGTCCACGTAGCGCTCACGCAGGAGCGCCAGGGCACGTTCCCGCGTGGCCTCCGCGAGGCGGCGGGGGCTCGGGCGACCGCGCCGCCGCGACCCGAGTCCCGCAGCCCCCTCCCGGACAAACGCCCGATAGAGCCGCTGCACTTGGCGCTCGCTCAGCTGCAAGAGGCCGGCGGCCCGCCGGCGCGTCAGTCGGCGCTCGGCGATGCGTGTCATCAGCTGCAGGCGATCCAGTTCCTTCATGCTCAAGGTGAGAGGTCCAGGCATCCCGCCACTGTGGCGGAAAACCGGACATCTCTACTTTGGAGAAACCGGACATTTGCACTTTGGGCTTACA
>JBGPOW010000120.1:0-12709 GCA_041488235.1 Binatia bacterium
CCGAGCCGTTCGGCGACGGCGCCGGCGTGCATCGCCGCGCCGGCGCTGCACGCGCGGTCCTCCTCGTGGGCGATGATCGGCACGCCGACCTCGGCGGCGGCGGCGAGCGCACGGCGCATCGTCGACTCACTCGTGATCGGCATCCCGTCGTCGGAGAACGCGACCGCGCCGGCCGCGCGCAGCGCCGCGAAGTCGGTCAGCTCCTCGCCGGCGAGACGTTTCGTGACCGCGGCAATCGGCAGCACGTGCGCCAGTCCCACTTCCGCGGCGCGGGCACGGATCCAGCGCGTCACCTCGACGTCGTCGTTCACCGGATCGGTGTTCGCCATCGCCGCGACCGTCGTGAATCCGCCGGCGATCGCCGCGGCGACGCCGGACGCGATCGTTTCCTTGTGCTCGCCGCCGGGCTCGCGCAGGTGCACGTGCATGTCGATGAGGCCGGGCGTCACCCACAGGCCCGCGGCGTCGACGACGGCGCGCGCCTTCGGGCCGGCGCCGGGCGCGGCGACGCCCATGACCTTGCCGTCATCGATCAGTACGTCGCCGACGACGTCGAGCCCGCGGACCGGATCGAGCACCCGGCCGCCCGCGATGGCGAGGTCGATCATCGCCCCCGCCTCATGCCGCTTTCGGATCGACGTAGGAGTAGATGACGACCGTGTCCTTGTGCTCGCGATCGAGCTCGCGGAGCCGCACCCGTACGCGCTCGTGCGCCGCGGTCGGCAGGTGCTTGCCGACGTACGTCGGCTTGATCGGTAGCTGACGGTGCCCGCGGTCGATGAGCACCGCGAGACGCGCCGCGCGCGGACGACCGGCGCGCCAGATCGCCGCCAGCGCTTCTTTCACCGTCCAACCGGAGTTGATCACGTCGTCGACGAGGACGATCGAGCGATCGGCGATCTCGACTTGCTCGGCGTCGGCCTGCCCGGGCCAGCGGCGGATGCCGTCGGCGCCGCCGTGCACGTCGACGACGCCGAACTCGACGTCGACACCGCGCTTGTCGCGGATGCGCTGCGCGAGCCGGTGCGCGATGTACGCGCCCGCCGTCTTGATCCCGATGATCACGAGCTCGTTCAGCTCGGGGGTGTCGGCGAGGATGGCGTCGGTCAGCGCTTCCAGGCTGTGCTCGATCTCCTCCGCGTTCATGATCGCCTTCTGCGGACCGAGCTTGTACGGCTTGTAGCTCGCCTCCTCGGCTTGCTTCACCGAGTCGAAAATGACGAGCGCGCCGTCACGCAGCCACCCGTCGAGGTAGCCGTACATCGGCTCGTCGTAGACGTGAAAATGGCGCGACTTGCGGTTGCCGATGACTTGAATGCGCGACTCGTGATCGCAGTAGAGACAGACGAGATGTCCGCGGCCGCCGCGCTCGCGATGCAAGCGGAAGCGCGTGTCGGACACGACATCCTCGCGACGCGTGATGCAGTTCGGGTTGGCGCAGCGCGGCCCGATGCGGATGGTGCCCTCGGCGCGCGGGACGACGCGCGGCGCGGGCGCCGCCGCGGCATGTTCGAGCAGGAACGCGACGAGCGCCATTCGGACGGGGACGCCGTACGCCGCTTGCTGGAAGTAGATGCTGCGTGGGTCGCGGTCGAGCGCGGAGGCGATCTCGCCGGTCCGCGGCAGCGGATGCATGAGCAGCGTGTTGCGCATCGATGGGTCTTGGAAGGTGTCGGTATCGACCTTGAGATACTCGACGCCGTCCTCCTGCACGTCCTGGCGCTCGCGCTGCTGGCGCGTCATGTAGAGCGCGTCGAGAGTGATCGGCTCGGCGTGGGCGAGACGCTCCTCGAGGTCGAACTCGGCGTCGGTGAAGAGCGTCAGCTGGTGCGGCTTCGCCGGCGTGAGATAGAGCGCGTGCAGGTCACCCGCCAGCGCGCGCAGATCGTCGGGACGGGCGACCGTCGGCTGGTAATCGTACTCGTCGGCGAGCTGTTGCAGCAGCCACGCCGGAAACTCCATGCCGCGGACCGGGACGACGACGATGTTGGCGCCGAAGCGCGCCAGCGCGCGCACGAGCGAATGCACGGTGCGGCCGTACTTCAGATCGCCGCCGACGGCGATCGTGAGGCCCTTCAATGTCCCCTTGGCGCGGCGAAGCGTGTAGAGATCGCAGAGCGTCTGCGTCGGGTGCTCGTGGCTGCCGTCGCCGGCGTTGACCACGGGCACCGTCGAGCTCTCGGCCGCGACGCGCGCGGCGCCGTCCCAGAAATGCCGCACGACGAGGAGATCGGCGTAGCTCGACACCACCTTCATCGTGTCGGCGAGGGTCTCCCCTTTCGCGGCCGACGAGCTCTTCATGTCGGGTGCGCTGATGACGGCGCCGCCGAGCCGCCACATCGCCGCCTCGAACGAGAGCCGCGTGCGCGTGCTCGGCTCGTAGAAGAGCGTCGCCATGATGCGCCCGCCGGCGTCGCGCAACGTATCGCCGGCGGCAAGCGCCGCCTCCATGCGCTCGGCGCGGCGGAAGATCTCCTCGATCTCCTCGTCGGCGAGATCGGCGATCGCGACCACGTGGCGGGTCATTGCAGCCGCACCTCGTCCGCCCCGTCGAGCTCGCGGACGCGGACGTGGACGCGCCGGTGCTCGCCGCGTGCGACGTTCTGGCCGACGAAATCGGCCTTGATCGGCACCTCGCGGTCGCCGCGGTCGACGAGCGCCGCGACCTGCACCGCGCGCGGGCGCCCGAGGCCGCCGAGGACGTCGAGCGCGACGCGCACGGTGCGTCCCGTCGAGATCACGTCGTCGACGAGCACGACCACGCGGTCGTCGATCGGCAACGGCACGTCGGTCGCGGTGACCTCGATGCGCTCGCGCGGCTGCTCGACGTCGTCGCGATAGGCGGTGATGTCGATCGAGCCCACCTGCAGCTCCTGCGCCGTCAGCTCCGCGATCTTCGCGGCGAGCCGGTGCGCCAAGTGCACGCCGCGCGAGCGGATGCCGACGAGCACGACGGCGCCGATCTCGCGGTGGCGCTCGACAATCTCGTGCGCGAGGCGCGCGAGCGCCCGCTGCATGTGCTCCGCGTCGAGGAGGAGGCCGTCGTCAGCCATCGATCGATGCTCGCGACGGTCGCGAGACTGGCGACGGGCGCACAGAAAAGCCCCCCCGGCCGGGGCCAGGGGGGCTTTCGAACGAGTGAAACCCAAACGTGGAGAGGGTCACCGGACCGACCTTTCCTGACCTCGCAGGGTCAGATTAAAAGGTGCAACGACTTCGTACTGCGCAGGGTTCCCGATGTCAAGCCAAGCACCCGAAAACGCCCCGCGAAACAGCACGCACACGTCGGTGCGACTCGACAAGTGGCTCTGGGCCGCGCGCATCTTCAAGACACGCGCCGTCGCCACCACCGCCGTCGCCGGCGGCAAAGTCCATCTGAACGCCACCCGTGTGAAACCCGCGCATCCCGTCCGCCCAGGCGACACGCTGACGATCCAACGCGGCGACGACGAGCTGACGATCTTCGTCCAGGCGCTCTCGATCCAGCGCGGCCCCGCCCCCGTCGCCGCAATGCTGTACGAAGAAACCGAGGAGAGCCGCGCCACACGCGCCCAGCGCGCCACCGCCCGCGCCGCCCTACCGATGCACTCCCCTCACCCCGACACCCGCCCCACAAAAAAACAACGCCGCGCCCTCACCCGATTCGGCCACAAGAAAAGCTACTAAAGGTCTGAACGCGCCGCCGTCAGCCGCGCGGAGTCGATGACGACCGAGCGTGCGTTCTCGTCGCAAGGACGGCGCGCCAAAAGCGAGCTGTCTTCAGCAAGCGTCCGCCGAAGCCCCTGTCTTTTCTCCTCTTCTCTTCCTGGAAGGAGCAGGCCGCCGAGAAGGGTCCAGATGCGAGGCGCGAGGAAGCCGGGCGCGGAGGCGTAGCGGGAGCTACGCCGGACAAGCCCGGCGACCGAGCAACGAAGCAGATGGGCCCTTATCGGCGGCCTGCGGAGGTACTGTTACTGAAGCTCGAATCGTTCACGTAGCAGTTTCAAAAGAGCCACGTTGTCGGAGTGACCGGTCATCCGGGCGGTAATGAACCCTCGCAGAGGTCGCCCTAACAAGTAAAAGTCGCCGAAGATGTCGAGGATCTTGTGGCGCACGAACTCGTCCTCGAAGCGCAGCGGCGTGTTCACGACGCCGTTCTCGCCGATCAGGATGCAATTGTGCAGCCGACCGCCGCTCGCGAGGCCCATCTTCTCGAGCGCCTCGATCTCGCGCAGGAAGCCGAACGTGCGCGCCGGGGCGATCTCGCGCTTGAAGTCCTCGGTGTCGCTGAACTGGAACGTGAACTCCTGCCGGCCGACGGGCTCCGGGTACTGCAGCACGTAATGGACGCCGAACGTGTCGGCGGGCTCGATCGAGATGTACTCGCCGTCGCCGTCGCGGTCGCCGATCTCGTAACGACGATCGATCACGATCTCGTCGACGGCACCGCCCTGATCCTCGAGGCCGGCGCTCTCGATGAGCGCGCAGAACTCCGACGCGGAGCCGTCGAAGATCGGGATCTCGCCCTGCATCTTCACGAGTAAGTTCGTGATGCGGTAGCCGTGGAGCGCGGCGAGGAGGTGCTCGACCGTCTTCGCGACGATGCCGTCGTGGAAGAGCGTGGTCGCGTAACCCGTCGAGTCGACGTACTCGATGCGCGCTGGAATGGTCGCGGCCGTCGAGATACTGCCGAAGACGATGCCGCTGCCCGCCGGCAGTGGTTGCAGGATGAGCCCGGTGCGGATGCCCGAGTGCAGGCCTTGGCCGTTGGCGACGACGCTGCGGCGGATCGTGCGCTGCACCCACGGGTGAGTGGCGAGCGGCGCGATGAGTCCGTTGCCGAGGACCTCTACGTCGTCGGCGCCGGCCGCGGCACCGTGCGGATGCGACTCGAGGGCGCGATCGACGACGTGGAGAAGCCCGTCGAGCGAGAACGGCTTCTCGATGAAGTCGAAGGCGCCGAGCTTCGTCGCGGTGACGGCGGTCTCGATGTTGCCGTGGCCGGAGATGACGATGACGGGTGTCATCGGGTCCGAGTCGCGGATGCGGCGCAAGAGCTCGATGCCGTCCATCTCCGGCATCCAGATATCGACGATGACGAGCCGCGGCCGCTCGCTCTCGATCAGGCGCAGCGCGCCGCGTCCGTCCTCCGCCTCGAGGACGCGATAGCCCTCGTCGGCGAGAATGCCGCGTACGCTCTGCCGAATACCCGCCTCGTCGTCGACGACGAGGATCGTATCGAGGCCGTTCGTTTGGTCGCTACCCATCACCCCTCCTTCGCTGATCCTAGTGCAGGACGATCTGCTCGACCTGCCCTTTGACCGGGAGCTCGATCACGAAGCGGCTCCCCCGCGGTTCGTTGTCTTTGACTCGCACGAAACCTTGATGATCGGCGACGATCGTCGAGACGATCGCCAGGCCGAGGCCGGTTCCGCCCTGCTTCGTCGAAAAGTACGGCTCGAAGAGACGCGTCCGCGCGTTCGGATCGATGCCGCAGCCGGTGTCGGCGACCTCGAGGGCGACGATGCCCATCACGCGGTGATAGCGCGTGCGGACGTCGATGCGTGGCTCGACGCCGTTCGGCCGCGTCAGCGCCGCGACGGCGTTGTCGAGCATGTTGATGACGGCGCGCTTGATGCCCTCGCGGTCGAGCGCGAGAAGCGGCAGCGCCGGATCGGGATCGAAGCTGAAGCGGATGTTGCGGTGCCCTTCCTTGAAGAGCAGCATCGCCTCCTCGACGACCGCGTTCAGGTCCTCGGGCGTGTGCTCGCCCGACGGCATCCGCGCGAAGGTGGCGAACTCGTTCACCAGCGTCTTCAGCTCCTCGACCTGCGTGACGATCGTGCGCGTGCACTCCTCGAAGAGCGCGCCGTCGTCCTTGAGTCGCTCGGCGTAGCGCTTGTGCAGGCGCTGCGCCGAGAGCTGGATCGGCGTGAGCGGGTTCTTGATCTCGTGGGCGATCCGGCGCGCGACCTCGCGCCAGGCCTCCATGCGCTGCACCTTCACGATCTCCGTCACGTCCTCGAAGAAGAGCACGGCACCGATCGACTGCCCGGCGTCGTCGCGGAGCAGCGTCGCGGTGAGGACGATCGTCAGCACGCGCCCGCCGGTCACGAGCTTCAGCTGGCGGTGGGCCCGCGCGCCGTCCGCCGCCCACGCGCCGTTCGTGTGCAGCTCCTGCATCAACTCGTGCGCCTCGTTCAGGTCGGGGCGCGCGAACACCTCGGCGACGTCGCGACCGCGTGCAGCGTGGCTGTCGAGCCCGAGGAGGCGCTCGGCGGCCTCGTTCATCGTGGTGACGCGCCCCTCTTGGTCGAGCGAGATGACCCCGCCGGTCATGGTGGCGAGGATCGTCTCCATGTAGCGGCGGCGCTTTTCGAGCTCGAGGTTGATCGTCTCGAGGTCGGCGGTCATTTGGTTGAACGAGCCGACGAGGCTGCCGAACTCGTCGTCGGCGGCGATCGCCGTGCCGTCGCCGAGCCCGATGCGGTACTGCCAGTTGCCCTGCGCGACCTCGCGCGTGCCCTCGGCGAGCTTCTGGATCGGCACCGTGATGCCCTTGGCGAGATAGAACCCCATCCACGTCGCGCAGAAGATCACCAGCAGCGTCACGAGGATCAGCGTCACCACGTAGTTGCTGGTGATCGGCTGCTTCATGATCTTCAGCTGCCGGTACTCTTGGAACGAGCGCGCGATCTCGGCGCTGCGGTTGGCGACGCTCTGTGGGACGAAGTAGTCGACGACGACGACGCCGGCGACGCCGTCCGGTCCGCTGATCGGCACCGCGGCGCGGATCACGTCGCCGTCGCCGATCGATTGGATGCGGGTCTCGGAGCGCCCCTCGAGCGCGGCCGTCAGGAGCGACGACGTCCGCCCGAGCGTCACCTGCGACGGCACCTCGTCGGCGAGCGCGACCGCGCGGCGCTGGCGATCGGCGCCGTACACCTCGACGGTGCCGACGTTGTACTCGTGCTGCTTCGCGCTCACGTACTCGGCCAGACGCTGGTCGGTATCGTCGGCCACGAGCCCGTCGCGCGCCACGTGACCGGCGAGCTCGCGCGCATGATGGAGCGCGTTCTCGGAGGCGTGCGCATAGTACGCGCGCGCGATCTCGAGCGAACCGGCGAGCGAGTTCTCGACCTGGACGTTGAACCAGTTCTCGATGGAGCTGGTCATGAAGCCGAGCGCGACGAGGAAGATCAGCACCGCGGGGAAGATCGACACCGCGAGGAACGCGAGCACGAGGCGGGTGCGCATGTGCGAGCCGAGCATGTGCCGGCGACGCTCGAACACGAGCTTGGTGAGATTGCGGGCGACGAGGAACACCAAGAGGACGAGCAGGATGATGTTGAGGTTGATGAGCAGGAAGAAGATGACGTTGTTCGAGAGCGAGTTGCCGCTCGAGAACTGCGGCAGACGGGTCTCGAAGAACGCGAAGAGCAGGACGGCGACGGCGGTGCAGAGGATGATCAGGCCTTCGCGACGGCGCTGGAGCTCGGCCGACGTCGTCACCGCGGCCGCGCCGCCGGCGCCGTGCTGTTCCGAGGACCTGGATGGTCGCATGGTAAGTCTCATCGTCGTATCGCCCGAGAGCCGCTCAGCGCCGGAAGAGGTAGAGCAGAAGTGAGATCACCGCACTGACGAGCAGACAGCTCGCGAGCGGAAAGTAGAAGGTGACGTTGTCGCGACGAACCAGGATGTCTCCGGGGAGCCGTCCGAGCCAGGGCACGCGTCCCATCGCCGACACGACGACCCCCGCAAGCGCCAGCACGAGGCCGGTAATGATCAACAGTCTCCCAAGTCCGTCCATGAGACCTCGGGGCCTGCGAACCGCCGGATTGTAGAAGCCCCGGTTCTGGATGTCTAGAGCGACACGGCGCGTCAACCGCCGCTGTGCGGACCCTCACAGCAAACGCCCTTGCGGCGCCCGGAGGGGGCTAAGGCCGAAATGGCCGAAGGCGTGCTCGGTCGCGACCCTGCCTTTGGGCGTGCGAGCGAGAAAACCCTCTTTGATGAGGTACGGCTCGTAGACGTCCTCGATCGTGTCGCGCTCCTCGCCGACGGCGGCCGCCAACGTGTCGAGGCCGACCGGCCCGCCGCCGAATTTCTCGATGATTGCCAAGAGGATGGCGCGGTCCATCTTGTCGAAGCCCCGCCCGTCGACCTCGAGGAGCGCGAGCGCGTCGCTCGCTACCTGACCGGTGATCGTGCCGTCGGCACGGACCTGGGCGTAGTCGCGTACCCGGCGCAGCAGTCGGTTCGCGATGCGCGGCGTTCCCCGCGAGCGGCGGCCGATCTCCGCCGCCCCGTCGCCCTCGAGCGGCACCTTCAAGATCGCCGCCGATCGCCTGAGGATCTGGCACAAATCGTCGAGCTCGTAGAACTCGAGACGGAAGTGGGCGCCGAACCTGTCCCGCAACGGCGACGTCAGGAGCCCGGTCCGCGTCGTCGCGCCGACCAGCGTGAAGGGCTTCAGCTCGAGCTTCAGCGTGCGCGCCGACGGACCTTGGCCGACGATGATGTCGAGCTGGAAGTCCTCCATCGCCGGGTACAGCACCTCCTCGACGACGCGGTTCAGGCGGTGGATCTCGTCGATGAAGAGCACGTCGCCGCGCTCGAGGTTGGTGAGGATCGCGGCGACGTCGCCGGGCCGCTCCAGCACCGGACCCGACGTACAGCGCAACTGCACCCCCATCTCCTTGGCGATGATGTAGGCGAGCGACGTCTTGCCGAGGCCGGGCGGGCCGGCGAGGAGCACGTGATCGAGCACGTCGTCGCGGCCGCGCGCAGCGTCGATCGCCACCGCGAGGTTGTTCTTCACCGCCGACTGTCCGACGTACTCGGCCAGCGTCGTCGGACGCAGCGAGACGTCGAATGTCAGCTCCTCGTCGGCGACGACGGGATCGACGACGGGCCGCTCCGGGTTCACGACGCGAGCCTCCGCAGCGCCTCGCGGATCAGCTCGGGAAGCGGCGTCGAGCCCGCCTGCTCGGCGCTCTGCACCGCGCGCTCCGCCTCCTGCGGCTTGTAGCCGAGGTTCACGAGCGCCGAGACCGCCTCGGCGCCGTCACCGGCGACGGCCGTGCCGGGCTCGGCACGGCGAGTCACCTGCAACGCGCGCACTTTCTCGCGCAGCTGCAGCACGATCAGGTCCGCCTTCTTCTTGCCGATCCCCGGGATCGCGGTGAGACGGCGCGCGTCGCCGTCGGCGAGGGCGCGCTCGAGCTCCGCGGCATCGAGACCGGAGAGCACCGCCATCGCGACGCGCGGCCCGATCGTCGCGACCTGGATGAGGAGCAGGAAGAGCGCGCGCTCGTCGTCGTCGAGGAAGCCGAAGAGCTGCAGCGCGTCCTCGCGGACGTGCGTATGGACGCGCAGATCGACCTCGTCGCCGATCCCGGGCAGCCGCGCGAACGACTGCAACGACACCGCGAGCTGATACCCGACGCCACCGACGTCGACGACGATCTGCTCCGGCGCCTTCTCGAGGAGGCGCCCGCGCAAGCGCCCGATCATCGCGACCCCAGCTGCGGCGGCCGCCGCCGTGGCTCGCTCATGGCGAGCAGCGCGCGCAGCCGAAAGGTCTGGAGGTGACAGAGGGCGAGCGCGAGCGCGTCGGCGGCATCGGCGGCGATCGCGCCTTCCAGCGCGAGCTCGCGCGCAATCGCGCGCTCGACCTGCGCCTTCTCGGCCCGTCCGCTGCCGGTGACCGCGAGCTTCGTCTCGGCGGGGCTGTACTCGGCGACGGCGACGCCGGCGGCGGCTGCCGCGATCATCACGACGCCGCGGACCTCGCCCAGGCGAAACGCGCTCTGCACGTTGCGGCCGACGAAGCTTTTCTCGAGCGCGAGTGCGTCGGGTCGCCAGGTCGCGCATTGCTCGACGAGCGCGGCGTGAATGTGCGCCAGCTTGCGCGCCAGCGTGAGGCTGGCGGATGGCGACACGGTGCCGTGGCCGAGATGGCGGAACGCGCCCGGTCGACCCTCGACGACGCCCCACCCGGTCACCGCCGTGCCGGGATCGATTCCCAGGACGCGCACGCTCTCGCGCATCCTCTCTCCTCCCCTCATCCCATCCGCTCCCACGCGGAACGCGCCCGCCTCAGGCGCTCAAGCGCTCGACTTCCTCCTGCGGAATGTCGACGTTTGCCGCGACCTTCTGCACGTCGTCGTGATCCTCGAGCACCTCGAGGAGCTTCAGCGTCTGCTCGGCCTCGCGACCGCGCAGCGTGACCGTGTTCTGCGGCACCATCGCGACCTCAGCGGACGCGACGGCGATCCCCGCCTTGTCGAGCGCCGTCTTGACGTCCTCGAGCCGTTCCGGTGCGACCGTCACCTCGAAGACCTCGCCGGCGTCCGCGATGTCGTCGGCGCCGGCGTCGAGCGCGACCTCGAAGACGCGCTCCTCGGCGGCGGCACTCTGCTCGACGGTGATCAGCCCCTTCTTCGAAAACATCCACGCCACGCAGCCGGTTGCGCCGAGGTTGCCGCTGTTCTTCTCGAAAATGTTGCGGATCTCGGCGACCGTCCGGTTGCGGTTGTCGGTGAGGACGGAAACCATGATCGCGACGCCGGCCGGCCCGTAGCCCTCGTAATTGATCTCTTCGTAATTGACGCCCTCGAGCTCGCCCGTCCCCTTCTTGATCGCGCGCTCGATGTTGTCGCTCGGCATGCTCGACGCCCTCGCCGTCGTGACGGCCGTGCGCAGCCGCGGATTGGCGTTGACGTCACCGCCGCCCATACGCGCGGCGACCGTGATCTCCTTGATCATCTTGGTGAAGATCTTGCCGCGCTTGGCGTCCTTCGCCGCTTTCTTGTGCTTGATCGAGCTCCACTTCGAATGGCCGGACATGAGATCCCTTTCCCCGTCCGTTGTCACCGGACGGCGGCGCGCGTTGTCTCGATTTGCAGGGACGAATGCCGAGAGCCGGGAGCGCCGCTCGCGACTGGATGGGTAGCTGTTCTGTTACCACAGCGCAGCGCCGCAAGTAAACGCCGCGTGCGCCGCCGGCCGGCCTTTCGACGCTCGAGAAGTCGCGCGCTTGTGGGGTGCGCGGAGGTCGCGCTACATAGCGCGCAATGCGGTGGCTGCGGGGCAGGCACGAGCGGGTTCTCATCATCGCGGTCGTCGTCATTGCGGGCTGCGGCATCCGTCCGCCGGCGCCGCCGGAGCCCGGCCGGCCGCAGACGGGAGTCGCGTCGTGGTACGGTCCCGGCTTCCACGGCCACGCCACGACGAGCGGCGAGATCTACGACCAGGACGATCTCACCGCCGCGCACCCGAACTTGCCGCTCGGCACGCGCGCGCGGGTGACGAACCTCGAGACCGGCCGCTTCGTCGACGTCCGCATCAACGACCGCGGTCCCTTCGTGAAGGGTCGCGCGATCGACCTCTCGTACGCGGCGGCGCGCGCGATCGGCGTCGTCGGACCCGGTACGGCGCCGGTGCGCATCGAGGTCGTCGAGCGGCCGCCGGGTGGGTACGTCGCCGTCCGCTACTGCGTGCAGGTCGGGTCGTTCAGCGAAGCGGCGAAAGCGGCGGCGCTGCGCGCCAATCTTGCCCCGCGGTATGGCGACGTTTATATCAGCCCGGTGCAGGCGCGCGCCGACGTCTTCTATCGGGTGCGCGTCGGACCCTTCGCGGCACGATCGGACGCCGAGCACCGCGCGTTCGAGCTCGCGAGCCTCGGCATACCGGCGATCGTCACCGAGGAGCCCGAGTGAGCCGCGTCACCACGGTTCTCCTCGCGCTTGCCCTCATAGAGCGCGCCCTCGTAGCGCTCGCGCTCGTGGCGTGCGTGCTCACGACGACCGCGTGCACCTCGTACCGCCTCTTGCGCGCCGGTGAGGTGAACACGAAGGCGGCGGCTCGCATCCAGGCCAAGGTCGTGGCGACGCGCGGGCTGAAGTTCAGGAGCCCGGTGCCGATCCAGGCGGTGACACCAGCGGACGCGCGCGCAGCGCTGGAGCGCGAGCTGCACGCCCAGTACAGCTCCGACGAGCTCGCGAAGCTGAGCCGCGTCTACATCGCGCTCGGTCTCGTCCCTGCGGGGACCGATCTCGAGCGCGCGTATCTCGATCTCTACGGGCAGCAGATCGCCGGCTTCTATGACCCGATCGGCAGCCGCATGGTGCTCGTCGAGGGCGCGGTCCCCACCGACTTCCTGACGCGCACGCTCGGCGCCGTCTTGCAGCGCGACTTCGTCGGCGAGCTCGTGCTCGCCCACGAGCTGACGCACGCGTTGCAAGACCAACACTACGGCCTCGACGTGGGGCGCAACGACCTCGGCGAGGACGACGCCGAGCTCGCGCGCCACGCCGTGTACGAGGGCGACGCCACGCTCGCCGGCTTCGCCGTCGTCATGGGATCGCTCGGACGGCGCAGCGCGGTCGCGCTCGCCGGGAAGCTCGAGGGCGTTCCCGGGGCGCTCGCCCAGGCATATCCGCAGATTCCCGCCGCCATCCGCGAGACCGTCGCGTTCCAGTACGTCGCCGGGGTGAACTTCGTCTCGTGGGCGTATCAGCGTGCGGGATGGGAGGGCGTGAACGCGCTGCTCGCGCACCCGCCGTTCTCGAGCGAGCAAATTCTCCATCCGGAGAAATACTTCGTGCGCGCCGAGTACCCACTCAACGTGCGCGTCGGCGGTCTCGCACCGTACGTGAGCGCCGGATGGCAGGTCGCCGAAGACTCGACGGTCGGCGAGTTCACGACCCGGATCCTCGCCGCCCAG
>JBGPOW010000121.1:0-12683 GCA_041488235.1 Binatia bacterium
CGCGCGTTCGATCTCCGCTTCGGCTGCGCTGGGTGTAGCCGGTCGATTCGTCGGGCGCGCACGCGGCACGTGCCCGTTCCGGCGCCAACCGTTCGGCCGCCGGCGTTGCCAGGAGGTGGAGAACATCGCGCTGACCTTCCAAGAATATACTGAAACGTAACCGAGTAAGATCAGATCCAGCAGGGCGAAGAATACACGAAAGTCGTAGCGCGGTCAATCCCCGATTGGAGGTCCGTGATCGGTCGTGCGATCTTTGCGCTCCGACGAGTGAGGCTCTCTTCCGATCGGGTATGGTCGCCTGTTGCCTATTCCGTGGCGGACTAGGCGCGGGAGAGCGACAAGAGCGGCACCGGCTCGTCGAAGCCTTTCAGCATCCGTTTTCCGGCGGGCTCGAAGCGATACGCGGCGGTCGGTGACGGTACGGTACCCGGCGCCGCGGGAGTCGATGGCGATGCGGTCGCGGCACGCGACGCGTCGACGTCGGCGGCGAGATCGGACGTCACCAGGATCTCGTTCGGCACCGCGAGGTCGCCGATGCGAGAGGCGAGGTTCACGGTCGCGCCGTAGTAGTCGCCGCTGCGCGCGAGGATCGGCCCGCACGCGAGGCCGCCCCGCGGCGTGACGACGCCGTCGGCGCCGAAGCGCTCGACGAGCGTCAGCGCGATCTCGCAGGCGTCGCTGCCGCGAACCGTCACGAACATCACGGCGTCGCCGATGAGCTTCACGACGCGGCCGCCGTGCGCCGCGGTGACGTCGGTCGTGAGCGCCTCGAAGCGGTCGACGATCACGCCGAGGTCGTGCGCCGATTTCGTCCGCGCGAGCGGCGTGAACCCGACGACGTCGACGAATCCCACAGTGAGACGCGCGGTCTCCAGGGACTGCGGGTCGCGTCCCTCGCGAAAACGGCGCATCGCGGTCTCGAGGTGCCAGCGCAGCATGCTGTCGATGACGGGCGGCAAGATGCCGAATGCTTGGATTGCCTCGAGGTTTGCGCGCGCCAGTGCGAGGTCGCCGGCGTCGGCGCTGCGAATCGCGATCTCGATCGTACGGGTGAACAGCGACACCGCCGCGTCGGCGATGCGCGCGAGTGCCGAGCCGATGACACGCGAGAACTGCAAGACCGG
Source organism: Binatia bacterium (assembly GCA_041488235.1). Classification (GTDB taxonomy): domain Bacteria; phylum Desulfobacterota; class Binatia; order UTPRO1; family UTPRO1; genus DP-19. The sequence continues at coordinate 1,125 of JBGPOW010000121.1, forward strand.
CTCACGGCCGAAGAGCCGGCCGGCGGCAAGAAACCCGGCAATCGCCGCTGCGTCGCCCGCGGTGAACGCGGGTGTGGCCGGATCGACGGGGGGCAGTCCCGCTGCGAGGCGGATCGCCTCGACTTCGGCGGTCGTGAGGCCGCTCGCAGTCGCGACGTCGAGGAGCGTCAGCCGTTCATCGCCACGGAGCGCGAGGTCGCCGGCAAGGCCCGTGAGCAGATCTTTGTCACGCGCACGCACGAGCTGCTCGAGTGTGACACCCCGCCCGATGAGCCATTCGAGGAGCGCAAGGCGGTCAGCGGCATTCGGCGCCTGTGGATCGTACAGGCCCGCGACCTCGAGCTCTGCGAGTCGCGCCGCGTCTTCCATGACGGCGCGATGCTAGCGCACCGTGCGGGGTTCCCAAAGGCTTCGGCTATCGCGTCAGGCGGCGCGCGGCTCGTATTGCGGCACCGGTGAGAGGGGCAGGGTGATCCGAAACACCGATCCCTCGTCGAATGCGCTCGTGAGCACGATCGTGCCGCCGAGTTGTTCCACGAAACGGCGCACGATGTACAAACCGAGACCGCTGCCGTTGAACCGGCGGCTGTCGGAGCCGTCGGGACGACGTACTGGGTGGCGGACGAGCGCGGCAGCGCGGCATCCTCCGTGGCGCTCATTCGACACCGCGAGACGCGCCCGTCCGTCGGCGCGTGGGTCGCCAGCGCGCGGTCAGCAGCTCCGCGCTCGCTCCGTCTGCTGTGCGAAGTCTCTCGACGACGCGAACGTCAGATCGAATACGTGAGCGGAGTGCGCGCCGCCGGACGCCAGCCGGCGCCGCGTGCAACGCGCGAAGCCGTGTGCGGGAAGACGGCGGCGACCGCCTCGAGGACCTGGCCCCGCGTGAACGGCTTCCCGATCGAATGGTTGGCCTCGCACCTGGAGAAGACGTGCGTCAGGCCGGCGCCGATGCGCGCGCTCACCAACACGATCGGAATCGCGGCGGTCGCGGGGTCGCGTCTCAGCTCGTGCAGCAGCTCGACGCCGGTCATCACCGGCATCATGAGATCGAGGAAGATGCAGTCCGGTGTGCTGCGCGCCACGAACGCGCGCGCCGAGGCGCCGTCGTGCGCGACGCTGACATTGTGGCCCTCGATGCGAAGGTAGCGCGCCAAGATGCCGGCGACCGGCTGACAGTCGTCGACGACGAGGATGGATGCCATGTCGGTCATCGTGAGCAAGCGCGGTGCCTGCGTCTGGGGCGTGCAGATGATCGATGCGCGGACGACCGCGTCCGTCGCGCGATCGCGACGTTGCGCGCCGGTCCGCATGGCAACTCGCCGCGCATTCGCGCCGGCGCCGGCGACGCAGCGAGAATCGTGCGTGCTCGCGGCATCGACGCCGTTCATGCGGTCCCGCCAGAGTCGAAGGGTCGCTATGTCGATCGTCCTTCGGCGTCGGGCGACTCGGGCGCGCCGGAGCGGCGTCGCGCGCTCCAAAACGAGCGTACGAGCGAGAGCGCGAGCAGCGCGGATAGCGTCGCGACGCCATAGACGAACGTGTCGAGCACACGCAGGCCGTTGCCGGGAAGACCTGCACCATCGTCGATGGGTTGCGTCGCGGTCTCGGCGGGCGCGTCGGGGAAGCGCTGCCACTGCGGATCGGGCGCGCCCAGCGTGTCGACGTGCGCGTACGTCGCTCCGCCGGTCCAGCCGACGACTGCCAGCGTCAGCAGCAGTGCCGCGACTCGTCGCTCGGGCCGACAGCGGTGCGGTTGATCGGTCACGCCGCCGCTTCGTCTCGTCGTTACGGATTCGAACCGCCGGGCCTGGCGCTTCCCGGCGTACGCGACGAGGCAAAAGCGGGGACCTTCTCCTCCGGCTCGACGACGAGCGCGGCCTGCAGGAGGGCGAGGGCCGTCGCCGGATCGTCGGCGTAGTGAAAGAGACGCAGATCCTCCGGGCTGATCATGCCGTGGCGGACGAGCGCGTCGAAGTTCAGGATCTCCTTCCAGTAGTCCGACCCGTAGAGCAGGACGACGATGCGTCGATCGAGCTTCTGCGTCTGCTGCAACGTCAGGATCTCGGTGAGCTCGTCGAGCGTGCCGAAGCCTCCCGGGAACACGACGAGCGCGCGCGCCAAGTGCGCGAACCAGAGCTTACGCATGAAGAAATAGTGAAACTCGAAGAGCAGCTCGCGAGTCACGTACGAGTTCGGTCGCTGCTCGTGCGGCAGTCCGATGTTGAGGCCGATCGTCCTACCGCGCGCATCGGAGGCGCCGCGGTTTGCCGCCTCCATGATGCCGCCGCCACCGCCGGAGCAGACGAGGTAGCGGTGCGCTGGTGACGGCAGACCCTTCGACCACTCGGTGACGAGACGCGCGAGCTCCCGCGCTTCGGCGTAGTAGTGGCCGAGGGGTCCGTCGGGGTGCAGCCGCGCCGAGCCGAAGAAGACGATGGTCTCGTGGACGTGCTCGCGGCGCAAGTGTCGCAACGGCTCGAGGTATTCGGCGAGGATGCGCAGCGGACGCGCGTCGTCGCTCGCGAGGAAGCTCGGGTTCTCGTACGCGAGCCGTGGGTTGCGGTCCGCAGGTGTCGTCATGCTGCTCCCTCCCGCGCGCGGGCGAAGTCGATGAACCCGCGTTCGACGTCGGTGTGGACGAGCTCGACGCGCACGCGATCGCCGACGTCGAGGCGCTCGAAGCCATGGACGACCCTGCCTTCGACCGCCGGCTGCCGCAGACGCACCCACGTTCCCTTCGGTGACGCGCCGGTCACGATCGCATCGAAGCGTTCGCCGATGCGCGGCGCGAGAAGGAGGGCGGCGGCCGACTTCCGCACTTGGCGCTCCACTTTGACGGCGCTGTCCTCCTGCTCGGTGCAATGACGGGCGAGCGCGCCGAGCTCGTCTACGGTGTAGGGCGACGGTTTCCCCGCGAGGCCAGCCTTCAGCAACCGATGCGTCGCCAGATCGGGAAAGCGGCGGTTGGGCGCAGTCGAGTGCGTGTAGTCACGGAGCGCGAGCCCGAAATGTCCCGCGATCTCCTCTCCGGGGTGCTGCAGGACGTACTCGCCTTTGCCGAGCAGCTTCACGACCGAGAGCGAGAGATCGGGAAACCGCGCGGGATCGGCTTGCCGACGTCGTACCAGGAACGCCTCGAGCGCGCCCGCGTCGGGCTCGGCCGGTAAGCGTTCGCCCGTCTCCGCGGCGAGCGCGACGATGCGCTCCCATCGCTCCGGCGAGCGCAGGACGCGCCGCAACGAGGGGAGGCCCTGCCGCTCGAGATACCGCGCCGTCACCGTGTTCGCGGCGATCATGAAATCCTCGATCAACTCTTTGGCGCGGTTCTTCTCGTCGGGCCGGAGATCGGTCAAGACGTCGCCGTCGAAGACCGCCCGTCCTTCGACCGTCTCGAGACTCAGCGCCCCGTGCGTGTGACGGCGCGCTTTCATCGCCTGCGCGACGCGGTCCTGGATGCGGAGCTGCTCGTCCATGCCGGGAACCGCCGCGACCGGCGGCGGCACCGGCTGCCGGCCGTCGAGCCACGCTGCGACGGCGTCGTAGGCGAGCTTGGCACGATTCACGACCGCGGCGCGATACACATCGGAGTCGGTGACCGTACCGTCGTCCACGACGGTCATGTCGACGACGATTGCGAGGCGCTCGCGTCCCTCGACGAGCGAGGTCAAGTCGGTCGACAGCTTTTCAGGCAGCATCGGGAAAATGACGGCGGGCGTGTAGACCGACGTCGTGTTCGCCTGCGCGTGCTCGTCGATCGCCGAGCCGCGCGTGACCACCGCGTCGACGTCGGCGACGGCGACGAGGATCCTGACCGCGCCGCCCGCGATCGGCTGCGCGACCGAGAGCTGATCGAGGTCGCGCGAGTCGTCGTTGTCGATCGACGCCCAGAGTAAGCTGCGGAGATCACGAATGGAGCCGCCGACGGTCGTGGCCGCGGCGGTGACGGCGGCCGTCTCGGCCAGGACGGCGGTAGAGAAGTCCGGGAGGAGCCCGCGCTGGAGCATCGCGCGTCGCGCGATGGTGCGGAGCTGGTCGCGGCTCGCGATCGCGGGCGGGTTCATGAGATCGAGGCGAAAACGGACGCTAGTGGGGCGCTGCCGTGGAGTCAACAAACCTGATTGACGGTGCAGTTGACCGTCGGTAGCGTCCGCCACCCAGATGCAGGCACCGCGCAAGATTCGGGTCGGGCTCGTCGGCGCCGGCCGGATCGCCGACTTGCAGGTACTCGGCTGGCGCGAGCACGCCTCCGGCGAGGTCGCCGCCGTGTACGATGCCGACGCGGCGGTGCGGGCGCGGCGGAGCGCGGAGTGGGGCGCGCGCCCGTACGACAGCCTCGAGGACCTGCTCGCCGATCCCGCGATCGACGCGGTGGAGATCGCGACGCCGCACGATCTCCACGCCGACCACGCCATCGCGGCCATTGCCGCCGGCAAGCACGTCTCGCTACAGAAGCCGCCGACGCGCACGCTCGCGGAGCTCGATCGCGTCATCGCCGCCGCGCGCGGCGCGAACGTGCGCGTCCGGGTCCTCGAGAACTTCATGTGGTATCCGCCGCACCGCCTCGCGCGTACTCTCGTCGAGGCGGGCGAGATCGGTGACGTGCTCTCGGTCCGCATTCTCACCGCCCTCGGCCGACCGGATCGCGGATGGGACGTGCCGGCGGGCGCGATGGCGTGGCGCATGGACCCGGCGCGCTGCGGCGGCGGCGTGGTCACGTTCGATCACGGCTACCACTGCTTCCAGCTCGGCCGCCTCTTCGTCGCCGATCCCGTGGAGGTCGTGCATGCGTTCATCAACATCGTGCCGACGAGCGATGGCGGTGAGATCGACGTGCCGGCGCTCGTCACGTGGCGTTACACCGGCGTGCCGCGCTTCGGGTCGTGGGAGGTCGTCCCGTCCTTCGAGCTCGAGGTCCGCTCGCGCTACTACCCGAGCGACGAGCGTCTCGAGCTGCGCGGCACGCGCGGCGTCATCTGGGTGAGCCGCTGCACCGGCAAGCTCCTCGACGAGCCGCCGGTCGTGCTCTATCGCGATGGCGAGACGCGCGCGTTCCACACCGTCGAGACCGACTGGGCGACGTCCTTCCGCGATGCGACGCGCGATTTCATCGACGCGATCATCGAGCAGCGCGACACGCCGCTCACACTCGTCGACGCGCGTGCGACGCTCGTGTTCGCGCTTGCGGCGCAACGCTCGGCGCGGGAGCGTCGCGAAGTCACGCTCGCGGAGCTCGAGTGATCTGCGAGCGCACGAACGTCCCTTGACGGCTTTGCCCGCGGGTGATGGGTGACACGTATGCCGCCCGCGAGCCGTTTCGACGTCGTGATCATCGGCGGCGGCATCGCCGGTGCCTCGCTCGCCTACTTCCTCAGCCAGCGGGGCATGACCGACGTCTTGCTCGTCGAGCAAGAGGCGCAGCCCGGCTTTCACGCGACCGGGCGCAGCGCGGCGTCGGTCGTCGAGTGGGATCCGGTGCCGGCCTTGCAGGAGCTGAAGGTCCAAGGCGCCGCATTTCTCCGCCATCCGCCCGCCGACTTTTCGGAGCACTCGCTCATTTTGCGCGCGGGCATCCTGGTGGCGTTTCAGGAGCCGCTCTGGAGCGCCGCGCGAGCGGCCGCGTCGCTGTTGGCCGACCGGGGCACCGTGGTGCGCCTCCTCTCGCGCGCCGAATGCGTCGACACGGTGCCGGTGCTGTCGCCCGATTACGTCGACGGCGGCGTCTTGCTCCCCGAGGACGGAAGAGTCGACGTGCACCAGCTCCTCTGGAGCTATCTTCGCCACGCGCTCCACCGCGGAGTGCAGTGTCGCTGGGGCGTGACGGTGACCGGCATTCGCGTCGACGGCGGACGGTGTCGTGCGGTCGCGACGAGCGCCGGCGAATTCGAGACGACGTGGATCGTGAACGCGTCCGGCGCATGGGCCGCGAAGGTCGGTGCGCTTGCACAGGCGACACGAGTACCGCTGACCCCGCATCGCCGCACGATCGTGACGTTCGCGGCGCCCGACGGCGTCGACGCGCGTGACTGGCCGCTCGTGCACAGCGAGTCACAGCGACTCTACTTCGCGCCGGAGTCCGGCGGGTTGCTCGCCTGTCCGATGGACGAGGATCCGATGGAGCCCTGCAACGCGCAGCCGAGCGAGGTCGTCGTCGCGCAGGCGATCGAGCGCTTGCAGCGCATCGCGCCGCGCCTCGTGCCGAAGACGCTGCGGCGGAGCTGGGCAGGTCTCCGCACGTTCGTTCCCGATCGCGTGCTCGTCGTCGGCGAGGATCCGCGGGTGCGCGGCTTCTTCTGGCTCGCCGGTCAAGGCGGCTGCGGCATCGAGACGAGCGGCGCGGTCGGCCAGATCGCCGCCGACCTCTTGCTCGACGGGCACACCGGACGTTTCGACGCCGCGATCCTGTCGCCCGCCCGTTTCACGGCCCGCTAGTGACGGGACTAGTGCCGCTCGCGACCACGGGTCAATGTGGGGACGCGCGCTTCCCCGGCCTACCGCCCGCGGGCTGCCGCCTGAACGCGAAGGGCAGCGCCGTCCGCTGCAAGTAGCGTTCGATCGTCGATACGTCGTCGCCCGAATATTCTTGACATCGGAAGCGCATACGTGGGACGTTCCGCCCGCATCGATTCCGACCACTCAGGAGGCCCCCTCATGCGATTCCTCCCCGTAGTCGCCCTCGGTCTGTTGCTGCTCGTCCCCACGCTCGCGTGGACGGCGGTCAGTTGCCCGGACCGCATGCCCGCCGCGATCACGGCGCCCGCGGCGACGTCCGTCAAGTGTCAGAAGACGATCGACAAGGTCGGCGTCGGCTTCGCGAAGACCAAGCTGAAGGCGCTCGGGAAGTGCATGGCGGCGCAGGTTCCGGGCGCTTGTCCCGACGTCAAGACCGCGGACAAGATCACCGCGGCGGCGAGCAAGGGTGCGGTGAAGATCGCGACAGCGTGCGCGACCGACAGCGTGCAGGCGGGTCTCGCGACGTCCTACAACGCGCTCACCGACGACGCGCCGATCGCGAGCTGCATGCTGTCGCAGCACAACGCGAGCGCGGACATCGTCCTCGGCGAGATCAACGGCACGCCGGGACAGCTGAGTTCGAATGGGCTGCGTGTGAAGTGCGTCAAGACTCTCAACAAGGTCGGCATCAAGCAGGCGACCGGCGCGCACAAGATCCTGAACAAGTGCATCGGCGCGCAGGAGAAGCTCGGAACGGCGGGCGACCTCGCGCCCGTCTGCATCGGACATTGGGCCGGCGGCGCCTTCGTCGCGCCCTCCGACGTGGGCACGGCGGACAAGCTCGGTAAGCTCCAGGCCAAGACCGAGGCCGCAGTTGCGAAGGACTGCTCGATACCGAGCTTCCTCATCCAGACGATCTACGCCTGTCCCGGCGCGCAGACCCTCGGCGATCTGCAATCCTGCATCGTCTGCGATACGTGGGACGGCGTGCTCGACTTCGTCGCGCAGGAGAACTCGGAGACGGGGAGCTACGTCGCGAACGGTTCGGGCGCGTTGCAGAGCGCGGTCGACGGCGCCGCGCCGGGTGCGAAGCTACTGATCGCGTCGGGCGACTACGCGGAGGAGGTGACGATCACGACGAACGGTCTCCAGCTCGTCGGCTGCGGCGGCGCGAGCGACGCGCGGCCGCGGATCATCCCGCCGGCAACGCCCGGTACGCACGCGCAAGGTATCACCGCCGATCTCGTCGACGGCCTCTCGTTCACCAGCCTCGAGTTCTCCGGTTTCGATCAGAACGGCATCTTCATCAGCCAGGCGGACGGCGTCTCCTTCCGTGACGTCGTCGCCGACGCCAACGAGGAGTACGGCGTCTTCCCGGTCCAGAGCAACAACGTCGTCGTCGAGGGCTGCGACGTGAGCGGTGCGCACGACACGGGCATCTACGTCGGCCAGTCGACGAACATCACCGTCCGCTACAACTACGTTCACGACAACGTCTCCGGCATCGAGATCGAGAACTCGGCGAACGCCGTCGTCGACAACAACTACTCGACGCACAACACCGCCGGCATCCTGGTCTTCAAGCTTCCCAATCTCCCGGTGCAGCTCGCAAACGGCCATCACGTGTTCGACAACATCGTCCTCGACAACAACTCGCCGAATGCCAGCACCGACCCAGCGGACGTCCTGAGCCACGTCCCCGACGGCACCGGTATCCTCGTGCTCTCGACCGACACCAGCGAGTTCGATCACAACCTCGTGCACGGGAACGGCTCGTTCGGCTTCACGCTCGTCGACCAGAAGGCGATCGACGATCTCCTCGCCCTGAACGGCGACCCGCCGGTCTTCGGGCCCGGCTACAGCGCCGATCAGTCGTCGCAGAACAACTCGATCCACGACAACAACTTCACCGGGAACGCGCTGTCGCCCGACACGACGCCCCCCAACTCGACGCCGCTCGCGGACAACATCCTCTTCTTCATCGACGAGGACGCGAGCCACGGGAACTGCTTCCAGTCGAACGCCGGGTCGGCGACATTCCTCACGGCAAACGACTGCCCGTGAATGGGCGGCGCGGCTACGGTTGCGAGATCGGGCGGTAGCGTTGATGTCCGCGGTGCGCGCGGAAGAAATCGAGCATGCCCTGCGTGTGCGACTTCGGCCAGCGCGTGTGGTTCTGTGAGCCGCGAGTGTAGCCCTCCGGGTTGTCGGCGAAGTTGACGTCGGCGTCGGGATTGGTGCCGCACGCGGCGTCACACATCGTGACCGGCGTCTCGTCGTCGGCGATGATGAGGTCGGTGAAACGCACGTGGATGTTCAACAGCTGCGATAGCAGGAGCTCGCCGTTCGGACAGATGCCGGCGATGTCGCAGGCGTTGTGCACGTGGTACACGGGCAGCCGCTTGTTCGAGAGGCGGATCTCGCCGTTGGTGCGGGCGCGACGGCTGACCGGTGTTTGCGGGCAGGGGTCGTTGAACGCCTCGAAAGGATCGGGTCCGGTGTACACGGCGGCGGCGGCGATACCAGGCCGGTTCAGGCCGTACAGAAACCCCATCGCGGCGCCGTTGGACCAGCCGGTGACGTAGATCCGTCGCGTGTCGACCTTGCCCGTCGCGACCTCCGCGTCGATGAAGTGGTCGATCGTCGCGACGTCGACGTTCAGCGGGTACGTGGTGTCGCCGGCGGTGACGTCGCGCCCGCGCTTGTCGATCTGGCGATACCAGTTGTCCCAGCCGGTGCCGGTGTCGTCGGGTGAGGGGTAGAAGTGCTGCGTCGAGCGCCCCTCGGGCGCGACGATGATGAAGCCGGGCCGCGCCGGGTCGCCGCTCACGTCGGCGGTATTCTGGAAGTCGAGGAGGTTGGTCGCCGTCGGGATCGTGTCGGCGGTGAAGAGCGACGGGTGCAGATAGACGATCAGCGGCAGCGGGCTCGCTGCCGACGCCGACGCGGGCTCGTAGAGACACGCGGTCCGCGTGTTGCCGTCGGGGTCGGACCACGTCGGCATCGTCGTCCCGCCGGAACACGTCAGCTGCGTGACGTCGGTCGTCATCGGGCGTGGCGCATTGCCGAACGGACTGCACGTGTCGGCCCTCGCCGTCGCCGCGACGCTCGCGACGGCGCAGAGAACCAGGACTCGTAGGGCGGTAAGTTTCGTCATCGTTCCTCCATGAGGCGACGCCGGCTCGAGGCGCGACCCGGCGTCGGCCTCATCTGGGTACCGTGCAGGCTCGCCGGAAGCACTGCCGCACTTGGGGCATCGTCGGCGCGACGACACGTGAGACGGTGCAGGTTTCATCGGGGCGGGCGGGGGGCGCGGAACCGTGGTATCGGCGCGCGAGTTGACGCGCCCCGGCCCGCTGGTGCATCCCTGGGGCATGCCGATCGCGCTCGGCGCTCATCACATGTCGTTCCCGGTGCGTGACGTGGAGCGGTCGCGCGTCTTCTACGGCACCGTCCTCGGGCTCGTGGAGAAGCCGCGGCCGCCGCAGCTCGCGGCCATGTTTCCGGGAGCGTGGTACCAGGCGGGGCCGTGCGAGGTGCACTTGATCCAGTACCCGGAGTCCATGGAGGTCGGCACGCCGCCGCCGACGCTCAACCCCATGGCGCGCCACGCCGCGTTCGCGATCGCGGATTACGCGTCGACGCTCGCGGAGCTGAAGGCGCGCGGTATCGTCGTGCTCGAGACGAACGCCGAGGTCGGTCAGATGTGGGTACGCGACCCCGACGGCCACATCATCGAGCTCATCGTCGACCGCCGCTGACGCCCACGGTCCACCGCCGCCGCGGCGACGGTCGGCGTCAGCGCATCGTGCAGTCGAGGAGCTTCGAGTCGGCGATCGCGCCGATCAGCAGCCGCTTGCCGCGCACGGCGCCGACGCTGGCGCCCGAGATCTGCTCGCCGAGATCGAGATACACTTCCCGCACCTCGGGCGCGGTGTCGGGCGCGACGACGTGCAGGATCTGCGACGGTGCGTACGGCCGTCCGTGCGACATGTAGCGGACGAGCGTCAGCAGTTTCGGGTGCGAGCCGATCCACAGGCTGCCGTCGGCGTCCACCTCGACGTTGTCGCCGCCGCTCGCGAGCGGGATCTCGCGTCGGAACGTGAGCGTGCCCGACGCCGCGTCGCGGTCGTAGACGCGCACCGCTCGGCCGATCGTCGAGACGACGTACAGCGTCGTGCCGTCGGCGCTGCGGTTGATGCCGTTGGCGAGCTGGATGCCGCGCGCGGCCTCCCGGAACGCATGCCCGTCCCACATGACGACGTTCGCCCATGGGCGGCGCAGGTACTCCTCGATCGTCCGCATCGTGCCCGGGGGATAACGATGATCGTTGGTGACGTAGACTTGCGTCGGGCTCACGGCGACGAGGTCATTCGGCGAGATCAGCCGCGGATCGGCGAGCGTCGTTCGATGCGTGAGCCGGCTGCCTGCGACGTCGTACACCTCGATCGTGTGCCGGTGCTGCGCGTGGTTGATGACGAAGAGGCTACGCGATCCGTCCGCCGCGACGTAGAGGCTGATCCCGTGCGGGCTGAAGCTCGGATCGGCATCGGGCGTGAGGTTCACGGCCTGCGGTGACGGCGCGTTCAAGTCGTACGCATACAGCGCCCCTTTCGGCGGCTTCTCCGCAAAGAGCGCCCAACGATCGGCGGAAGAGATGTATGCGATCCCGGTCCCCTGATCGATCGTGAGGTCTTCGGCGCCGACCACCGGAACGGCCGTGCAGGTCCCGTCGAAATGGGGCGTCAGTGTGCGGAACTCGCCGGCCGCATTCATCAGCCAGACTAACCAGCCGCCGACGGCGGCGACGAGGACGGCAAACGCGATCAGGAAACGTCGCAGCACGGGCGCGACTTTTTCACGCGACCGCTGGCAATTCCAGGGTTGGCTTGAGACCCACCCGCAGCGCCCCGGGCGGACGTGGCGGTCGTCGGCTGCACCCGTTGTGCGCAATGAACCTTATCGCGCACGTCGGGTGCAGCCGACGATCGCCACGTCCGCCCGCGACAAGGCGAGTGGGTCTCGACCCGACCCTGGAATTGCCAGCGGTCGCGTGAAAAAGTCGCGCCCGTGCTGCGACGTTTCCTGATCGCGTTTGCCGTCCTCGTC
>JBGPOW010000122.1:0-12680 GCA_041488235.1 Binatia bacterium
AGCCAGCGAGGCGCCCTCCGCCGCCCGGCACGGCACGGCGACCCGTCCGTGGATCAGGCGAGATTTCTCTCGATCATCTCCATGACGTCGAGGGCGAGCACCTTGTCCTCGAGGTCCTTGTGCTTGATACCGTCGCCGATCATCGTCATGCAGAACGGGCACGACATCGCGATCACCGCCGGGTCGGTCTCGAGCGCCTGGTCGGTGCGCAGGAGGTTCACCCGCTTGTCGGGATCCTCCTCGATCCACATGCGGCCGCCGCCGGCGCCGCAGCACATGCCGGTGCGTCCGTGGCGCTCCATTTCGCGCGGCGCCTTGCCGGTGACGGCTTTGATGACCTCGCGCGGCGAGTCGTACACGTTGTTGAAGCGGCCGTAGTAGCAAGAGTCGTGGTACGTGACCGGCTTGCCCTCGAAGCCGTCGCGCTTGAGCGCGATCTTTCCCTGCGCGAGCAGCTGCTGCACCAGCTCCGCGGCGTGCACGACCTCGTACGTGCCGCCGAACTGCGGGTACTCGTTGCGGAACGTGTTGAAGCAGTGCGGGCAGTTGACGATGATCTTCTTCACGCTGGCGCCGTTCAGCACCTCGATCAGCATCTGCGCCATGGTCTGGTAGAGATATTCGTTGCCGAGACGGCGCGCGGTCTCGCCGTTGCAGAGCTCGTCCTTGCCGAGGATCGCGAAGTCGACGCCGGACTTCTTGAGGATCTTGGTGAAGGCGATCGTCGTCTTCTTGTTGCGATCGTCGAACGCGCCGCCGCAGCCGACGTAGTAGACGTATTCCGCCTCCGGATGATCAGCGAGGAGCGGGACGTCGAGGCCTTCCGTCCACGCGACGCGCTTCTCCGGGCCGAGGCCCCATGGGTTCGACTGCGTCTCCATACCCTTGAAGGTGCGTGTCAGCTCCGCGGGGAAGCGCGCCTCCTCCTGCACGAGACTCCGCCGCATGTCGACGATCTTGTCGACGTACTCGATCATGACCGGACATGCTTCCTCGCAGGCGCGGCACACGTTGCAGCTCCACAAAACGTCGTCATGGATCACGCTGTCTTCGCCGATGAGGTTCACGCCGAAGGGCTCGGCGGCTTCCGCCGTCGCCCCGTCCCCGCCGTTCGTCGAGGCGCCGTTCGTCGTACCGGCCTTCGCGCCGACCAGCTCCTGCTGGTGGTCGTAGAGGTAGTCGCGCAGGTTCAAGAGGAATTGCCGCGGTGCGAGCGGCTTGCCGGTCATCGTCGCCGGACAGTTCGACGAGCAGCGCCCGCACTCGGTGCAGGTGTACATGTCGAGCACTTGCTTCCAGGTGAACTGGTCGATGTGCGACGTGCCGAACGTCGTCGCCGTCTCGAGGTCTTGTTTCGCGAGCGCGCCGATCGGTTCGAGCTTACGGAAAAACACGTTGGGGAGGCCGGTGATGATGTGGAAGTGCTTCGAGATCGGCAGGAGGTTCAAAAACGTGAGAATGATGAGGTTGTGGGTCCACCAACCGATCTCGGAGAGCGCGTGGGCGGTACCCGGTCCGGCCGGCGCCAGCGCCGACGCGAGGAGCGACGCCGTCGGTGTCCAGCGCCGCGTCGCGAGCTCCATCGGGTCGCTGCCCATGTAGATGAAGCGGCCGGCCTCGAAGAAAAGATCGGTCAGCATGATGCCGCCGATGAAGCAGAGGATGACGAGCGCCTCGCCATGCGTCTGCTTGGCAAGACGATCCTCCGCCGGCCGGAAACCGTAGAGGCGCGGCGGGTGGATGAAGAGCCAGCGGATGAGCGCGTAACTGATGGAGCAGAGGACGATGACCTCCATCACATCCTTCAAGAGCAGATACGGGCCGCCGAGCATGTCGGGGCCGAGGAGCGGCAGATGGAACTGTAGACCGAACCACCCTTGCCCGAACGCCGTGACGACGCGCACGCCCAGGATCACGAAGCCCCAGAAGATGAAGAAGTGCATCCAGCTCGGACCGGGATCCTGCGTGTCGATGACGAACTTCTTTTGGCCGAAGCCGTACACCAAGAGCGCGTTGATGCGCTCCGGAATCTTGTCGAAGAGATTCGTCCAGCGGACGGCCTGCAGCACGCGAAAGCGGTTGCGGAGCGTGTTCGCGAAGTAGCCGAGCGCCGCCACGACGAGCAGCGTATGAATCACCAATCTCGCCATGTACCTCCTCCGTTCGGTTGCATGTTGTACGGGATCAGGTCAGAGGTGGCAAGTTGACGACCGTCATGAAACGCCGGATTTACAAGCTCTTTCTCGTCCTGACGCTGCTCAACTGCGTCATCGATTCGGCGTGCGCCAAAGACACCGCGGCGCCGCGTGTGGTGCTGCACACGAGCGGCGGCGACGTGCCGGTCGCGGTCGAAATTGCCGCCACACCCGAGCGCCAGAGCCTCGGCCTCATGTACCGCAAGGAGCTCGCGGCGGACGCCGGGATGCTCTTCATTTTTCCGCAGTCACAGCACTTGACGTTCTGGATGAAGAACACCGTGCTGCCGCTCGACATGATCTTCATCGGCGACGACCGCCGCATCGTCGGCATCGTGAAGGACGCGGTGCCGTTCACGACGACGCCGCGCGAGGTCGCCGGCGAGTCGCGGTACGTCCTCGAGGTGAACGCCGGCTTCAGCGAGCGTCGCGGCGTGCGTGCCGGGGATGCGGTGACGTTCGAAAGCGTGCCCGGCATGAGCTGACCGCGGTCCGACGCGACCCGCGTCGCTCGTCATCCGCTCCATCGGTCTGGTACGGGACGGCGCCTTGAACTCGCCGCCACCTGCCGGTATTTTCAACCGCTTTCGACCAACGCGTCCTGCCGCGGGAGCACGAGACCCATGGGACTGACCGAAAACTTGGAAGAACTCGAGCGCCGCAATCGCGCCGCGGAGCTGGGCGGCGGCGAGGAGCGCATCGCCAAGCAGCACGAGGCGGGGAAGTTGACGGCCCGCGAGCGGGTCCACCTCCTCCTCGACCGCGGCAGCTTCGTCGAGACCGACAAATTCAAGACCCACCGCTGCTCCGACTTCGACATGGCGGACAAGAAGATTCCCGGCGACGGCGTCATCACCGGGTACGGCACGATCGACGGCCGCACGGTCTTCGTCTTCTCGCAGGACTTCACCGTCTTCGGCGGCAGCCTCTCGGGCGCGTTCGCGGAGAAGGTCTGCAAAGTCATGGACCTCGCGATGAAGACCGGCGCGCCGGTGATCGGCATCAACGACTCTGGGGGGGCGCGCATCCAAGAGGGCGTCGTCAGCCTCGCCGGCTACGCCGACATCTTCCAGCGGAACGTCATGGCGTCGGGCGTGATTCCGCAGATCTCCGCGATCCTCGGCCCGTGCGCGGGCGGCGCCGTGTACTCGCCGGCGATGACCGACTTCATCTTCATGGCGAAGAAGATCAGCCACATGTTCATCACCGGCCCCGACGTCATCAAGACGGTGACGCACGAGGACGTGACCAAGGAAGACCTCGGCGGCGCCGTCACCCACAACACCAAGAGCGGCGTCGCGCACTTCCTCGCCGAGAACGGCCGCGATTGCCTGCGCATGATCCGCGAGCTGCTCTCGTACCTCCCGAGCAACAACCTGGAAGACCCGCCGTTCGTGCCGACGCAGGATCCGGCCGACCGCTGCGACGCGGCGCTGAAGACGATCGTTCCCGACAACCCGAACAAGCCGTACGACATGTCGGAGATCATCCGCGCCGTCGTCGACGACCGCCTCTTCTTCGAGGTGCAGCGCGAGTTCGCGCGCAACATGCTCGTCGGCTTCGCGCGCCTCGGCGGGCGGTCGGTCGGCATCGTCGCCAACCAGCCGGCATTCCTCGCCGGCTGTCTCGACATCGACGCGTCGATCAAGGCGGCGCGCTTCGTCCGCTTCTGCGACTGTTTCAACATCCCGATCGTCACCTTCGTCGACGTCCCCGGCTTCCTTCCCGGCGTCAACCAGGAGTACGGCGGCATCATCAAGCACGGCGCCAAGCTGCTCTACGCGTTCTGCGAGGCGACGGTGCCGAAGATCACGATCATCACCCGCAAGGCCTACGGCGGCGCGTACGTCGTCATGTCGTCGAAGCACATCCGCGGCGACATCAACTTCGTCTACCCGACGGGCGAGATCGCCGTCATGGGTCCCGAGGGCGCGGTCAACATCATCTTCCGCGGCGAGATCGAGAGCGCCGGCGGCAACGGTGAGCGCGAGCGCCTGGTCGCCGACTACCGGAAGACGTTCGCCAACCCCTTCATGGCCGCCGAGCTCGGCTACATCGACGAGATCATCGCCCCCGAGGAGACGCGGCCGCGCCTGATACGGTCGCTCGAGATCTTGCAAAACAAGCGCGACAAGAACCCCCCGAAGAAGCACGGGAACATTCCGCTATGACCCCGCTGACCCGCTGACCGCGCTGACGAGACACGTCGCACCGATGCCCACGCCGAAGCCGCTCCGCCGCGTTCTGATCGCCAATCGCGGCGAGATCGCCGTCCGCGTCGCGCGCGCCTGCCGCGAGCTCGGGATCGAAAGCGTCGCCGTCTATTCGGAGCCCGACCGGACCGCGCTGCACGTGCAAGTCGCCGACTACGCGTACCCGGTCGGTCCCGCACCGTCGGCGCAGAGCTATCTCGTCGTCGACAACATCCTCGCCGCCGCACGCGCGAGCGGCGCCGACGCGATCCATCCCGGCTACGGCTTCCTCGCCGAGAACGCCGCCTTCGCACGCCGCTGCGCGCAGGAAGGCATCACGTTCGTCGGCCCGCCACCCGACGCGATCATCGCCATGGGCGACAAGGTCGAGGCGCGCAAGCGCATGATCGCGGCGGGGGTTCCGGTTGTCCCGGGCTCGAAGGACACGCTCGCCGACGACGAGGTCATGGCCGAGGCGGCGCGCATCGGCTTCCCCGTCATGCTCAAGGCGTCCGCGGGCGGCGGCGGCAAGGGCATGCGCATGATCGCGCGCAAGGAAGACCTCGCGTCGGCGCTGCGCGCGGTGCGCTCGGAGGCGAAGTCGTCCTTCGGCGACGACCGGCTCTACCTCGAGAAGTTCGTCCTCGGGCCGCATCACGTCGAGGTGCAGGTGCTCGCCGACAGCCACGGCCACACCGTCCACGTCTTCGAGCGCGAGTGCTCGGTGCAGCGCCGCCACCAGAAGGTGATCGAGGAGTCGCCGTCGCCCTTCATCGACGATCGCATCCGGCACGCGATGGGCGACGTCGCCGTCAAGGCGGCGGCGAGCGTCGGCTACGTCGGCGCCGGTACCGTCGAGTTCATGGTCGGCGCCGACAAGAACTTCTACTTCCTCGAGATGAACACCCGCATCCAGGTCGAGCACCCGATCACCGAGATGGTGACGGGCATCGATCTCGTGCAGGCGCAATTGCGCATCGCCGGCGGCGAGCCGCTCCCGTGGAAGCAGGAAGACATTCACCAGCGCGGCCACGCGATCGAGTGCCGGATCTACGCCGAGGATCCGGTCACGTTCTTCCCGTCGCCCGGGAAGATCTCGCTGCTGCGCGTCCCGTCGGGCATCGGCATCCGCGACGACTCGAGCGTCTACGAGGGCGCCGAGGTGACGGTGCACTACGATCCGATGATCTCGAAGCTCGTCGCCTGGGGGGCCGACCGCGACGAGGCGATCCGCCGCATGCTGCGCGCGCTCGCCGAGTACCGCATTCAGGGCCCGACGACGAACGTCGCGTTCCACCGCTGGGCGCTCCAGCACCCGCGCTTCCGCAGCGGCAACTACGACACGAGCTTCGTGCCGCAGGAGTACAAGGGACTCCCCGCCGCACCCGACGGCGGCGATCCCGACGCGACCGCGATCATCGCCGCCGCGGTCGCGCTCGTCGAGCGCCAGCACGTGACCGTCGCTCGCGGACCTGCGCAAGCGCGCAACGCCTGGCGCGACAACGCCCGACGCGAGGCGCTGCGTGGCTAGCGCGCGCGACCCCCTGATGCTCGCGGCGCGGATCGGCGGCGCCACGCGCGACGTGCAGGTCGTCGAGGTCGGTCCGCACGCGTACCGGGTTACGATCGACCGCGTCGAGCACGTCGTCGACGCGCGCGCGCTCCGGCCGGGGTCGTTCTCGCTCCTCATCGATCAGCGCTCCGTCGCCTGCGACGTCCGCAGCGACGGCGACCGCTACCGCGTCGACATCGACGGCCGCACCGTCGAGCTGACGCTCGTCGACACGCTCCGCCACGGCGGCGTCGCTCTCGAGGCCGACGTCGTCGAGGGCCCGCAGGAGATCCGCGCGATGATGCCGGGGAAGATCGTCACCGTCCTCGTTTCCGCCGGCGACGCGGTCGAGAAGGATCAGGGGATCCTCGTCGTCGAGGCGATGAAGATGGAGAACGAGATCAAGTCGGCGGGATCCGGCGTCGTGAAGGAAGTGCTCGTGAAGCCCGGCCAAGCCGTAGAGTCCGGCGAGGTGCTCGCGCGCCTCGAGTAGCGTCAGCGCAGCATCAGGAAAGAACTGAGCGGCAGCGCGACGATTCGCGGGTCATCGACACGTACTCCGTCATCCTCCGTCACGAGTAACCCAAAAGGCGCGTTGTACGCGGTCTTTTCGAGAAAGCTTCGCAACCCTTCGGTGTCGGCCATCGCGTTGACGTAACGGCGGTACTTCACTTCCAGAGGGATCCGCGTCGCGCCGAGCGTGAGCACAAAATCCACCTCGGGTTCAGTCGGACGCTCTGGAAAATGGGCGACGTCGAGACCGCCGATAGTGCAGAGGAATGCCCCCGTCACACTCTCCGCGATTCGCCCGGCGAGATCCGCGAGATGCGGCAGCTCCGCCAATCTCTCTGGAGCCAACGGCACCTCCTCTTGAAGCCAGCTTGCACGGAGCCCGTGATCCGCTAAGCAAATCTTCGCGGCGCCGCGGCGTTTCTTGAGTCTGATTTCCAACGGTTGCACGAGGCGAAGCAGCAATGTTGCATTGAGGAAGTCGAGGTAGTGGCGGACCCGCTGTACGCCGACGTTGGCGCTCAGAGCGCGCTGCGCCTCACGTGCGAAGAGATCGACCCCCGGTGACTGCCCTGCATAGCGGCACGCGAGCCGGAACAGCTCTTCGAGAAGAGCCGGATCGCGCTTCCGACCACGATCGCCCGTCCTGAGATCGTGCTGGATGACGCGCCTGATCACTGTCTCGTTCAGTTGGTCGGCGACGTCAGACCAGGGAGCGTCTGGATGCGCGTGCACGAAAGGATAGCCGCCGCGTTCCGAAAAAGCACCGAACGCACGGTTTCGCATCTCCGAGCGACTGCGACCCAGCTCCCTCAACTCGACCCAGAAGTCCTTTCTGACGAGCGCCTCGAGGCCGTTTTCTCGCAAGGGAGTGTCGAGAGTCTCGTGAAAGCGGATGGCCGCGATCTCCGCCAGCGACAACGTGCCGACCTCGATGGTGTTGATGCGGCCGGCGAGACTGTCGCGCCCGCGTTCGATACGAAGCGCGGAGCTACCCGTGATCACGGATTGGAGCGTCGAGTTGTCGACGAGATGCTTCAGCTGGACGTCCCAATCCGTCAGATTTTGGACCTCGTCGAGGAACAGAAACGCCGGTCGGCCGGCGTGGGCGGCGGTATTGAGTGTCTCCTTCAAGATGGCGGCTTCATACCAGTCCATCAGGCGTAGTACTGGCTCATGGAGACGCATCAGCTCGGGCAAGTCGTCGCACTGCACGCGGAAGATTCGGCGCGGCTCGACACCCTCTGACAGCAGTCTGTTGATCACTTGCAATTGCGCCGTCGTCTTACCGACCTGCCGCGGACCCCGCACGACGATGATGGGTGCAAGTCCGAGGCGGAGACGCTTCCGGATGACCCGTACGAGGTCGCGCTCGACTGGCGGGAGCGGCATCGTCGGCTCCCCACTCCACCACGGGTTGTCGCGTTGCAGGTCACGCATCAGCACGTCGCTGATCGAGTGACTTGCGAGGAGAACGCGGTCCATGACGGTTCTCTTAGGCTGGGTTCGCCGACGCGGTCAATGCGATGATCTTGCTCCGCTTCGACCTAGACTTCGTGAGCGGCGCGGGGTACTTGTCGAGATTCATCAAGAAGAAGGAGGCTTCGGCCAGGTTGCAGAAAGTCGTCGCTCAGAAAGAGCTTCGCGCGTGGACGATCGACGACTCGATCGAGCTCTACAACGTCAACGGCTGGGGCCGCGACTTCTTCAGCATCAACGAGGCCGGGCACATCGAGGTAACCCCCGGCGGCGCGGGATCGACGCGCATCGATCTGAAAGAGCTCGTCGACGATCTGCGCAACCGCGGGCTCAACCTGCCGCTGCTGATCCGCTTCTCCGACATCCTCAAGACGCGCGTCCAGCAGCTGTGCGGCTCGTTCCAGCAGGCGATCGCGGAGAACGACTACCACGGCACGTATCGCGGCGTGTACCCGATCAAGGTGAACCAGCAGCGCCACGTCGTCGAGGAGCTCATCGAGTACGGGCGTCCCTACAACCTCGGCATCGAGGCGGGCTCGAAGCCGGAGCTGCTGGTGGCGCTGGCGCTGCAGGACAATCCCGAGGCGCTGATCCTCTGCAACGGGTACAAAGACCGCGCGTACATCGAGACGGCGCTGCTCGCGCAGAAGCTCGGCCGGCAGGTGATCATCGTCGTCGACCAGATCGGCGAGCTCGAGACCATCCTGCGCACGTCGCGTGAGCTCGAGATCCGCCCGGTCATCGGCGTTCGCGCCCGGCTCTCGACGAAAGGCGCCGGCAAGTGGGTCGACTCGACCGGCGACCGCTCCAAGTTCGGCCTCACGACCGCGGAGATCGTCGCCACGGTCGACCGCCTGCGCGGCGAGGAGATGCTCGACTGCTTGCAGCTCCTCCACTTCCACATCGGGTCGCAGATCACCAACATTCGCGCCGTGAAGGACGCGCTCCGCGAGTCGAGCCGCATCTTCGTCGAGCTCCACCTCCTCGGCGCCAACATGCGCTTCCTCGACTGCGGCGGCGGTCTCGGCGTCGATTACGACGGCAGCCAGAGCAACTTCCACTCGTCGATGAACTACACGTTGCAGGAGTATGCCGCCGACGTCGTGAGCGAGATCGCCGAGGCGTGCAACGCCAAGAACGTGCCGCATCCCGACATCGTCACGGAGTCAGGGCGCGCGCTCGTCGCGCATCACTCGGTGCTCATCTTCAACGTGCTCGGCACGAACGAGATCATCGTCGGCCAGGTGCCGGCGACGCTCGGCCCCGGCGAGCACCCGGTCATCAAGCAGCTCTACGAGACCTACGCCGGTATCTCGCGCAAGAACTTTCAGGAGGCGTACCACGACGCGCTGCAGATCAAGGAAGAGGCGATCAGCGCCTTCACCCTCGGCTACCTCGATCTGAAAGCGCGGGCCCGCGTCGAGCAACTCTTCTGGGCGACGTGTGAGAAAATTTTGAAGATCGTCCGCGACCTGCCGTACGTCCCCGACGAGCTCGAGGGCCTCGAGCGCCAGCTCTCCGACACCTACTACTGCAACTTCTCGATCTTCCAATCGATGCCCGACCACTGGGCCGTCCGCCAGCTGTTCCCGACGGTGCCGATCCATCGCTTGAATCGCGCGCCGTCCCGCCGCGCCGTCCTCGCCGACCTCACCTGCGACAGCGACGGCAAGATGGACGAGTTCATCGACTTGAGGGACGTCAAGCACTTTCTCGAGCTGCACTCGCTGAACGGCGAGCCGTACTACATCGGCAGCTTCCTCGTCGGCGCGTACCAGGAGATCCTCGGCGACCTCCATAATCTCTTCGGCGACACCGACGCCGTGCACGTGCGCCTCGACGGCGACGACTACCGCGTCGAGCACGTCGTCGAGGGCGACTCCGTCTCCGAGGTGCTGTCCTACGTGCAGTACTCGAAGACCGACCTCGTTTCGCGCGTGCGCCGCGCCGTCGAGGCGGCGCTCCGCGACAAGCGCCTCACGATGGCGGAGTCGGGGCGTCTGATGCGCCGCTACGAGGAAGCGCTCGAGGGCTACACGTACCTGACCGGTACCGAGTAACGCCGGCGACGATCCAGTCTCCGGCGGAGTGAGCAATCCGCCGCTCCCGTCCACCGCGCTCGCCCTCCCGACCGACGTCGCACGCGCGCCGCCGTCGTCACGATGCCGCGGCCGTGGCCCCCGAGCGGCGCGGCCGTCGTCGCCGTCGTGTCGCCGAGGCCTCTGCCGACGCGCCCGGACCGCAGCGCCGTCACCACCGCGCCGCCGATGTCGCTCCTCCCGAACGCCAGCGGCGACGCAGCCGTCGCGGCGACCAGCGTCACCCTGCCACGGGCGTCCCAGGGCACTCGGCGCCGCGCGACCTCGGCGACGGCGAGCCGCCACGACTCGCGCCGCGCGACGCGACCGAGGCGTCGCTCGCCGAGCGGATCGTCGGCGCGCTCGCCGCGGGCGGTCGTGATCTCCTCGACGCCGACACGATCGTCGCACGGGCGCATCTCGCACGCGGCGAGCGGCGCGCGGTCGCGGCCGCCCTTGCAGGACTCGTCGCCGAGGGCACCGTCGTCGAGCCGCGTGCCGGCCGCTTCACGCTCGCGGCACGCGGGCATCTCCGCGCCGGCGAGCTCCAGGTCCATCGCGACGGCTACGCCTTCCTCATCTCGGCGCCGCCGGCTGCGGGAACGCCGCCCGAGCCCGATCTCTACGTGCCGGGCGCCGCGCTGCGTCCCGCGATGCACGGCGACAAGGTCCTCGCGTCCGTCGAGCGGCGGCGTCGCGGCCGGCTGGAGCGCGCAAACGGCCGCATCGTCCAGGTCCTCGAGCGCCGGACGACGCGCCTTCTCGGCGTCGTGCGCCACGGCCGGACCGGCGCGTATCTGATCCCGCAGGAGCCGCGCGTGCTCTACCGCGTCCGGCTGGTCGAGGCCGGATCGGCGCGCGACGGCGACATGGTGATCGCCGCGATCACCCGTTATCCAGGAGCGTACGAGGACATCGAGGCGCGCGTCGACTCCGTCCTCGGTCCCGCCGACGATCCGCGCGTCGAGACCGACGCCATCATTCACGCCCACGACCTGCCGCTCACCTTCCCGGAGCCGGTGCTGCGCGAGGCGGAACGGCTCCCGCGCACGGTCGAGTGTCCGGCGCTGGAGGCGACCTTGCCGGAGCCTGCGCGGGCGCCGCGTCCATGGCACGCGTCGGTCGTGCAGCGCGAGCGCATCGACCTGCGCGAGATTCCGCTCGTCACGATCGACGGCGAGAACGCCCGCGACTTCGACGACGCCGTCGCCATTCTCGACGGCCCGAGCGGCGGCACACGCCTCCTCGTCGCGATCGCCGACGTGGCCGCGTACGTGCCGCGCGGCGGCGCGCTCGATGCCGAGGCGCGCGCCCGCGGCACCAGCGTCTACTTCCCCGATCGCGTGATCCCGATGCTGCCGGAAGCGCTCTCGAACGGTCTCTGCAGCTTGAACCCCGACGTCGATCGTCTGGTGCAAGCGGTACTCCTCGACTGCGACGCACAGGGCAAGGTCCGCGGCGCCGCCTTCTTTCCCGGCGTGATGCGCAGCCGCGCGCGCCTCACCTACACCGAGGTGCGGCAGATCGTCGCCGACGGCGATCTCCCGACGCGGCGCCGCCACGCCGCGCTCGTCGACGACCTCGAGCGCATGGCGGCGCTCGCCGACGCGATGGCAGCGCGCCGGCGCGCGCGCGGCTCGATCGATTTCGACCTGCCGGAAGCCGAGATCATCCTCGACCTGCGCGGCCGCCCGGAGAACATCGTCAAGGCGGAGCGCAACGTCGCGCATCGCCTGATCGAGAGCTTCATGCTCGCGGCGAACGAGGCGGTCGCGTCCTATCTCACGGCGGCGCGGGTGCCGCTGCCCTACCGTATCCACGAGCCGCCCGACGACGATGCGCTCGAGGAGCTCGGCCGCTTCCTCGAAGGGTTCGGCGTCCGTCTCGAGCGCCAACGCGGTACCGTGCGCCCGCAGACCTTTCAACATGCACTCGCGCGCGTCGCCGGCCGGCCGGAGGAGCGACTGATCAATACCGTGCTGCTGCGCTCGATGAAGCAGGCGCGCTACGCGCCGCTGAACGTCGGTCACTTCGGGCTCGCCGCCGATTGCTACACGCACTTCACGTCGCCGATCCGCCGCTATCCCGACCTCGTCCTCCACCGCCTCCTCGCCGCGCACCTGGCGCACGACGAGCGCGCGATCGCGGCGATCGCCGGCGAGCTTCCCGACATCTGCAACGCGAGCTCGCAGCGCGAGCGCGTCGCAATGGAGGCCGAGCGCGAGGTGGTGCAGCTGAAGAAGGTGCAGTTCATGCAGGACAAGATCGGCGAGACGTACGACGGCTTCGTCTCCGGGGTCGTCCCGTTCGGGCTCTTCGTCGAGCTCGAGAGCTGGTTCGTCGATGGACTGGTACACGTCGCGACGCTCACCGACGACCGCTACGAGCTCGTCGAGGAGCAACACCTCTTGCGCGGCCGGCGACGCGGCCGGATCTTCCGCGTCGGCGACCCGGTACGGGTTCGCGTCGCCACCGTGTCGATCGAGCGCAAGCAGATCGACTTCGTGCTTGCCGACGAAGGGCGCGCGCGGCTATAGCGGGGAGCGACGTCGCGCGCCCAGCGGGAGGGGGCGGCGCGCGCGAGCCCACGGACAACCACCGGATGCGCAGCGAGGGGCCGACCGGCGCAGGGCGCCCGGCGCCCGCCCCCGCGCCGGAGGCCCCAGGGGCCCCG
>JBGPOW010000123.1:0-12561 GCA_041488235.1 Binatia bacterium
GCCGCAGGCCACGCCGATGCCCTACAGCACGTTGTCCCTCACGTTCGACGGCCCTCTCGCGCGCCTCACGCTGGTGCGGCCGGAGCGCCTGAACGCGATCAACCGCGAGATGCCGCGCGAGCTCGCCGCGGCCGTTGCGGACGCGAACGCGACGAGCGACGCGAGTGTCATCGTCCTCGCCGGCGCCGGCAGGGCGTTCTGTGCGGGGTACGATCTCGAGTGGGGGACGCGCGTCGAAGCGGAAGCAGACGCGGCGACGACCGTATGGGACCCGATGCGCGACCTCGCGTGGATGTCGGAGAACGTCACCTGCTTCATGTCGCTGTGGCGGAGTCGCAAGCCCGTGATCGCGAAAGTTCACGGGTGGTGCGTCGGCGGCGGCACCGATCTCGCGCTCTGCTCCGACCTCATCGTCGCCGCCGAGGATGCGCAGATCGGCTACCCACCGGCGCGGGTGTGGGGCTCGCCGACGACGGCGATGTGGGTCTACCGCGTCGGTATGGAGCGCGCGAAGCGGCTCCTCCTTACCGGCGACTCGGTCTCGGGTCACGAGGCGGCGGCGATCGGTCTCGTCGGCAAGGCGGTGCCGGCGGCGGCGCTCGACGCCGAGGTCGACGCGCTCGCGCAGCGGATGGCGCAGCTGCCGCCGAACCAGCTCGCGATGATGAAGCTGCTCGTGAACCAGGCGTACGAGAACATGGGCCTCGCCTCGACCCAGCTCCTTGGGACGCTGCTCGACGGCGTCGCGCGGCACACGCCCGAGGGCATCGCCTGGCGTACCGACGCGCTCGAGCGCGGCGTGAAGGCGGCGCTGACGGTGCGCGACGGGCCCTTCGGCGACTACGGCGCACGGCCGCGCAAGCCATGAGCGCCGAACGGCTCCACGACCCCGGCGCGGGAACGCAGGACATGGGCTTCAACCTCGCGGCGATCCAAGAAGCGATCGCGGAGCAGATTCCCGATCGCGAGTGCATCGTCTTTCGCGATCGCCGCATCACCTGGCGCACGTTCACCGACCGCACGCGCCGCCTCGCGAACTACCTGCGTGCGCGCGGCCTCGGCTGCCGAGTCGAGCGTGGCGCGCTCCGCAACTGGGAGTCGGGCCAGGATCACCTCGGCCTCTATCTCCACAACGGCAACGAGTACCTCGAGGGAATGCTGGGCGCGTACAAAGCGCGCGTCGCCCCGTTCAACGTCAACTATCGCTACGTCGAGGACGAGCTGCTCTACCTCCTCGAGAACGCCGAGGCGACGGCGCTCGTCTACCACGCGCGCTTCGCCGCGATCCTCGCGAACATCCTGCCGCGCCTGCCGCGCCTCACGACGCTGCTGCAAGTCGCCGACGAGTCGGGCAACGCGCGCCTCCCCGGCGCCGTCGACTACGAGGAGGCGCTCGCCGCCGCCGATCCTTCGCGCGCCGACGTCGCGTGTTCGCCCGACGACCTCTACATTCTCTATACCGGCGGTACGACCGGGATGCCGAAAGGCGTCCTCTGGCGGCAAGAGGACATCTTTTTCGGCGCGCTCGGCGGCCACAATCCCGGCGGCGACCGCGTGCGATCGGTCGCGGCGATGGCGGAGCAAGCGAAAGCGGGGAGTCTCCGCACGTTGCCCGCACCGCCCTTCATGCACGGGGCCGCGCATTGGGTCGCGTTCAATACGCTCCATCAGGGTGGCACCGTCGTCATTCAGGCGCAGCCCGATCGCCTCGACGCCGCCGACGTGTGGGACACGATCGCGCGCGAGCGCGTGAACTTCCTCTGCATCGTCGGCGATGCCTTCGGGCGGCCGCTCCTCGACGAGCTCGAGCGCCGGCCGCGGACGCTGCCCGACTTTCGTTTCATTCTCTCCGGCGGCGCGATCCTGACGCCGGCATTGAAAGAGGGACTCCTGCAACAGTTGCCGCACATCCTGCTCATCGACGGCTTCGGCGCGTCCGAGACCGGCGGTCACGGCCAGCAGGTCACGACCGCAGGCCAGAAGGCGTCGTCGGGAAGCTTCCGCATGAACGACGAGACGGTGGTGTTGAAGCACGACCTCACCGGCCGGCTCGACCCGGGGGCGCCGGAACAGGGATGGCTGGCGCGCGTCGGCCACGTGCCGCTCGGCTACTATCGCGATCCGCAGAAGACCGAGCAGACGTTTCCGGTGATCGACGGCACCCGCTTTGCCGTTCCGGGCGATCACGCGACGGTCGCCGCCGACGGGGCGATCACGGTGCTCGGCCGGGGCTCGGTCTCGATCAATACGGGCGGCGAGAAAGTGTACCCCGAGGAGGTCGAGCAGGCGCTGAAGACGCATCCGCTCGTGTACGACGCGGTCGTCGTCGGGACGCCGAACGAGCGCTGGGGCCAGCAAGTGAACGCGATCGTGCAGCTGCGTGAGGGTACAAGCGTCGCGCCCGACGAGCTGCGTGCGTTCGCCGCGCAGCGCATCGCGCGCTACAAGCTGCCGAAGGAAATCTTCTTCGTCGATCAGGTGCAGCGCAGCCCGAGCGGCAAGGCGGACTATCGGTGGGCGAAGGCGCATGCGCTGGCGGCACTCGAGGCGGCACGCACCTGAGCGGGTGCGCGGCACCATCGACAGCTCCGGCGCCGCGAACAAGACTGGAGGACCTGTGGCTCGCATACCGTACCGTGATCTCGCCACCGCGCCGGAGGAGGTTCGGGATCTCGTCGCGAAGCTGCCGCGGCTCAACATCTTCCGGATGCTCGCGCACGTCGACACGTTCATCCGCGGGTTCGGCCGCCTCGGTTCGGCGATCCTCGGCGACGCCATGCTCGACCCGCGCCTGCGCGAGCTCGTGATCCTCCGTGTCGGTGCGCGCTCGCCGGCGCCCTATGAATGGCAGCAGCACGTTCCGATCGCCCGCGCCACGGGGGCGACCGACGAGGAGATCACGGCCGCTGCCGCCGACACGCCCGCGGCGCCGTCCTTCGGTGCGCGCGAACAGGCGCTGCTACGCCTCACGGATGAGCTGCTCGCGGCCCCGCGGGCGAGTGACGCGACGCTCGCTGCCATGCGCGCGCAGTTCTCCGACCGTGAGGTCTGCGAGGCGGTGCTGACGATCGGCTACTACATGATGGTGGCGCGCTTCCTCGAGACGACCGGCGTCGATCTCGAGCGCGACTCCGCGGACACCGTCACCGGGATGGTGAGCGGGCTGCAGCGTCGGAAGACATGACCCGTCGTGCGCCCGCCGCCGGAGGGCGCGAGACCGCGGGCGAGTCGCGCGCGTAGAACCTCCAGGGCAGCGCCGCGTCGGCCCCGGCGTACGCCACGCCGATCCGCGGCGAGCGCGCGACCTGCCGCGGCGGTGCGGACGGCGCGTCGAGGAGGACGACTGCGGAACGCCTCAGGTCGGCGTCGTTCAGCGCTCGGTCGATGCCCATTGCGCGGCAGAGATTGCCCGGACCGCGACAGAGCCCCGCATCGGCACCGCCCTCGATCCCGCGGCGAGCGCGCATCAACGGCACCCCGGAAAGCGGCTCCAGCGCGCGCAACAGAACGGCCTCGGGCTCGCCGGCACCGCGAGTCACGACGTTGCAGCAGTAGTGCATGCCGTACGTGAAATAGACGTAGAGACGGCCGCCGGGCCCCCACATCACCTCGTTTCGCGCTGTGCGCCGGCCGCCGGCGGTGTGCGCCGCGCGATCGGCGGGGCCGCGATACGCCTCCACCTCGACGATGCGTCCCGCCGTCGTGCCCGCGGCGCTGCGGTGCACGAGCACCTTGCCGAGGAGCGCGCGGGCGACGCGCAACGTGGGGCGCGCGAAGAACGCCGCGTCGAGGACGGGCAGCGTACGGAGCGTCTCCTCCGTCGCGGGGACCGGTCGTGCGCGGCGAGAGGCGGGTCTGCGGTGACTCGGGAGTCCGGAGCGCACGCGCATCAACCGGCGCCACGCGTCCGCAGCATCGCGTGCACGGCGGCGCGCCGCGCCTCGTCGAGGTTGCGGATGCCGGCGCGGTCGCCGCTCGAGAGGTTCACGATCTTCGCCGCCTCGAGATCGACGCGCACCCGGTCGCCGGTATGAATGAAGGCCGGCGCGTCGAGAGTGACCGGCACGATGCCGGCCGCGAGCGCGGCCGCCTCGACGCCGTCGGCATAGCGATGCGCGATGAGCGCCGCGATACCCGTCTGGGCGAGCGCGAGCAGCGCGCGGGCGCCGTGGTCACTGGCGTACAGCTCCTCGACGCAAATCACGTCGCCGGTGGTGACCTGCGCCGCCCATCGCGGATCGATGTCGGCGAGCACGTGACGACGGGCCTCCGCTGCCGTCAGTGCGGCAAATCGCGGCGGCAGGACGTCGGCGAGCGTGAGGACGGTGCCGAACGCCCAGGCGCGACCGGTGAGCGTCGGCAGCGGCTCCTCCCACGACGTCGCGTCGTTCGGCGACACGCGGCGAGCGTCCGGCGATGCGCTGGATCCCGACTGCGTGCGGCGATCGTCCGCGGTCATGCGTCGGCGGCCGTCCGCTTTCCCGGCGAGTACTTGAGCACCCGTACCTTCTCGACGGTGACGAGCCCTTCGCTCACCATCTCGTCGAGAATTGGGATCAGCCGCTCCACGTGCTCGTCGCTGTCGACGATCTCGATCAGCACCGGCAAGTCGGTCGAGAGGCGCAGAATCGCCGAGGTGTGGAGGACGCTGTGGGCGCCGAAGCCGGCGACGCCGTGAAAGACCGTCGCGCCCGCGAAGCCCTCGCGCCGCAGACGCTCCACGAGTGCGCGCGACAGCGGCTGATGGCGCCACTGGTCCGACTCGCCGATGAAGATGCGTACCAGAAGTTGCTCGCCGTCGAGTGTTCGCATGGGTGCTCCTCGGCGCGTCAGAGCAGCTCGAGCTGCCGCGCGCGTCCGATCACGTCGCCGAAGTGGATGGAGAGAAAGCGCAGCACCGCATCGGCAATCGGCTCGATCTGCTTGTCGACGTAGTGGCCGTAATCCAACGCCCCTTGCCGCGCGTCGACCGGCTCCGGGCCCGCCGTCGTCATCACGTACTCGACGATGCGCTGCTGCGGTCCCGGCTGCTTGCGCGCCGCCTTCACGTGCGCGGGGGTCGTGCGTGTGTACTCGGCGAGACGCTTGCGCACTGCCTTCTTGTAGCTCAAGAGCGCATCGAGGCGCCCGTCGCGCAAGTCGGCGAGGAACTCGCGAATGAACTCCTCGACCGGCCGGTCGTGGAAGACGCGATCGAGGAGCTCGCGCTGGAACCGCTTTGCCAGTGGCGTCCAGTCGCGCCGCACCGCCTCGAGGCCGACGAACTCGACGACCTCGGTCGCGCCGGTGACGAGGCCGGCGTAGCGCTTCTTGCTGCCGCCGGCGCCGCTCCGCACCTCCGGCATGAAGAAACGCCGGTAACACTTCTCGAACTCGAGCTCGAGAAAGCTCTCGAGCCCGAACTCCTCACGCAGGCGGCGCACGAGCGCCGCGCTCACCGCGACGCGGATCTCCTCGGCGCGGCGCAGCGCCTGCGTCTCGTCGTCGGCCGCGACGTCGACGAAGAGCGAGTCGGTGTCGCCGTAAATGACGGCGAAACCCAAGCGCCGGACCTCGTCGGCGGCGAGGTGGATCAGGTACTGGCCGGTGTGCGTGATGGCGTTGGCGATCGCCGGCGAGAAGAAGCGGCACGAGGTCGCCGCGAGTACGCCGTAGAGCGAGTTCATGAGAATCTTGATCGCATGCGCACCGAGCGCATCGGCGCTGGTCCGCGCGGCATCGCGCTCGCGCCAGAGGTGCGCCACGAGATCCGGCAAGATCCCCGGCTCGCGACGAAACGCCGCGCCGCCCGGTGTGTGGATGAGATCGGCTGCACCGTCGCGCCGCTCGGGCGGCACGTACGTCAACGGATCGATGTTGAACGTCCGGATGATGCTCGGGTAGAGGCTCTTGAAGTCGAAGACGAGGATGTTGCGAAAGAGGCCGGGCGCCGAGTCGAGCACGGCCCCGCCCGCGACCTCTGCTCCCGCGTAGTCGCCGCCGACGGACGGCGCGACGTAGCCGCGCCGGCGCAGCTCGTGCAGGTAGAGGAAGTCGACGGACGCGATGCTCGCGCCGACGCGGTCGAGCTGCATGCCGGTGAGGAGGCTGCGCGACACCGCCAGCTCGACGAGGCGGCGGGCAGCGAGGATCTCGAGGACGAGCTCGGCGTCGCGCTGGTTGTAATCGACGAGACGCTGGCGATCGTGACGGAACGCGTCCTCGATTTCGTGGCCGCGCCCCTCGCCCGTGATGAGCTTGCCGCGTCCGAGAAACGCCTGCGCCGCGGTCTCGAGCTTGTAGTCGTCGAGACGGATGAAGGCACTGCGGGTCAGGGCGAGCGCATCCAACACCTGGCGCCCGGGCGCGATTGCGCGCGGGTCGCGGGTGAAGCCCTGATCGCGCTGGATGAGCGTCTCGTCGGCGCTGCGGCCGAGGCGAAACGGTATGCCGTGCTGGATGCAAAGCGCACGCAGCACCGTCAAATCGAAGTCGATGACGTTCCAGCCGGTGAGAACGTCCGGGTCGAGCTCGCGCAAAAGCTCGAAGAACCGCAGCAAGAGCTCGCGCTCGGTCGCGAAGCACTCGGCGCCGCGCAGCGGTCCCGGCCCGACGATCAGCACCCGATCCGCGCCGAGACCGGCAAGCCCGATCGCGTACAGGTGCCGCGCGCGCAGATCCGTCTCGATGTCGAGTGACAGCACTTTCAGCTGCGGCACGAAGTGCGCCGGCGAGAGCGTCGGGTTGCGATAGACGTAGGCGATCTCGCCGAACCGCGACGGCGCGGCGCCGTCGACCGTACCGCCGTTGGATGTCGCGTCGCCGTCGATATCGATCGCCGCCCGCAGACCGCGATCGATGAGATACCGGTACGCGAATCGCAGATCAGCCTCGAAGCACGTGATGCCCGCAGCCGCGAGACGCTGCCGGAGCGGCGGCACGTCGCCCGGAAGTACCGTTTCGACGCGCGCGACGGCGTCTCCATCGAAGCTCCGCAGCTCCGTCGGCGAGACATCGACACCGAGCGCCCGCACCTCCGTGGCACGCGCCGCCGGCACGAAGAAATACGGCCGCACCCGATCGTCGACGACGCAAAAAGACGCGCCGTCCTCGCGCGTGCCGTACAGGTGCACCTCCGGCTTCCCGTTCTGCACGCGATAGGTCGGCTGCAAGATGAATCCGCGCATCGGCTCCGACTATAGCGGGGTCACGCCGACCGTGCACCGCCGGCCGCAACACCGACTGAACGGACGTGCGGTGCGGCGCGCCACAACACGGACTGCGGAACCGGCGTTCGACAGCGCAGTCGCTGCGATGACGTGCTCGAGTCGATCGCGAAGCGCACGAGAGAAGTCGCGGCGCGGCTCAGAATCTCATTCAGGGAACGGTCAGCAGATATGGTGCCGATATCTCTCCGTGAATTGGACGACGTGTCCGAGTCCACAAGCAGTCAGTGTGTCCGCTTCACCCGAAAAATCAGGGGGCCGTCCGAGTCGACCGTGGGTCCGGACAGCGAGGGACGGCGGAGATCGCTCTCTGGCATACAGTAACGTAACATCATCGGGGCTCTCGGTCGCCCCGGCGACGTGGCAGCAATTCTGCGCCCGAGCGCACCGACTTTACGAGCAAAAGCGAGGGGAGCCCGGTGGCTCCCCCGACTTGGTGCGTAACATTCAGCGGTGGACGCTGTGAATACGCGCGGGATTATTTGTGCATCTTACTATTATAATAATGCCCGATCACGGACCGGTACGCACTGCCCGGACGTAGTTGGGGTTGATCTTTTGGGAGTTGGTGTAGCAGCAGGTGCCGAAGTACTCGCCCCACGCGTTTGCCGGTTGGCCGTCTTGCGTAGTATCCGACCAATAGCGGTGCCAGGCCGTTGGTCCGAAGATCGGATCGATGCACGGCTGGCCGAGGGGTCCTCCGTTGCAAAAGCCCTGGGTCATATCATGGATCGTATCCAACTCTTGGCTCGTCGGGAGACGCCAATCGCAGTGGCCCGCAAAGCCCCCGTTGGTTACCGCAGTGCCGTTGGTGCTCGTGCAGTTGTTCAGGTTGCCGAGAAAATCGGTGAAGGCTGGCCCGTCCGGAGGCCCGCTCGAGTTGGACCAGGTATACTCATTGTCCACGTCGTGCGGATCGGCGAGATTCACGCCACTCCCGAACGCCGTGTCCTTCTGCTCCCACTGGAGCCCGGTCTGGTTGTCAGTCACCGTGCCGTCGCCGTTGTCGAAGAACCGGCACCGGCAGTCGGCCTGGCATCCCCCTCCGCAAACTGCCGGGTTCGCAAAGCTCGTTCCGTCACACTCCTCGCTTCCGTTCGCAATCCCGTCTCCGCAATAGGTCGCACCCTTAACCGCCGGCGTGCAGAGATACGACGCCTTGAACTTTGTGATCGTTCTGGTTCCGAACTGGTCCGTCACCTGTTGATCGGGTATCGGCACCACGATCGGGCACTTCACCTTGTAACAGATACGGTCGCCGGCATCGGGGCCGCTCACAGGCAACGGCGTGATCGGTAGACCGGTCGCCTTGTCGACGGCCGAGATCACCGTCTTCGTCGCCGGAACGCAGAAGAACTTCGCTTTCGAAACCTTGCACCCAGCCTCCAGGCCGAACTGCGGTGAGTTGAGGTCGACGACGGCAGCGAGTTTCAGCGCGTCCTTCACCTTGTAGCACTTGAGGTGGTCGTTCTGCGCCTGCGCGTGCGCGGACGCGGCGGTGGTCACTAGGAGTAGGACGGCAATGGCGAGAGAGCGAGCTATGTGCGACATTAAACGAGTCCTCCTTGCTATGAGTGGCCCGCAGGCCGCTCGGTTTGTGCGCGGCGCGTTCACCACAAACGCCGCTCAGTCGTCGCCTCAAAAATCAGCGGAAACGGTCACTGCATCCGCAATCGGGAATCGAGACATGCGCGCAGTGAAACACGCCGCGCCGGCATCCCCTATGACCGTTGTCAGTTGATTCTTTCTTTCTGGGGGAGAAACGGTCACGTTGGCCGAGATGCGGACGAATGTGGACAGGGGTTTTCCGCGCCAGAACGGCGCAGTTTCGTTAACTGTTCGCCGACCCCGCGTCGTCGCAAGGAGGTCCCACAGCGCGGTCGCCGTCCTGTGCGTTCATTGAGCCCACGCGCCGCACTGCAACGCCGTCCGCGCGGAACGATGGCTGTCACACTTTGCGCGTGGCGGTGCCACCGTGACGTAGGTGGCGCCCGCGGACTTCACATGTAGCTGCCGCCCGTGACGAGCACGACGTGCCCCGTCACGTAGTCCGCGAGCGGTGACGCGAGGAAGAGGACGGGCCCCGCCGCCTCCTCCGGACTGCCCGCGCGCCCGAGCGGAATCATCGCCTTCGCGCGCTTGCGCATCTCCTCCGGGATCCCGAGCTCGACGAGTTGGCCGTCGACCTCCTCCTTCACGCTCTGGTCCTTCGCGGCCGTGAGGCGCGTCTCGATGAAGCCGTAGGCGACGGCGTTGACGTTGATGTTGAGACGACCCCACTCGCGCGCGAGCGTCTTCGTGACGCCGACGATGCCCATCTTGCCGGCGGAGTAGTTCACCTGGCCGGCGTTGCCGGCGACGCCGGACGTCGACGACACGTTCACGACCTTGCGCATGACCTGCTTGCCGTCGGCGATCTCCGCCTTCGCCCAGTCGCGCCAGTAGAGCGAGGCGGCGCGCAGCAAGCGGAACGGCCCGGTGAGATGGACGTCGATCATCGCGTACCACTGCTCGTCGGACATCTTGTGAATCACGCCGTCGTGCGTGTAGCCGGCGTTGTTGACGATCACGTCGAGGGTGCCGAAGCGGTCGACGGTCGCTTTCACGAGGCGGTCGGGAAATTTCGGATCGGTGATCGAGCCAGCGACGGCGAGCGCCTCGCCGCCTCCGGCGCGGATCGCGGCGACTGCTTCCTCGGCGACGCCCTCTTGCAGATCGTTCACGACGACGCGCGCGCCGTGCGCCGCGAAGAGCTCGGCGACCGCGCGCCCGATGCCGCGCCCCGACCCGGTGATGATCGCGACCTTACCTTCGACCAGCTTCATGGGAGTCCTCCTGCGCACGGCGGAAGCGTGCGCCGGATTTGTTGCCACAGCACCTACCGCGGCGCAAATGTTTCTTGATTCCCCGCGAGGCGACCCGTATGCAGGCGCCGTGACCGCCGCCGAACTCTCGGAGCGCCTCGCGAGCTATCTCACGCGCGCGACCGGCGGCCCGGTCGCAGTCGCCGGGCTCCGCCAGCTGCCCGGTGGGGCGTCGCGCGAGACGTGGGCCTTCGAGGCGACGCTCACGGGCGAGCCCCAACCGCGCCGCCTCGTCCTGCGCCGCGATCCCGGACCGACGAGCGTCGACTCCGACCGCGCGCAGGAGTTCCAAATCCTGCGCGCCGCGCGCGCCTGTGGAGTGCCGGTGCCGGAGGTGTACTGGCTCGGCGACGATCCAGAGGCGCTCGGCGCACGGTTCTTCATCATGGAGTACGTCGCCGGCGAGACGCTCGCACGCCGCTTGCTGCGCGATCCCGAGTACGAACGCGCGCGCGCCGTCATGACGTCGCAGCTCGGCGCGATCCTCGCCCGCATTCACGCGATCGAGCCGACGCCGCACGGGCTCGACTTTCTCGCCGTGCCACGCGCGGGCCGCAGCGCCGGCCTGACGGAGGTGGAACGCTACGAGCAGCTGTATCGCGGGCTGGCGCCCGAGCCGCACCCGGTGATCGAGCTCGCGCTGCGCTGGCTCGAGAGCCACGTTCCGGCGCCCGGCCGCGAGACGCTCGTCCACGGCGATTTTCGCATCGGCAACGTGCTCTTCGACGCCGACGGCGTGCGCGCGATCCTCGATTGGGAGCTCGCGCATCGCGGCGATCCGATGGAGGACCTCGGCTGGATGTGCGTCAAGGCTTGGCGTTTCGGCAGCGCACTGCCGGTCGGCG
Source organism: Binatia bacterium (assembly GCA_041488235.1). GTDB lineage: Bacteria > Desulfobacterota > Binatia > UTPRO1 > UTPRO1 > DP-19. The sequence continues at coordinate 10,915 of JBGPOW010000123.1, forward strand.
GCATCGGCGAACGCGACGAGCTGTTCGCCGCCTATGAGAAAGCAGGCGGTGGACGCGTCGACGCCGCGACCGTGCATTTCTGGGAGCTCTTCGGCAACATGAAATGGGCGGTGATCTGCATCGCCCAGGCGCGCACCTTTCTCGACGGCGGCGTCCCGAGTCTCGAGCTCGCGAGTCTGGGACGGCGGACCGCTGAGGTGGAGCACGAGCTCATGAGGCTCATCGACTGATGCAAGACCGTCCGACCGTCCTCGAGCTGCTCGCCGGCGTGCGCGACTTCGTCGCGCGGCACGTCGTTCCCGCGCTCGAGGGCCGCCGCCAATTTCACGCGCGGGTCGCGGCGAACGTGCTCGCGATCGTCGAGCGCGAGCTGCGTGACGGCGACGCACAGCTGCGCGAGGAGTGGACGAGCCTCCGCGCCCTCTGCATGCCCGGCGCCGCAGCGCCCGCTGACGACGCGCCGCCGGCCGATCCCGTGACGCTCCGCGCCGCGGTCGTTGCATTGAACGCCGATCTCGCCGCGCGCATCCGCGGTGGCGACGCCGATCACGAGCCGTTTCACGCCGCCGTGCTGCGCCATTTGCGTACGACGGTCGACGACAAGCTACGCATTGCCAATCCCGGCTACCTCGAGGAGGCGTCGCGGTGACGATCGCGCTGCGCGACGCCGGTCGCTCGGATGTCCAGTTCGTGTGCGGCCTCTCGCAGGAGGTCTTCAGCCGGTACGGCGATTACAGCGGCGTGCTGCCGGACTGGCTCGCGAACCCGGGCGTGCAGACGATCCTGGCCGAGGAGGCGCCGGGGCGACCGGTCGGCTTCGCGATCCTCGGCCCGCGGCCGCCGCGCCGGCTGACGCTGCACTTCGGCGGCGAGCTGCTCGCGGTCGCCGTCGTCGAAGGTCGCCGCCGCGAGGGCATCGGGCGCTGTCTCGTGATCGAGGTCGAGCGGCGGGCGCGCGCCGCCAACATGCGCGAGCTCCGTCTCAGCACCGCGTCGACGAACCTCGTCGCGCGCCGACTCTACGCGAGCCTCGGCTTCGCCGTGCGCACGCATTACGTCCGCTTCTATCCCTCGGGGCAGTCGGCGCTCGAGATGGCGAAGCGTCTCTGACCGCATCGTGCCGGTCGTCGACGTCAATGGAGTGCAGCTCTACTACGAGGAAGAGGGGAGCGGCGCGCCGCTCTTGCTCATCATGGGCCTCGGCGCGAGCCTCGAGACCTGGGCAGCGCAGCGACAGGCGTTCGCGGCGCGCTACCGGGTGATCGCGTTCGACAATCGCGGCGCCGGGCGCAGCGCCGCGCCGTCGCCGCCGTGGACCGTCGCCGCAATGGCGGAGGACGCGGTCGGTCTCCTCGATGCGCTCGGCATCGCACGCGCGCACGTGGTCGGCGTCTCGATGGGCGGCATGATCGCGCAGGAGCTTGCGATCCATCATCCGGAGCGCGTGGGACGCCTCGTCCTCGCGATGTCCTTTGCACGACCCGAGCCCGTCCGTCGCGATTTCTTGCTCCACCGGCGCTGGGCGCGCCTCCAAGGCGCGAACCTCCTTTCGGAAGGGATCGCAACGCTGCCGTGGCTCCTGTCGCCGACGACCATGCGCGACGGGTCGCGCCTCGAGAGCGTCCTCGCGCTGGTGAGCGCGATGCC
>JBGPOW010000124.1:0-12543 GCA_041488235.1 Binatia bacterium
TCTGAAGTTCGTCACCAAATTCGGGGGCGTCTCGACGTCGCTGCCTACGTTGCTCCTCCTCGGAATAGCGACAACTATTCCTCGTCGTCGCGCCTTGTCAGCGCCGCCGAACCACCCCCGACTTTGGCAACGAACTTCAGATTCGGGACACTAGCGCCTTCCGTACAGGCGAATTGGCGGCTGCGGCGGTCGATGCTATGACCGCGGCATGGCGACGGTCATCACCAGCGAGTGCATCAACTGCGGCGCGTGCGAGCCCGAGTGTCCGAATACCGCCATTTACCAGGGTGGCGTCGAATGGGAGCTCGACGGCCAAACGCATGCGGCGATCTCCAACGACATCTTCTACATCGTTCCAGAGAAGTGCACCGAGTGCGTCGGGTTCTTCGATCACGAGGCGTGCGCGGCGGTGTGTCCGGTCGATTGTTGCGTTCCGGATCCGCAAATACCGGAGAGCGAGACGGTCCTCCTCGAGCGCGCCAAGAAGCTCCACCCGGAGACGACGTTCGGCGCCGACTTCCCCTCCCGGTTCCGCAAAGACGGTGCGCCGGCCGCTGCGCCCGCAGCGACGCCCGCTGCAGCCACCCCGGCGGCGGCTGCGGCGGCACCCGCACCCGTAGCAGCAGCGCCTGCGGCACCGGTGTCCGCCGCCGCATCCGCCGAATCCGTGCCCGCCGACGCGCTGCCGGTCCTCGACGACTGGGAGATTCCCATTCTCTGTCGCGAATGCGCTGGCGAGTACACGGTCGCGTTTCAGTATCTCCGCCCAGGAGTCGTGTTTTATTGCCCGCATTGCCAAGCGTCGTTCGTCCCGACCCGAACCACGTACCTCGAGATCGCGACGGCGCTTGAGCGCTTTCACGACCGCTGGCAGCGCGCGTTCGCGACCTTTCAAGAGAGCCGCCGCCGCGAGCTGGCGGCGTTCGAGGAGCGCCAGCGTGCGGAGCTCGCCGATTTCGAGAGCCGCTTGCGGGATTTCACGCGTGAGGGGCAGCGCGCTACCGGCACGGCGCGCCGCCGCTGGTTCAACTGAGCCGTCGTAATCGCGCGCGCCTGCGAGATTTCGTGCGCAGGCGCGGAATTGTCAGCGGCCGCGCCGGCAGTTTTCCCTTCCCAATCTCCCGCGGGGTGTGACAAAAAATCCTGCTGGAGGACCCCCTGATGCGTGCCGCGCCTGCCGCCGTGCTCGTGCTCGCGCTCGCGCTCGCCGTGCCGGCGCGGGCGAAGACCGTCCGCGTTTTCGCGGTCGGCAACAAGGTACGCGTCGACGACGTGGTCTCGCCGCAGACCTTCCACGACAAGATGTTCGCGATGATGGACGCGACGTTCCCTGGTCGCGCCGATTTCGTGCAGGCGGGAGTCGATGACGTCGCGAGCCACATCAAGCCCGCTGACGCGTCTGCGCCCGACCTCGTGCTCGTGAACTTCCCCGAGGACGTCGGCCTCGTCGCCGCGATGACGGGGTCCTTGGGCGCCGGCTCGCGCGCTTCCACGAACAGCGCCGCGGCGTTCTTCCAGCTGATTCGCAACTACTCGCAGCAGGAGGACTACTACGGCGCGAAGTTCGGCCGACTGCCGCTGTTGCGGCAGCTGCTCCTCGCCCTCACCGACGTCAATTATCGCGTTGTCTACGAGACCTATCGCGACATCGCGGTGACGTATGGCGTCTACGTCAGCGCCGGCGTCAACGTCGCCGCCGCGCGTCGGATCGAGTATGCGAATGATCCCTTTCACGTCGCTCTCCTGCGCAACCCCGACGAGAGCGGCCGCACGTACGCCTACGAGGCGATCGAGCCGAGCGTCTACAACACGACCATGATCTTCCGTCCCGACGGCGAGGTCATGGTTCCCGACGACGCCGGCGGCGTCGTGCCGGCGCCGAGCGGTACCGGCGGCGTCTATCGCGGCAGCATCAACAAGGCCTATTTGACGCCTGCGGAGCTCAACACGCTCACACTGTCGGTCGCTCCGGTACAGGGCCTCGATGTCCTCGACACGCCGCTCGGGCGGCTCGGTGTCGTGATCTCGAAGGACGCGTGGATGGTCGACGTCAACGACCGCTACGACACGAAGCGCGCCAACCTCCTCATTCAATCGGAGGCGTTCAGCGCCTGGGCGTTCAGCGCCTCCGACGACGGGCCGAACGTGCTGAAAGAAGGCGGGTTCGGCGCCGTGCAGCGCAACCCGAACGTGCTCTACAACGTCGTGCCGGCGCTCACCGGCAACCTCATCGACGTCACCTTCGACGGCCAGAGCGCGATCATCGGCAAGCGCACGACGGCCGACCCCGGGCCGCTCTCGCAGACGAACGCGTGGATCGCGCAGAACCCCGACAGCGGCTTCCTGACGATCGCGCCGTGGGTCATCGACGATCCGGCGCTCGCCACGCCGGGGCTCACGCTCGCCGAGCGCCGGACGCAGCTGCAACAGGTCGGCGATCAGCTGCTGCCGACGGGGACGACCACGTGCCCGACGAGCTTGAGCGTCGGCGCGTGCGTGAACGGTTACCGTGAGTCGGTCATCTTCCACGACGTCGAGATGCCCGACGGCGAGCGCGTACTCTCCGCGCCCGACACGGCGCCGCGCCAGCCGACGAGCTTCGGGACGAACGTGCAGGTGAACGCGTCCGAGGCGACACCGGCGACGCAGCGGCATCCGCGCGCCGTGGCCGGCGCCGGCAAGCTCTACGTGGCATGGGACGACGATCGCGCCGGCTACGAGAACGGGTATCTCGCGCTCAGCGCCGACGGCGGCGCGACGTTCGGCGGCGATCTGAAGGTCAGCGACAATCCGACCGGCGGCGTCGTCGAGCTCTTCCCGCAGCTCGCGCTCGATAGCGCGCGCGGGGTCCTCTACGTCACTTGGCAAGAGTTCGTGAACGGTCGCAACGACGACGCCGGGAGAATCAAGCTCGCGCGCTTCGATCTCGCCGGCACGAAGCTCGGCCCCGACGTACGCGTCGACAGCGGCGCCGATCTCACCGGCAAATGGCACCCGCAGGTCGCGATCGACAGCCGCGGGAACCCGGCGGTCGTCTGGGTCGACGAGCGTGATGCCAAAGGCGGGCTGCACTTCGAGCACATCTACCTGGCGCACAGCCCGGACGGCGGCGCGACCTTCGAGCCCAACGTGCGCCTCGACGACGTCGGCGTGCGCGCCAACGTCGTCACCGATCCGCTCGCCGCCTCGCTCGACAACCGCTGGCGGCCGACGATCGCGATCAACAAACGACAGCTCTCGGTCGCGTGGGCCGACTTCCGCAACTACAACTGGGACATCTATTGGACGCGGGTGCGCGTCACCGCGAAGCGCCCAAAACGGAACGCGCGCGTCGACGATTATCCGACGCTCGAGCGTCTCAACACCGAGCCCACGCTCGCGCTCGATCCGGCGACGCTTCTTCTGAACGTCGCCTGGACGGACATTCGCGCCCGCGAGCCCGACAGCAACATCTTCTACACCCACTCGACGCGGCGGAGCGCGCGCGCATTCCTGCCGAGCCGGCAGCTCGACGGCTCACGGGTCGGCTTCGACCCGAACACCGAAACGCCGAGCACGCAATCGCATCCCGACATGAAGATCGGCGGCGGGCAGCTGTGCGTCGCCTGGCAAGACGACCGCAACGGCACGAACGACGTCTATTTCACGCACAGCGGTGACGGCGGCGCGACCTTCGTCGCCGACGAGCGCGTCGACGATACCGGGACCGGCCCGAGCGGCCAGACAGGGCCGTCGGTCGCGATCGACACGACCGCGGGGACGCGCTGCTACGTCGTGTGGGAGGACACGCGGCTCGGCAACTCCGACATCTTCGTCGCCAGCCGCTCCGTGCCGTAGCCCGCCGTCAGGGCGTAGGCCCCCCTCGAAATCCGTCGCCGCCGCGGCCCGACCGGCAGCGGCCGCGCGTGGTTTGATCGCCGCGCGGCCCCGTGGCAACACGTTGACGGTCCATGGCGATCCGCTTGGCGATAGTACGCGCGCTGGTCGCGATCGCGGTCCTCGGCATGGTGCCGTCGCCGGCGACCGCCGCGCTGCAAAGAAGCTACATCCCGCTGCCGGAGATCCTCACCGATCCCAACGAGGGCAATACCTACGGGTTTCTCGCGGTGGTGCTCTTCCTCGACGAGCAGAAGATCATCAAGTACATCCTCGCACCCGACGTCCGCTACAACCACATCACGGGCGTCTACCCGACGTTTCGGCTTTTCGGATACCCGTCGATCGCGCGCAAGTGGAGCGTCGTGCTGCGGAAGGCGCAGCACATCGACGAGGACTACGACCTGCGGTACGAGGACAACGCGTTCTGGCAGGATCGCGTGCGTCTCTTCGGGAACGTCGAGTACGAGAAGGACGCGAGCGAACGCTTCTTCGGCTTCGGCAACGGCACCCCGCAGAAGGCCGAGTCCAACTACACCGGGAACGACCTGAACGTGCTGGTCTGGCTCGCGTATCGTCTGCAGCCGACGCTCTCGCTGACGTATCGCTCCCGCGCGCGCGTGTTCCGCGTCGACAAGGGCGGCGTCGATACCCTGCCGTTCATCGGGACGGAGCATCCCGGGACGCCGGGACTCGGCGGCGCGACGATGATCGGCCAGGAGCTCGGGTTTCTGTACGACACTCGCGACGACACCAACATTCCGCGCCAAGGCGCGCTCGGCCTCGTCACCGCCGAGGTCGTTCCGCGCGCGCTCGGCAGCTCGCTGACGTTCGCGAAGTACGGTGCCGAGGCACGGAAGTTCATTCCGTTTCGGGAGCGGTTCGTGCTCGCGATGCGTGCCCGCGCGGACTACATCGACGGGCCGAACGACATCCCGTTCTTCGAGCAGAACTCGATCGGCGGACACGAGTCGCTGCGCGGGTTCGGCAGCGGCCGATTCGTCGACAAGGATCGGTTCGTTGCATCGGCGGAGCTGCGCACCCGTGTGTACCGTCGCGAGATCTTCGGCGTCGACGCCGAGCTCGAGCTCGCGCCGTTCTTCGACTTCGGGCAGGTCTTCCACTCCTGGCGAAGCTCGCCGTTCAACGACCTACACGCGGTCGGCGGTCTCGGGTTCCGTGGGGTCGTGCCGCCCCAGGTAGTCGGGTTCGTCGACATCGGTCTCGGTGAGCAGGGATTGGCGGCGTTCACCGGCCTCGACTACCCGTTCTGAACGGGCGCGTGCCCGGTCGCGCACGTCGCGGTGGGTCGGTGGCCGCCGCCCGCGCCGCAAATCGCGGGGGACGTTTGCCGCCAAACGTCCGGCGGCTGGCGTACACACCGCGGCTGCGTCGCGCGCCGCCCCTCAGGGCAGGCGCACGAGCGCGAGGTGGCGTTGCCCTTTCGGGTCCGTGCCGGCGCTGATCGCCAAGACCTCGGGACGATTCGAGGACCGCCCGGGCAGCGATGCCACTGCGTCTTCCCAGACGAGCACGAAGTGCGGGCCGGCGCCGTGCGCGACACCGGCTTTCCAGTGACGCGTGCCGGGTGGAGCGTAGAACGCAGCCCCGAAGTCGAACGTGCCGGGGTAAAAGAAGACCGGTCGCCCGTTCACCTGCGCCTTCACGTCCGTGAGAAACGGGCCGAGCGTCCGTCGCTGTGCGAGCGCGGGCTGGAAGACGGCGAAGACCAGCAGCCAGAGCGCCGTCGCCAGCGTCGCGGCGGCGCCGAAAAGCGCGAGCCAGCGCTCGCGGCGCAGCGCCACGACGGCGGCACAGACGGCGCCGAGGAGCGTCGCCAGTGCGAGCGTGATCGCCAAGGGGTGGGCGTCGATGATGCCGCTCACGAGCGGCAGATTCGCGCGGTCCTTCGGGTGGAGGAACGGCGCCAGCGACGCGAGTGGCGCGAACCCGAGCCCCTCGGCGACGACGACCCCGAGCGGGAGCACGACCGCAGCGCTCGTCGCGCCGACGATCGTCCGTGTCAGCGGGCTCCGCAGCCAGCGCGGCGGCGTGGCGAGGGCGAGCAGTCGTTCCCACCACCAGCCGGTCAGGAGCGCGGCGGCGGGATAGAGAGCGAGGAGATACACACTGCGCTTCGCCGATGCCGCGGAGTAGAAGCCGAACACGACGCCGATCCACACCAGCAGAAAGCCGACGCGGGGATCGCGGCGGGTGTCGCGATCGCGCAGCGCCGCCGTGAGCGCCACGAGGAAAAGCGGCGTCCACGGCAGAAAGCCCGCGGCGAAGGTCGGCAGATAGTACCAAAAGCCGTGCTCGTGGCCGCTCTTCAGCGCCGACGCGCCGAGGAAGCGGAACACGTTCTCCTTCAAGACGTGCTTGCGTACGAAGGCGTCGCCGCCGAGGCGCCATGCCGCGAGGTACCATCCGCCCGCGAGCGCGACGATGACGATCGCGCCGAGGAGCGGCCGGAAGCGCGGCACGAGCGCGAGCTTGCGATACGCGAGCAGCGCCGCGCCGAGGACGAGGCCGGGAAGGACGAAACCGACGGGTCCCTTCGTGAGCGTGGCGCACGCGAGCGCGCCATAGGCGACGAGCGCCTCGCCGCGCGTCAGGCCGCCGCGGACGACGCCGCGATGAAACAGTAGGAGCGGAATCGTCATCAGGGCGGCGAGCGTGCCGTCGACCCGCGCGCTCGATACGGCGCGCACCCACTCGAACGTGGTCGCGAGGACGATCGCGCCGAAGAGCGCCGCGGTGGCCGGCAGAACGGTTCGTGCGACGCACGCGACCGCGACGACCGCCGTCGCGCCGAGCACGACGGAGGGGAGCCGGATCGCGAGCTCGCTCGGCCCGCCCGCGAGTTGCGACGAGATTGCGGCGAGCCAGTGGAAGAAGGGCGGTTTCGAGGCGATCGTCCAACCGTGCTCGGACGTGCGCTTGGGAAGGATCCAGTCGCCCTCCTCGACCATGTGACGGACGACCAGGCCCTCGCGCGGCTCGCCTTTCGTGAAAAAGGGCGAGCTCACCGCGGGCGGGAGGTACAGCGCGAGCGCCAGCAGGACGAGCGTGATCGCGGCCGTCGACATCGAGAGCTCGTCGTGCGTGCGCCGGAACGCAGCCGGGCGCGTGACCTCGTCGCGGTCCTCCGGGCGACCCGCCGCCGTGTCGTTCGAACTCTCGAGCATTGAAATGATACGAGTTTCGCAGCCTGACAGGCACGTCAAAGCTGTCAATGGGTGGCATCGATTTTGGAGGCGGCGACCACCATCGAGCAGTTGATATTTCTCGCCAGGTTTCCTAGCATGCGCGTCCGTGGAGTGGGGGGGAGGACGTGGGCAGACCATCCGACGCGCAACTCTGCGTCGTCCAGCGACCAGCTTTCGGTCGCTCCGCATCCCGTTCGAAGAGCGTTCGACCATGGGCCGACGTGCGCCCACGGCTCGCCGACATTCGAGAGGAGGTGAGGACGAGCAGACGTGAAGTGCGAATGCAGCAAGTAGGAAACCCGACAACGTGGAGGAGTGGTGAACGAGGAGGAGTGGATGATGCGTAATGGAGGGATGACAATGAGAACGAATGCGAAAATCGTATTGAGCGCAGTGCTGCTCGCTATCGGCACGCTCGCGCTCGGAGCCCGAGCGTACGCGGAAGGCGGTCTGACGCTCGAAGAACGCGTCCAACGGTTGGAGCGCCGGGGCGAGATGCCGCCGCCGGCAGCCGCGCCGGACATGTCGGGCCTGCAAAGCCGGCTCGACGCGCTCGAGGCGGCGATCAAGAAAAACCCGTTCGGCCTCACGATCGGCGGCATGGTCGTGGGCTCGTATATGTACGACCTCAACGATCCGCAGCAGGGCAACTCCAACACGGTTCGCGACCGCGCCTTCGACAAGGACCACAACACCTTCTCGCTCGACCTCTTCCAGCTGCAGGTCTCACGAGCGCCGGGTGAGAACGGTGTCGGCTTCGTCACGAAAGTGAACTTCGGCAAGGTCGCCGAGCGCATGGCGGCGGACTGGGACGGCGACGGCACGATCGGCAACGTCGCCGAGGAGCAGAACTCGATCGAGCTCGAGGAAGCGTACATCACCTACAACTTCCCCGGCCTCCCCGACCTGCAGCTGAAGGGCGGCAAGTTCGTCACCATGCACGGCTCCGAGGTCATCGAGTCGCCGCTCAACCCGAACATCAGCCGCTCGCTTGCGTTCAGCTTCGCGATCCCGTTCACGCATACGGGTCTGATGATGAGCTATGCGATTTCGCCGCAGTTCAAGATTTCCGGCGGAGTCGTGAACGGCTGGGACAACGTCATCGATTCCAATGATGGCAAATCCTTCATGGGCGGCGTCGCATTCGCGCCGGTCGAGCAGTTCAGCCTCGCGCTGCAAGGAATGTACGGGGCCGAGCAGCCGAACCGTGGCGACTCGAAGCGGGGGCTCGTCGACTTCGTCGCGACGATCAAGCCCGTCGAGAACCTCGCCCTGATCCTCAACTACGACTACGGCAACGAGACCGACCTCGGGCCGCCCGCTGGTGCCAAGGGCTTCTTCACGAAGGGCAACAACACCGCCGAATGGAACGCGTTCTCCGGGATCGTCACCTACGATCTCCCCGACGCGCTCGCCGTGCCCATCGGCTGGGCGGTCCGCGGCGAGTATTTCGACGACAGCGACAGCACCCGCCTGCCGTTCGGTACCTTCGGGCAGGACCAGCACTCGTGGGAGGTCACCGGCACCTTCAAGGTCGTCCTCGCCGAGGGCCTGATGGCCCGCGCCGAGTACCGCTACGACAAGACGAAGCACCCGGTCTTCCTCCGCAACGTCGGCGGCGTCCAAGAGGACCAACACACCCTCGCGGCCGAACTGTCGTACGTCTTCTAAGCAGCATCGCACCAACGCCTGACGCGGCCGCCGGCCGCGGATAGGCGCACGAGACGAAGGGGTCTGCCGCTCGTGCGGCAGGCCCCTTCGTCGTTGCAGCGCGCGGGCGGCGCCACCGGCGCACGCTTCGATCGAGCGGGGTTTCCGCCCGAGGAGACTCAGCTAGCCTTCGACTCTTCCGCCCACCGAATCCGCCGATAGTCGAACTGCATGTCGGCGATGATGTTGAACTTGATCACCTCGAAGAACGGCGAGATGTCGAAGTCGCGCGGCGTCGTGAGCGTGATCGGCGGCATGTGAAAGAGGCCGCACGGCGGGAGCGGCCGCCGGCGCACCCAGTCGACGAGTCCCCGCGGTTCCGGTTCCTCGTGCAGCGTCACCTGCGGAACGATCGGATAGCGCACGCGCTCGAACGCACGGGCGATGAGCGTCGAGCAGATCACCTGCGTCGGGAGTCCGCTCCCGAACTCGAGTGCATTGCGGCGCAGCGCGCGCGGAACGAGACTCACCGGCAAGAAGTAGCGCATCAGATCGACCAGGTGACGGATGTCGTAGCGGTAGCCGATTTGGCCGAGGACCTCGTCGAGCACGATACGCAAGTCTTCGCGTCGGAGATTGTATGGGCGGCAGATGCGCATGTTGAAGTCGATGTACTTCGAGAGCGGTGACGCGACGACGCCCTCCTCGACGGTCGCTTCGACCATCAAGTGTTGTGCCTCCTCGCCGAACTTCGCGAGCAGGGCGTCGCGGGCCGCGGGATTGCGCCGCCACAGCTCGTCGCCGATGTACATCGCAGAGTGTGACCACGAGCTCTGCGTCAGGTACTTGATGACCTCGCTGACGCGCTGATCGCCCTCGACGAGAATCACGTCGCCCTTCTTGATATGGCGGCGGAGACTGGCGAGATCGTTCGCCGTGCGGCGTTCGTATCGCCCGAGCGGCTTGGTGAGGAGGCCGGTCGCGAGGCGGATGACGTAGCGGCGGAGACGAGAGGTCATGACACCGGCTCTGGTGTCGTCATTCTACTGGGCGAGGGTGAGGGTGCAAAGCAAAAAACGCATGCGACGCGACGACGCCCCGCGTCGGCGTCGTCGTCCGGCGTCGCGCATCGACCGCACCCGCGTCGCGTCGTTCCAGCGCGCGCTCCTCGCGTGGTACGCGCGGCACGGGCGCGATCTCCCGTGGCGGCGGACGCGCGATCCGTACGCCATCCTCGTCTCCGAGGTCATGCTACAGCAGACGCAAGTCCGCCGAGTGCTCGAGTACTATCCGCGCTTCCTCGCGCGGTACCCGACGGTCGCCGATCTCGCCGCCGCGTCCGCGCCTGCCGTGCGCGAGAGCTGGGACGGTCTCGGGTACTACCGCCGCGCCGCGAATCTGCAACGCACCGCGCAGCAGGTTGCGGAGCGCCATGGCGGGCGCTTCCCGGACGACGTCGGCGCGCTGCGACAGCTTCCCGGGATCGGCCGGTACACCGCCGGCGCCGTCGCATCGTTCGCGTTCGGACGGGATGTGCCGATCCTCGATACCAACGCCGCGCGCGTCCTCGCGCGCGTGTTCGGGGCCGGCCGCCGTCGCGGGCGCACCGCCCGGCTCTGGGCGCTCGCCGAGACGACCTTGCCGGCCGGCCGCGCCTACGAGTTCAACCAGGCGATCATGGACCTCGGTGCGCTCGTGTGCCGTGCCCGCCGACCGACCTGTCCCGCGTGCCCCGTGCGGCGTGCGTGCCGTGCGTTCGCGGGCGTTCGCGTCCCCCCGCCGCACGGCGCGGTTCAGAGATAGCCGTCGCGGTCGAGCGCCTCGGCGAGGAGGAGCGCGCCCTTCGCCGCGCCCATCTTCGTGTTGTGCGAGACGAGAACGAACCGCAGGCCATGCGGCCAGAGCTCGTCCGGCCGCAGGCGCCCGACCGACGTCGTCATCCCGCCGTCGGCGTCGCGGTCGAGCCGCGGTTGCGGGCGGAACGGGTCGTCGAGCACGGTGATGAAACGATGCGGCGCCGACGGCAGCCCTTCGACGCCGCTCTGCCACCCGCGCATCGCCGCGGCGGCATCGGCGGGCGAGCACGGACGCGCAAGCCCGACCGAGACCGCCTCGGTGTGGCCCTCGAGGACCGCGGTGCGTGTGCAGGTCGCCGACACGACGCAGGATGCCGGCACGATCCCGCCCTCGCCGAGCGTCCCGAGAATCTTCTTCGTCTCGCGCGCGACTTTTTCCTCCTCGCCGGGAATGAACGGCACGACGTTGTCGACGATGTCGAGCGCGACGACTCCGGGCGAGCGCCCCGCTCCCGAAATGCCTTGCATCGACGTCATCGCGACACGCTCGACGCCGTAGCGCTCGTGCAGGGGCTTGAGCGCGATTGCGAGACCGGTCGTCGTGCAGTTTGGAATCGGCACGACGAAGCCGCGCCAACCCCGGCGCGTGCGCTGCGCGTGCAGCAAACGCGCGTGGTCGAGGTTCACGCCTGGGATGAGGAGCGGCACGTCGTCCTCGTAGCGATACGCGGACGCCGTGCTGACGACGGGACGCAGCGCCGCCCACTTCGGCTCGAGCTCGCGCGCGACATCGCTCTCGATCGCCGAGAACACCAGGTCGACGTCGCCGGCATCGAGCCGCGCCCCGTCGACGACGCGGAGATCGAGCGCATGCGCGGGCGGCGCGTCGGCGCACCACCAGCGGAGCGCGCCTGTTTTCGCGTCGCGCATGGCCTCGCCGTACGGGCGGCCGGCGGAGCGCGCCGACGCGGCGAGTACGGCGATCTCGAAGCGCGGATGATCGCGAAGCGCGTCGACGAACTGCTGGCCGGCGATGCCGGTTGCGCCGACGATCGCGACCCGCAGCTTGGACGATGTGGTCGCGGTCACGGGGTTCCCTTCATCGAGTGCTCGTACCATGCGTGTGCGAGGCTGTCACAGGCGCGCGTCTGCCGATGCCACGACATCGCGACGCTCCCCATCGGCCGCTTCGGGTTTCGCGTTCGCACCCCGCTATGCTGTAATTCCCGCGCCGCGATCGCGGCGGAGGTGCGGATGAGCAACGGCGAAACTCGGGTCGAATGTGGGCTCTTCTTTCCGCAGGTCGCCACGGATTTCGGCGGCCTCGTCGAGCGTGCGCGTGCATGTGAGGACGGCGGGTGGCACTCGCTCTGGCTCGCCGATCACATGTGGGCGCGAGGCCTTCCGGACGTCGATCACCTCGAGATCTGGACCGCGCTGTCCGCGCTCGCGACGCGCACCACGCGGCTCAGACTCGGCACGCTCGTCCTCTGCAACTCGTACCGCAATCCCGCGCTGCTCGCGAAGATGGCCGCCAGCCTGGATCAAATCTCCGAGGGCCGGCTCGAGCTCGGCATCGGCGCCGGGTGGATGGACGAGGAGTACCGCGGCTACGGCTACAACTTCCCGCCCGTTCGCGTGCGGATCGAGCAGCTCGAAGAAGGCCTCGAGGTCATCCGCCGCCTTTTCACCGAACCGCGGGCGACGTTCCAGGGCAAGTACTACGCGCTGGACGACGCCCCGAATAACCCGAAGCCGCGCCAGAAACCGGCGCCCCCGATCACGATCGGCGGCGCCGGCGAGCGCAAGCTCCTCCGCTTAGTCGCGCGCTACGCCGACCGTTGGAACTGTCCGATGAACGCCGCCGCCGACCTCCCGCACAAACTCGAAGTCCTGCGCTCGCACTGCGCCGACGTAGGGCGCGATCCGGCCGCGATTACCGTGTCGGAGCAGGTAATCGTCGTCCTCGGCAGAGACGACGTCGATTTCGCGCAGCGTTGGGCGATGGCGAA
>JBGPOW010000125.1:0-12445 GCA_041488235.1 Binatia bacterium
CCCTCCGCCCCCCCCCCGCCCGCCCCCCCCCCTCGCGCCGCGCCGCCCCGCCCCGGCCCCCCCCCCCGCCGCCTGCGACGGCACGCGTTCGACGACACGTGCGTGCGGCACGTCACCCGAGGGTTCATGCCGTCCGCGTCGAGTGCCGGCGTCGCACGCGCGGCGGGAGCACGCGAACGACGTGCGCGGGGACGTAGAATTTGCGCGCTGACTACGCCGCGCGGGCGTGCGCCGACGTCCGCATGCGCCCGCGTCCGGACGCGCGTGCGACGCCCGCGTGCGCGCGTGCCGGCCCAGCGCACCCCGTTCTCGCCCGCCGCCGCCCGCGCCGACGCTCCGTTCTTCGCACGCGGTCAGCGCGCTCAGTGCGCCATGACGCGCGCGAGACGCCAGCCCTCGTCGCCCGCCGCGGCGACTGCGATCAGCACGCCGTCCGCGCTCTCGATGCGCACCACCTCGTCGGAGGCGCGCGGGACACCGAGCGCGCACAGCGCGTGCTGGCGTCCGTGGCGAATCGCGGTGATCAGCGGCGCGTCGGCGACGATCGCGCGGTACCCGATCATCGCCGCCGACGGCGAGAGCAGCGGCAACCCGCCGCCCGCCGCGAGCTCCTCGACGCGCGCCAGGGGCACCGCGTCGGCGAGCGTGAACGGCCCGAATGCCGTGCGCCGCAGGCTCGCGAGGTGCGCGCCCGTACCGAGCGCGGCGCCGAGGTCGTGCGCGAGGACGCGCACGTAGGTTCCCTTCGAGCACGCGACCGCGAACACGAGGCGATCGGCGGCGATCACGGCGACGTCGAACGCGGTGATGTGCACCGGTCGCGCCGGACGCTCGACGTCTTGTCCGGCGCGCGCCAAGCGATAGAGCGGCACGCCGGAGCGCTTCAACGCCGAGTACATCGGCGGCGTCTGCATGATCGCTCCGCGCAGCGTCGCGACGGCGCCCGCCAACGTCGCCGGGGCGATCGGCGGCACCGGACGGGACTCCACGACGGCCCCCGTGCGATCGAGTGTGTCGGTCGTCGTGCCGAGGACGATCTCGCCGACGTAGCGTTTGGAGTCGGCGGCGAGGAACTGCGCGAGCTTCGTGCCCTCGCCGATGCAGATCGGCAAGAGACCGGTCGCGAACGGATCGAGGGTACCGAGATGACCGACCTTCTGCTTGACCGCGCGCTTGACCCGCGCGACGACCGCTGCCGAGGTGAGCCCTTCGGGCTTGTCGACGAGCAGAATCCCGTCCAGCCCGGTCGGCATCGAGGAGGGTCCGGTCATCGATTCGTCGGATCGTCGTCGTCTTCGTGCGGATCGCCCTCGCCTCGGGACGCGTCCACCGAGGGCGGCGCGCCCGCGGGGTGCAGCTCGCGGAGCAGCTGCTCCACCCGCTCGCCCGCCGCGAACGACGGGTCGAGCTCGAACCGCAGCTCGGGCGTGAAGCGGAGACCGATGCGCCGGCCCGCGTGCGACTGCAGATACGTACGCGCGCTCGCGAGGCCGGCGAGGCTGCGCGTCCGTGCCTCGCCGTCGCCGAGGGCGGACACGAACACGCGCGCATGCTTCAGATCAGGCGACATGTCGACGCCGGTCACCGTCACCAGGCGGACGCGCGGATCTTTCACGTCGCGCAGCAGCAACTCGGCCAGCGCCACCTGGAGGAGAGCGCCGACGCGATCGGTCCGTTTCGCGGGCATCGGATCAATAGTGCAGAAACTCGAGCTGCTCCTCGCCGACCTCGGCGATCTGCAGGTCGTCGATGAACCGCACGACCTCGCGCAACGCCGAATCGACGAACGGCTCGTCGACGCCGACCTGGCAGATGCCGAGCATCGCCCGCTGCCAGAGATCGTGGTCGTCGCACTCGGCGATCGAGACGTTGAACTTGTCGCGGACGCGCGCCTTGATCTTGCGCAGCACGCTGCGTTTGCCCTTCAGCGAGTGGTTCTCGTGAATGAAGAGCGTCAGGCGTAGGACCCCGACGGTCACGGCACCGCCTGCCCGCCGTCAGACGCGGCGCTCGACTTGCGCCTGCCCTCCGCCGCCGGCCCCGTGACGCGCCACCGGCGCCAGGTGCCGCGCAACCTCCTCCATCTCGAAGACCTCGACGACGTCGCCCTCCTTGATGTCGGGGAAGTTCTCGAGGGTGAGTCCGCACTCGTATCCCGCAACGACCTCGCGCGCGTCGTCCTTGAACCGGCGCAGCGTGCCGATCTTGCCTTCGTGCACCACGACGTTGTCGCGGATGACGCGCGCGCGCCCGCCGCGGACGATCTTGCCGTCGGTGACGAAGGATCCCGCGACGCGTCCCGCGCTCGGGATCGTGAAAATCTGCCGCACCTCCGCCTTGCCGACGGTGCGCTCGCGCAAGGTCGGCTCGAGGAGGCCCTCGAGGGCGTCGCGCACGTCGCTCACGACCTCGTAGATGATGTTGTAGAGGCGGATGTCGACGCCTTCGCGTCCCGCGAGGTCTTGCGCCTTCGACTCCGGACGGACGTTGAAGCCGATCACGATCGCGTTCGAGGCGGCGGCGAGGAGCACGTCGGACTCGTTGATGCCGCCGACGGACGAGTGGATGACGGAGAGCTTCACCTCGTCGGTCGAAAGACGCGTCAGCGCGTCGCGAATCGCCTCGACCGACCCCTGCACGTCCGCCTTCAAGACCACCTTCAGCGCCTTCACGCCGCCGGCTTGGATCTGTTGATAGAGATCCTCCAGCGACACCTTGCTGGTCGTGGCGAGCTCGCTCTCGCGCTGCTTCGCGCGGCGATGCTCCGCGACCTGCCGTGCCTTCGCCTCGTCGGCGACGGCGATGAACGTGTCGCCGGCGGCGGGCACGCCGGTGAGGCCGAGGATCTCGACCGGCATCGACGGGCTGGCGCTCTCGAGCTTGCGCCCGCGGTCGTCGATCATCGCGCGGA
This sequence comes from Binatia bacterium, assembly GCA_041488235.1. GTDB lineage: Bacteria > Desulfobacterota > Binatia > UTPRO1 > UTPRO1 > DP-19. The sequence goes on from JBGPOW010000125.1 coordinate 2,912, forward strand.
TGCGGCCGTACTCGAGGCCGCAGACGAACGCGTCGCCGACCTTGAGCGTACCCTCTTGCACCAGCACCGTGGCGACCGGGCCGCGTCCGCGGTCGAGCTTCGCCTCGACGATCGCGCCGCGCGCGCGGCGATTGGCGTTCGCCGAGACCTCGAGCACGTCCGCTTGCAGCAGCAGCATCTCGAGAAGCTGCGGAATGCCTTCTTTCGTCTTTGCCGACACCGGCACGACGATCGTGTCGCCGCCCCACGCTTCCGGCGCGAGACCGTGGGTTGCCAGATCGCGGGTGACGCGCTCGACGTCCGCCTCCGGCTTGTCGATCTTGTTGATCGCGACGATGATCGGCACCTCGGCGGCGCGCGCGTGATCGATCGCCTCCTGCGTCTGCGGCATGATGCTGTCGTCGGCGGCGACGACGAGCACCACGAGGTCCGTCACCTGCGCGCCGCGCGCGCGCATTGCCGTGAAGGCCTCGTGGCCCGGCGTGTCGAGGAAGGTCACGCGACGGGCGCCGACGTCGACGGCGTACGCGCCGATGTGCTGGGTGATGCCACCGGCCTCGCCGGCGGTGACGTTCGCCTGGCGAATGGCGTCGAGCAGCGACGTCTTGCCGTGGTCGACGTGGCCCATGATGGTGACGACCGGCGGCCGCGGTTGGCGCTCGGTGTCGTCGGGCACCTCCTCGGGGCCGGTCTCCAGCAGCGACTCGACGTTCAGCGCGACGTTCTCGACGCTGTAATCGAACTCCGACGCGACGAGCGTCGCGGTGTCGTGGTCGAGCACTTGGTTGACGGTCGCCATCATGCCCATGTCCATGAGCTTGCGGATGACCTCGCTCGACTTGACGCCGATCGCCTTGGAGAGGTCGCCGACCGTGATCGCCTCCGAGATCTTCACGACGCGCTTGCTGGCTTTCGGCGTCGTGATCTCGGTGCGGTGCTGCTCTTTCCCGGGCAGCGCGCGCTTCTTCCGCCGCAGCTTGCCGCCGGGGCGCCGATCACGCTCGAGGGTCTCGAGCATGTCGGTCTTCTTGATGACCTTGCGCTTCTTTTTCTTGCCGAGGTCGACGTCCTTGGCGCGGCCGGGCGTCTCCGCGGGCGCCGGCGTTCCCGGACGCGGGCGGGCGACGCCGCCAGGCCGCTCGCCGACGTCGGTGCGGCGCGGCTCGGGACGCGCAGGTGCGACGGCCTTTTTCAAATCGATGCGGCCGAGGACGCGGACCGTCTGCGGTGCGTCATCGAGACGCGACGGCGTCGGCGCGACGGCGGCCTCGCTCGCCGCGGCCGGTGCGAGCTCGGCCTCCATCTCGACGGCAGGCGCCTCGTCGACCGGTGCCACGTCCGGCTCTCCGATCGCCGCCGCCTCCGCGGCCTCGGCGCTGCTCACGGCCATCTCGTCGGCGATGGGCGATGTCGACGTCGGCTCGTCGACGAAGAACGGCTCCGCGACCGCATCGCCGACCTCGGGCTCGACGTCGACGATCGGCGCGGATTCCGCCGCTGCAACCGGCGCCTCGTCGGGCGTCGCGGGAGGAATCTCTTCGCGCTTCAGAACCTCGACGCGTTGCGTGCGGCGGCGGATGACGTTGGCGCGGACACGATTCTCGACGACCTGCTCGCGCGACGTGACCATCTGCTCTTCGTCGGCGTCCTTCTCCGTGACGACGCGCTCGGAGACGATGCGCTCGGTGCCGATCGTCACCAACGTCTTGTCGCGCAGCCCGAGCGCCTCGCGGATGCGCGCGATCTGGTCGTCGCTGAGCGAGCTCTGCGACTTCTTGTTGCGGATCCCGAGCCGCTCGATCTTCGCCAGCACGTCCTTCGTCGGGACGTTCCACTCCTTGGCGAGCTCGTGAATGCGTTTCTTGGCGGCGGTCAAACCTGCACCTCCGAGAACAACGCGCGCAGCGCGACGCGTTGCGGTTTAGCTATCACGCAACGAAGGGAGCGCACAAACCCGCCTCGGCGCGCGAACGCGTCGAAACACGTCGCGCGCGCATGCATCCACGCGCCGCGCCCGGCGGCGCGCTTATCGGCGTCGACGTGCAACCGGCCGTCGCGCGCGATCACGCGCGTCAGCGTCGCACGCGCATCGCGCTCGCGACAGCCGACGCACGTCCGAACGGGACCGACGATCGTGCGCATGCATCGCACCGACTTACGCGCCACCCTCCTCGGACGGGCCGCTCGCGGTGCCCGGCGTCGCCTCGCCGGCCGACTCTTCGCCGCCGGCGGAGGTTTCGGCGCCCGCGGTCGACGCAGCCTCGGTACCGGCGCCCTCGGCCGCGGTAGCCTCGGCCGCCGCAGCCTCGGCGGCGGCAACCTCGGCGGCGGCGGCGTCGGCCGCCGCGCGCGCTTCCGCCTCGACGCGCTTTTGCTCGACGTGCTTCTGCGCCGCGGCGATGATCGTCGTCGCCTTCTCGGCGCTCACACCGTCGACCTGCGTCACCGTGTCGACGTCCGAGGTCGAGAGCTCCTCCGCCGACTTGAAGCCGTGCTGATAGAGGAGCTCCGCCGTGACGTCGCCGATCCCCGGCACCGAGACGAGCGAGGCACGCGCGTTCCGCGCCTCCTCCTCCGCCTCCGCCTCGCCGCGGACGTCGAGACGCCAGCCCGTGAGGCGCGAGGCCAACCGTACGTTCTGGCCCTTCTTGCCGATCGCGAGCGAGAGCTGGTCGTCGGGGACGATCACCTCCATCGCGCGCTCGTCCTCGTCCATGATGATCTTCGACACCTTTGCCGGCGACAGCGCACGGCAGACGTATTCCGCCTGATCCGCCGTCCACGGCACGATGTCGATCTTCTCGCCACGCAGCTCCTGCACGACCGACTGCACGCGCGTTCCGCGCATGCCGACGCACGCGCCGACCGGATCGACGTCGCTGTCGTTGGAGTAGACGGCGATCTTCGCCCGCCCGCCGGGCTCGCGCGCCGCGCCCTTCACCTCGACGATGCCTTCGTAGATCTCCGGCACCTCTTGCTCGAAGAGCTTGATGAGGAGGCCCGGATGCGTGCGCGACAGTACGATCTGCGGTCCTTTGCTCGTGAGCTCGACGTCGAGGATGAAGGCGCGGATGCGGTCACCCTGGCGGTAGCGCTCGCGCGGGATCTGCTCCTTCTCCGGAAGAATCGCGTCGGTGCGGCCGAGGTTGACGATGATGTTCTTGCGCTCGAAGCGCTGCACGATGCCGGAGAAGAGCTCGCCTTTGCGGTCCTTGAACTCGTTGAAGATGATGCCGCGCTCCGCCTCGCGAACGCGTTGGATGATGTTCTGCTTCGCCGCCTGCGCGGCAATGCGCCCGAACTTCTCCTGCGAGAGCTTCGACAGCAGCTCGTCGCCGACCTCGGCGTCGGGATCGAGCGTCGCCTTCGCATCCTTCACCGTGATGTGGTTCGCGGGTTCGGTGACCTCGTCGACGACGGTCTTGATCTCGAAGAGTTCCACCTCGCCGATGTCCGGGTTGAACTTGGCCTCGATCTGGTGCTCGAGCCCGAACGTGCGGCGCGCCGCCGACAGCATCGCGTCCTCGAGGGCGGCGATGATGATGCCCTTGTCGATGCCTTTTTCCTTGCTCACCTGCTCGATGACGCGGTTCAGATCCGGAAGCATCGTCGGTCCCTCCTAACGCGCGCCGGAGCGCTGGCCGGCCCGGCGCTCGGCCCGCCGAGGCTGTGCCCGGCCGGCGGCGCCTTGCGTGAACTCGTGCTGGTACTGCGCGCGCGCAATCGCGTCGAACGCGATCGCGTGCGGCTGCCCGTCGTCGGTGGTGACGACGACGCCGTGCTCGTCGACCGCGGTCAGGACGCCGCGGAACGAGTGTCGGCCCGCGATCGCCTCGCGCGTTCGCACCTGCACGCGCTTCCCGACGTACGCGGGAAAGTGCGCCGGGCGGGTGAGCGGTCGATTGATGCCCGGCGACGATACCTCGAGCGTATACGACCCGGGAACGGCCTCAGGTTGTGCGTCGAGGACGTCGGATACCTCGCGGCTCACGCGGGCGAGCTCCTCCAACGAGACGCCACCGGGCTTGTCCATGAGGAGCCGCAGAATCGTCCCGTGCCCCTCGCGGCGGTGCTCGACGTCGACCAGCTCGAGACCGGCCTCGAGCGCGATCGGCTCGACGATCTCCCACACCCGCGCTGTTTTCGGATCCGTTTCCACCTTCGCTCTTTTCACCCGACGACGCCGCAAGCCCGCCCTGCGCGACCGGGGGCCGAGAGCACAACACCAGTTCGGTTCAGGAGACCCCCGCCGCGGGGAAGACTGGCCGAGCGCATCGGCCCCAAAACAAAAAAAGCGGGCACGGGCCCACTTTTTGGCCAACAACTATGCGGGAATTAACACGGGGAGGCGGCGCGCGCAAGCGAGTTCGCGACCGCCGACGGCGCGGCCGCCGACGCGCCTCCCGGCGGCGCCGTCACTCGTACATCTGGTCGATCAGATTGCGGAAGCGCTCGGTTACGACTTTCCGCTTGACCTTCAAGCTCGGCGTGAGCTCTCCCGTCTCCTGCGCGAAGTCGCGATCCAGGATTCGAAAATATTTGATGCTCTCGTAGGACGCGAGCTGCTGGTTCACCGTCTGCACCTCGGTCTCGATCAGCTGGACGACCTTCGGGTGCTGGACGAGCGCCGTCCGATCCCCCACCTCCAGCTGCTGCGCGTTCGCGAAGCGCTCGACCTCGTCGAGATCGACCGTCACCAGCGCGACGCAGTACTTGCGATTGTCGCCGATCACGACGGCCTGGCTGATGTGCGGCTGGGTCTTCAAGAGGTTCTCGATGTTCTGCGGCGCGACGTACTTACCGCCCGACGTCTTGATCAGATCCTTCTTGCGGTCGGTGATGCGCAGGAACCCGTCGGCATCGATCTCGCCGATGTCGCCGGTGTGGAACCAGCCGTCGCGGTCCCACGTCTCCGCCGTCGCTTCCGGGCGTTTGTAGTAGCCCTGCGCGATGTTCGGTCCCTTGGCGAGGATTTCACCGTCGCCCGCGATCTTCAGCGTCACGCCGTCGATCGCCGCTCCCACGGTGCCGAACTTGAAGTGATCCGGACGATTGACGGTCAGAATCGGCGTCGTCTCCGTGAGGCCGTAGCCTTCGAGGATGAGAATGCCGGCGGCGTGGAAGAACTCCATGATCTCGCGCGCGAGCGGCGCGCCGCCCGACACCATGAGCCGCACGCGCCCGCCGAGTACCTGACGGATGCGCGAGAAGACCAGGAAGTCCGCCGCCGTCGACTGCCCCCACGTGAGGAGCGGCACCGGCCGCCGCTCCTGCTCCGCGAGGCTGCGCTCGCGCCCGACGCCGACCGCCCAGTCGAAGAGCATCTGCTTCACGGCATTGCTCGACTCGCGCGTGCCCATGATGCGCCCGTAGATCTTCTCGAAGATCCGCGGCACCGAGGGGATGACGTGCGGCCGCACCTCGGCGAGCTCCTGCGCGACGGCGTCGACCGACGACGCGAACGCCGTCATCGTTCCGATCCAGAGCCCGTGGTACTCGAGCATGCGCGCGAACGAGTGCGCCAACGGCAGGAACAAGAAGTCGATCTCGCCCTCGCGCGCGAGGCCGATCGTCTCGACCGCCTCGAGCGCCGCCAAGTGATTGCCGTGCGTCTGCATGACGCCTTTCGGCGGGCCGGTCGTGCCCGACGTGTACACGATGGTCGCCAGGTCGTCACGCCCGAGGGCGGCCATGCGCGCCGCGAGCGTCTCCTCGGCGCGCTCGAGCGCGGCGCGCCCGCGTGCGCGCAGGTCGCGCAGCGTGACGACGTCCTCACTCGCGGCGTCGCCGTCGATCAGGATGAGCCGCTCCACCTCGACCGCGCAACGCGTGCCGTCGAGCTCGAAGCCTTCGCGCTCGGTGGTGCGGATCTTTTCGAGCTGCTTCGCGTTCTCGACGAAGCAGAAGCGCGATTCGGAATTCGCGAGGATGTACCCGCACTCGTGGGGTAAATTCGATTGGTAGATCGGCACCGAGACCGCGCCGCACGCGTACGTCGCGATATCCGCCTCGACCCACTCCGGACGCGTCGAGGAGAGAATCGCGACCCGTTGTCCCTGCACCAGCCCGAGCTCGAGGAGCCCGGCCGCGGTCTCGCGCACCGCGGTCGCCGTCTCCTCCCATGTGACCTGTCGCCAGGCGCCGTCGCGCTTCACGGTGTAGCGTGGCTTCGCCGCGCGCACGGCGGCGCGATCGAAGAACATCTCCGCGAGATTGCGATACGCCATCCGCTACTCCTTGTTCAGGCGTCGCGCTCGGATATTTCCGCGACGGTTTCGTGCAGCGTGACCAGTCCCACGATCTGATAGCTCCGCTTACCGCCCGGCGTCTGGACCTCGACCTCGTCGCCGACGACGCGATTCAAGAGGGCGCGGCCGATCGGCGAGCTCAGCGAGATGGCGCCGCTCGCGGCGTCCACCTCCTCCGGAAACACGATGCGATATTCGACCGTCGCGCCCTCTTCCACGTCCTCGACGGTGACGCGGCTGCCGTACGCCACGACGTCGTGCGGGATCGACGCAAACGTGTACATCGCGAGCTCGCGGATCCGGCCTTGCATTTGCCCGATGCGCGCGCGCACGAACTCCTGCCGCGATTTCGCGGCCTCGTACTCCGCGTTCTCCGACAGGTCGCCGTGCGAGGCCGCCTCTTGCAGCTCTTTCGGGAGCTTCACGTTGAGCTCGTGCAGGAGGTCCTGCAGCTCCTTTTTCAGGCGCGTGACGACCGGGAGTTCCATCGATGCTCCTCCGAAGGCGCGGATGCTAGCCGCAAGGCGTTTGATTAGTCAAAGTTTCGCCCCCGTGCGCGCGGCGCGCTACGCGCGCCGTGCTCCGATGGGCGTCGCGGCGCGAAGTGAATTCGCGCCGCTCCCTCGCGCGGCTTCGCTGCGCACCGCCCGCGCGGACTGCAGTCTAGTCGCGCGATAATGAATCGCGAATCCTATCAGCCGCTGTTGGCGAGAATGGCGCGGACGATCTCGGCGGCGCGTTTGCCGTCGTATTGGCCGGCGTGGCGCTCCTTCAAGCGCGCCATGATCGGGCCCATCGCGTTCAGGCCGTCGGCGAGCCAGCTGCGGACGAGGTTGGTGAGCTCGGCGTCATCGAGCTGCGCGGGAAGGTACCGCGCCAGGATGGCGCGCTCGGCGGCGTTTTGCGCGATCAAATCGTCACGGCCGGCGTTCCGCGCGTATCCCTCGGCCTCCTCGCGTTGCTTCGACTCACGTTGCGTGAGGGCGACGATCTCGGCCTCACCGAGCTCCGCGCCGCCGCGCTCGATCCGTTGATTGGCGATCGCAGCGAGCAGGCCGCGCAGGACATACACGGTCGGCATGTCGCGCGCCTTCATGGCGGCTTGCAGGTCTTCGCGCAGCGTCGCTTCCGTCGCCATCCGTGTGCACCTCGCGGCCCCCGGCCGCTTCCTACGGCCGGGGGCGCGTGCTCAACGCCGGGTCGTAAAGAGCTTGTCCGCCTTCACGCCCGGATCGTGTGAAGCGTAGGCGAACCAATTCCTCACCTCCATGAAGAATGCGTCCTTCTCGTATGCGTACCAATACATCGATGCCAGCCCGAGCAGCAGGCCGGTCAGAAAACGTCGCATGGCGCCGTCCTTTCTGCCCCTCCCGGCACTGCCCAGCGAAAAAGTGTAGCGGCGCGCTCACGGTCGTGTCCAGCCGGTTTCCGCCGGTGCGCGTGGCCGCGCGCTACTCCGGGCGACGCCGCGTCGGCGGCGGTCCGACGTCGCCGGCGGGACGGGTCGTCGACGCCGCGCCGCTCCCACGTTCGCGGAGGCGGCGAACGTCTGCCGCCGTCTGGCGGGGCGCCACACCCATGTCGGCGAGGAGCCGGTTCGCCATGTCGGCGGTGACCTGGTCGCGGATCGCTCCCTGCCCGTCGGGATCCGCCGCCAGCACGGCGTCGATCTTCGCACGCGGCACACCGGTTGCGATGAACCGATCGAGGAGCTGGCTCAGCCCGACCTCACCCCGGTGGTGCGCGTACACGTCGAGCAATACGCCGCAGTCGTCACATCGGCGGCGCATCATCCCGGCGCGCTCCCCGCAATATCGACATCGCACGTTGCACCGCCCGTCATGGTCGCATACGGTTCGTGCGCCCTCGGCCCGTGCGGAGGTTCTCCGCATGCGACCCGCCATCCGCCGCATCGCCGCCGCGACGCTCGACGCGCTCTGCCCCGAGCGCTGCGCCGCCTGCGGCGCCGTCGTCGCAGCGCACGCGCTCTTTTGTCACGCGTGTCGCGACGCGGTCAACGTGCTCGGTCCGCCCGAGTGCGAGCGCTGCGGTTGCCCGCTCGCCGCCGGTTTCTCTTGCGAACGTTGCGTGCTCGACGACGACGCGGCGATCGGTCGCGCGCGCGCGTTCGCGCGCTACGAGACCGGCGTCGCCGGTCACCCGGTCGCACGCGCCGTGCACGCGTTCAAGTATGCCGGAACGTGGCGCTTCGCGACGCGGTTCGCCGCCGCAATGCTCCCGCGCGTGCCCGCCACGCCATGGACGCGCACGGGGGCAGCGCCACTCGTGGTGCCGGTGCCGCTGCACCACGCACGGCTCCGCGTCCGCGGGTACAATCAGAGCGCGATGCTCGCGTTGCACATCGCGCGCGCGCGCCGCTGGCCGGTCGCGCTCGCGCTTCTCGTCCGCACCCGCGACACGCCCTCGCAGACGGCGCTCACGGCCGCCGCCCGCCGCGCCAACGTCGCGGACGCGTTCGCGGTGCGCCGTCCGAGCGCCGCACGTGACCGCGACGTCCTGCTCGTCGACGACGTCTGGACGTCGGGCGCGACGGCGCGCGCCGCGGCACACGCGCTGCGCCGCGACGGCGCCCGGGCGGTCGACGTGCTCACCTTCGCGCGCGTCGCGGACCCACGCTATGAGTCGAGCGCGTGAGCGATGCGCACCGTCACGAGTGGGAGGAGCGCCACCGCGGCAGCGCGACCGGCGGGCCGCCCTCGCCGTTCGTCGTCACCGCCCTCGACGTGATCGCGCGGCGCGCGCGGGCGACGGTGGAGGCCCGACGTGAGCCGGCCGTGGTCGGGCCGCGCCGCGCGCTCGACGTCGCCTGCGGTGCGGGTCGACACGCGCTCCTCCTCGCCGCGCGCGGCTATCGGGTCGTCGCGCTCGACTTCGCACGCCCGGCGCTCGTCGCGCTCCGCGCACGTGCCGCCGACGTCGGCCTGCACGGTCTGATCGACGTCGTCGCCGCCGACGCGACGTGCTGGCCCGTACGCGCGGCGTCCTTCGACGTCGTCGTCGTCGTCGACTTCCTCGAGCGCGCGCTCATCCCCGCCCTTCGCGGCGCCGTCGTTCCCGGCGGCGCGCTGGTGATGGAGACCTTCATGATCGGCCAGGAGCGTCACGGTCATCCGCGCAATCCGGCGTACTTTCTGCACCCGGGCGAGCTACGCGACGCATGCCGCGACTGGACGATTCTCCTCGCGCACGAGGGCGAGAGCACGGGCGCGGCGCCGGCATGCCGCGCAGGTATCGTCGCCGTGCGGCCGCGCGACGTTGACAGCGC
>JBGPOW010000126.1:0-10000 GCA_041488235.1 Binatia bacterium
CCGTTTCACGCGCTCGGGCGCGCGCACTCGTCGGCAGTGAGCGCACGCGCGTCGTCGACGTGCCGATATGCGCTCGGATGGAGTGTGATCGTGCGGCCGCTGCGGCGTCGGCGCCGCGCGCTGCGAACGGCGGGGGCGAGCAGCAGCGCCGAGACGCCGGCGAGGAGCAACGTCATCGTTGCGGTGCCGATCGCGAGGAATGCGGGGACGGCGAGCATCAGGCCGGCGCCGCGGGGTGGACGGACGAAGCGCAGTAAGCCGCGACGGGAGCGCTGGGCCCTCCTCATCCGTTCCTCCGCGCGTCGCGATAGAACCGCCCTTCCGAGCTCGTGAGCACCTCGTCGGCGTCCTCGCGACGGAGCTCGGCGGCGATCGTGAAGTAGCGGCCCTCGTCGGTCACGACGCGGGCGCGCACGTGCAGCGGCACGCCGGTGGGACACGGACGCCGATAGCGGATCGCCAGCCGCCCGGTCACGACGTACGTGCCGCGGGTGAAGACGGCGGCGGCGCAGCTCGCCTCGTCGAGGAGGACGGCCTGGATGCCGCCGTGGATGATCTCGGTCGCGCCTTGATACGTCTCGCCCAGCGTCGCGTCGCAGCACACGCCGTCGCCGGCGCGAAAGAAGCGCAGGTGGAGCCCGCCGGGATTCGCCGGCGAGCAGCCGAAGCAGAATCCCGAGGTCGGAAAGACCAACTCCTCGCCGTGCGCCGCCGCCGGCACGGTGGACGGCTCAGACACGCTCGATGATCGTGCTGACGCCCATGCCGCCGCCGATGCACATCGTGACGAGTCCCGTCGTTTGATCGCGGCGCTCGAGCTCGTCGAGGATCGTGCCGAGGAGCATCGCGCCCGTCGCGCCGAGCGGGTGGCCGAGGGCGATCGCGCCGCCGTTGACGTTCACGATGTCGGGATCGATGTCGCAGTCGCGAATCACTTTGAGCGGTACGGCGGCAAATGCCTCGTTGATCTCGACGAGGTCGATGTCGCGGATCGTCATGCCCGCCTTCTTGAGGCAGCGCTCGGTCGCGGGGACGGGCGCGGTGAGCATGATGATCGGCTCGGCGCCGTGCGTCGCCATCGCACGGACCCGGGCGCGCGGCTTCAGGCCGTGCGCGCGCGCGTAGTCGGGCGAGGCGACGAGCACCGCCGCCGCGCCGTCGACGATGCCGCTCGAGTTCCCGGCGGTGTGCACGTGTTGGATCCTCGTCACGTCCGGATAGACCTTGCGCGCCTTCTCGTCGAAGGTCAGCTGATCGCCTTTCTGGACGTACTGCCCGAGCTGGACGAACGAGGGCTCGAGCTTGCCGAGGGCGTCGAGCGTCGTCTGCGGACGCGGGTGTTCGTCGTGCGCGAGCAACACGCCGCCGTCGGGTCCACGCACCGGGACGATGCTCTTCGCGAAGCGCCCCGCTTCCATCGCCGCCTTCGCGCGCGTCTGGCTCGCGAGCGCGAAGCGGTCGCAGTCGTCGCGCGTGAAACCCTCGATCGTCGCGATCAGATCCGCCGAGATGCCCTGCGGCACGAGCGGGTACAGCTCGCGCAAGTGGCGGTTGTGGCCGTCGATGCCGGCGCTGTCGGAGCCCATCGGCTGGCGCGACATGCTCTCGACGCCGCCGCCGACGACGAGCTCCTGCTGCCCCGCCATGACGCCCATCATCGCGAAGTTCACCGCTTGTTGGCCGGAGCCGCAGAAGCGGTTCAGCGACACGCCCGTCACCTCGATCGGCCAGCCGGCGGCGAGCACCGCCATGCGGGTGATGCAGCCACCCTGCTCGCCCGCTTGCGAAACGCACCCCGCGACGACGTCCTCCACGTCCTTCGGGTCGAAGTCGCTCCGCGCCGTGAGCGCCTGCAACGCTTGGGCGAAGAGTTCCTGCGGGTGCATGGGCGAGAGGGCGCCGCTCTCCTTCTTGCCGCGGCCGCGCGGCGTGCGGACGGCGTCGATGATCCAGGCTTCGGGCATGGGCTGCGTCCTTTCTCGATGCCAGGTCCGCACAGTTAACCCCGGCCGCTTCATCCTTGCAACGAGCGCGACGGGCCAGTTGCTCGTGACAACACGGAGTCATCTTGTTGTCGCTGCAGCGCGGGTGCGGCGGCGTGGGGCTTGGCTCCGCGCGAGGATCGCTCGCGCGGGGCACCGGACACGATGTGGATCTTCCGTATTCCGAACCGCCACACGCGAAGTGGCTCGCTCTTTATGCGCGCTCCGCCAACCCCCACGCCGCCGCACTCGCGACGCGGCGATGGAGACACGTCGCTCCGTGCCGCCACGTGCTGCTGCGGCGCCCCGTGCGTGCCGGGGCGGGCAGTCGGCGGAGCGCGCATAAAGAGCGAGCCATTGCAGTCTTTACCCCGCTGCGGAGTACGGAATTTCTAAACCGTGTCCGGTGCCCTGCGCGAGCGATCCTCGCGCGCAGCCGACTGTCCGACCCGGCACGCCCGCGGCGATCTTGCATTGCGTGGTGGCACGGCCCGCCCGCGTCCTTGACCGCATCGACCGCCGAGACGCATGATGCGCCAGCGCAGGAGGACAATCATGGCGGTCGAGCTGTCCCGAACGTTCGAGCTCTTCGAGCGGGCGATGCGTGTCGTGCCCGGCGGCATTTACGGCCACCAAACGCCGGCGCTGCTGGTGCCCGGCTCGTACCCGTATTTCTTCGCGCGCGGCGAGGGCAGCCACGTGTGGGACGTCGATGGCAACGAGTACATCGACTACCTCTGCTCGTATGGTCCGATCGTCGTCGGCCATTGTCATCCCGCCGTCGAGAAAGCGGCGCTGCGGCAGATGCGCGACGGCAACTGCTTCAACGCGCCGACGCCGCTCTGGATCGAGCTCGCCGAGCACTTGGTCGAGCTGACGCCGTTTGCCGACTGGGCGGTGTTCGCGAAGAACGGCTCCGACGTGTGCACCTGGGCGGTCGAAGTCGCGCGCGCCGCGACCGGGCGGCGCAAAGTGGTGAAAGCCGCCGGCGCGTACCACGGCACGCACGCCTGGTGCTCGCCGCTGCCGGCAGGCATCACCGACGAGGATCGCGCCAACGTCCTCGAGGTGCCGTGGAACGACCTTTCCGCGCTGACCGCGCTCGTGACGAGCGAGGGGACCGAGATCGCGGCGATCATCCTGACGCCGTTCCGCCACGACGCGTTTCACGATTCCGAGCTGCCGGCCGACGGCTATCTCGCCGGCGTGCGCCGGCTCTGCGACGCGCACGGGATCGTCTTCATCCTCGACGACGTCCGTGCCGGGTTCCGCCTGCACCTCGGCGGCTCGGGCGAGTACTTCGGCGTCCGTCCCGATCTGGCGTGCTACTGCAAGGCGATCGCCAACGGCTACGCGCTCTCGGCCTGCGTCGGTCGCGAGGCGCTGCGCAACGCGGCGCAAGACGTCTTCTTCACCGGCTCGTACTTCACGAGCGGCGTACCGATGGCGGCGGCGCTCGCCTGTCTGCGCGCACTGGCCGAGGAGGACGGCATCGCGCGCATGGACGCGCTCGGACGCCGGCTCTGCGACGGACTCGACCGGGCGGCGCGCGCCCACGATCTGCGCGTCACGACGAGCGGACCGCCCGCCCTGCCGTTCATGAGCTTCTGCGACGATCCCGGGCAATCGTTGAACCGCGTCTTCTGCGCCGCGATGGCGGAGCGCGGCGTCTACCTGCACCCGCATCACAACTGGTTCCTGTCCGCAGCGCACACGGAGGCCGACATCGACCGCACCGTCGACCGCGCGGAAGAAGCGTTCGCGATCGTCGCCGCCGGGCGCTGATCCCGGGCTAGCCGACGCCCACGCGCCCTCGCTCGACGAGGGTCGCAAGCGCAGCGAGCGGGGGCAGTGATCAATGGACGCGCGTGTGCCACTCGTGTAACGCTTTTCTCATGGTGTCGCCGCGGCCTCGCCATTCGGTCCCGCTGACGTTACCGGTGAACCCGCCGGCGCTACGGCGTGTGCTCGCCGCCAAGATTTTGGTGACCCTCGCCCTCTGGGCGGGCCCGGCGCTGCTCTTTCCTGTGCCCTGGTTTCCGCTCGTCGGCATTCCCGCGCCGCCGCTCGCGCAGCTCGTGTTCGTCCGCCTGCTCGGGGCGGCATACGTCGCGCTCGTTGTCGGGTACGCGCTCGCGTGGCGCGCGCCCGCGCGCCATCCGGGCGCCGTTCTCGTCGGCATCGTCTCGAACGGGCTTGCGGCGCTCGTCATCTTGAGTGTCGGGAGCGCCGGCGGATTCGAGAGCTGGAGCACGCTCGGCGCGGTCTACATCTGGGGCAGCGGATTCGTCGCCGCCGCGCTCGCCGGCGCGCTCGCGGTCACGGGTCGGCCGCTCTTGCGCAAAGCGGCCGAGCGACCACGCGCGGCGCCGCCACGTCCAGGCTCAATGAAAGTCGTGTGAGGGCGGCGGATCACCCTGCAGCGGGAGCGCGCGGAAGCGCCGCCCCTGCACGTGGATGACGCCGTCGACGTTCTGCACCGGACCCTCGACGACGAGTAGGCATGCGGTGTGGAGGAGACGGCGGTGGGCGTGGAAGAGCGCCGGCGTGACGACCGCGTTGCACGTCCCCATCTCGTCTTCCAGCGTCAAGAACAGCATGCCTTTCGCCGTTCCCGGCCGTTGGCGCACGATCACGTGCCCGGCGACGCGGATCCAACGGCCGTTCGGCACCGCCTTGAGGTCGGCGCTCGATACCACGCCTGCCGCGCGCAAGCGGGCACGCAGGTGCTGCATGACGTGCGCGCCGGTCGTGAGACCGGTGCTGGCGTAGTCCGCGAGCGTCTCCTCGAGCGGCGACATTGCGGGCAGCGGCGACGTCGCAGGGCGCACCGGGGCTGCGACTTCGGCCGCCGTCGCCGGATGGACTTCCTCGGCAACCGCGGCGCCTGCCGGAGTCGTCGCGAAGAGGCTCTGCGGATCGCGCTCCAGAGCCGCGACTTGCCACAGCACGTCGCGGCGGCGCGCGCCGAACGCGACGCACGCCCCGGTCCGTGCCAGGCGCAGGCGCTCGTCCGGGCGGAGCGCGGCGCGATGGACGAGGTCGCCGAGCGACGTGAACGGCGCCGCGGCGCGCGCGCCGACGAGACGCTCCGCCGTCTCCTCACGCAGTCCCGACACGTAGCGTAGGCCGACGCGCACCGCGCCGTCCTCGATCGTGCAGAGCCAGCGCGAGCGGGTGACGTCGATCGGCAGCACGCGGACACGGTGGCGCTCCGCGTCCTTCACCAACGTCGCCGGGTGGTAGAACCCCATCGGCCAGTTGTTGAGCAACGCGCAGAAGAACGCCGCCGGATGGTGCACCTTGAGGTATGCCGACGCGTAGGCGAGGAGCGCGAAGCTCGCGCTGTGCGACTCCGGAAATCCATAGAGCGCGAACGACGTGATGCTGCGCACAACCGCCTCGGCCGTCGCGCCGCTGATGCCGTTCGCCGCCATCCCGGCGCGCAGCTTCGTCTCGATGTGCGACATGCGCTCCACGGAGCGTTTGAAGCTCATCGCGCGCCGTAGCTCCTCAGCCTCACCGCCGGAGAAGCCGGCGACGGTCATCGCGATGCGCAACAGCTGCTCCTGGAAGAGCGGCACGCCGAGCGTGCGCTGCAAGATCGGCTCGAGCGCCGGATGCGGATACGTGACCGGCTCGCGACGAGCGCGGCGGTTCAAGTACGGGTGCACCATCTGCCCGACGATCGGGCCGGGGCGAATGATCGCCACCTCGACGACGAGATCGTAGAAGCGCGCCGGCTTCATGCGCGGCAACGTCGCCATCTGCGCGCGGCTCTCGACCTGGAAGACACCGATCGTGTCCGCCCGCTGCAGCATCGCGTAGACGTCGCGGTCGTCGGGCGGGAGATGCGCGAGATCGATTTCGACACCTTCGTGGTCGCGCACGAGCGGGATCGCATCCTCGAGGACCGCCATCATGCCGAGACCGAGGAGATCGACCTTGATGAGACCGAGATCGGCGCAGTCGTCTTTGTCCCACTGCACCACGACGCGCCCGGGCATCGCCGCCGGCTCGAGCGGCACGACGTCGTCGAGCCGGCCGGCGGCCATGATGATCCCGCCGGAATGCTGGCCGAGATGCCGCGGCAGGCCTTGCAAGCGGCGCACGAGCTCGACGAGCAATCGGATGCGCGGCGCCGTTGGATCGAGGCCGGCGGCGCGCAACTGGTGCGGCACGTCGTCGCGCTCGTCGTGGAACTCGAACGGCGCGAGGAGCTTCGCAAGCCGGTCGACCTGATCCAGGCCGAGGCCGAGCGTCTTTCCGACCTCGCGCACCGCGCTGCGGCCGCGGTACGTGATGACGTTCGCGGTCATCGCGGCGCCACGCGTCCCATAACGCTCGTAGACGTGCTGAATGACCGTCTCGCGGCGGTCGCCGCTCGGCAGGTCGAGGTCGATGTCGGGCCACTCGCCACGCTCCTCGGAAAGGAAACGCTCGAAGAGAAGATCCATCCCGACCGGATCGACGGCGGTGATGCCGAGCGCGTAGCAGACGGCGCTGTTCGCGGCCGAGCCGCGTCCTTGGACGAGGATGCCGCGCCGACGGCAGAAATCGACGATCTCCCACACAATGAGGAAGTAGCCGGCGAGGTCGAGACGCTCGATCACCGCGAGCTCGTGATCGAGCTGAGTACGGATGCGCGGCGTAATCGTTCCGTAACGCTCACGGGCGCCCGCCGCCGCGAGGGCCCGCAGATGCGCGATCGGCGTCTCCCCGGACGGCAGCGGAAACACGGGGAAGCGATAGCCGAGGTCGGCGAGCGTGAATCCGCAACGCTCGGCGATCCGGCGCGTGTTCCGCACCGCCTCGGGGAGGTCGCGGAAGAGCGCCGCCATCTCGGCCGGCGCTTTCAGATGACGCTCGGCGTTCCGCAGGAGGCGCCGCCCGGCGGCATCGAGCGTCGTCTTGGCGCCGATGCAGGTGAGGGCGTCGAGGAGCTGGCGCTCCGACGCCGTCGCATGGCGCACGTCGTTGGTCGCAACGAGCGGCAGACCGCGCGCGCGCGCGAGGTCGACGAGGCGGTGTGTCCGGCGCGCCTCCTCGCGCTCGTAGTGGCGGCCGATCTCGACGTAGAGGCGTCCGTCGCCGAACAACGCGCGTAGCCGGTCGAGCGCCGCCCGCGGATCGTCGGAGTGAGCACCGGCGGGGCGCGCGTCGAGGCGACATTCTGCGGCGGGTGGGTCGTCGGACAGGATGCCGTCCGGACCGCACGTCGCCAGCGCGATTAGTCCCGCCGCATGCTCCTCGAGATCGTCGAAATCGAGTCGGCATTCGCCTTTCGGGGCGCGCAGCTTGCCGGTCGTGAGCAGACGGCAGAGATTGCGATACCCGCGGCGGTCTTCCACGAGGAGATACAGGCGGCCGCCGGCGATCGTCACGTCGGCGCCGACGAGCGCGCGCACGCCGACGGCGCGCGCGGCGGCGAACGCGCGCGGCGCCCCGTACACGCCGTCGCGGTCGCCGATCGCGATCGCGTCGTAGCCGAGCGCGGCAGCGCGATGAACGA
The DNA here is from genome assembly GCA_041488235.1 of Binatia bacterium. Taxonomy (GTDB): domain Bacteria; phylum Desulfobacterota; class Binatia; order UTPRO1; family UTPRO1; genus DP-19. The sequence continues at coordinate 7,495 of JBGPOW010000126.1, forward strand.
GGTCCTCCGGCAGCGACGCGCCCCGCAGGAAGCTGAAGGCGCTGCGGCACCGCAGCTCGACGTACGGGGCGATCGGGTCAGTCATACATGCCGTCGGCGAGCCACTGCCGCGTCCGGCCGTCGCGGAAGATGCGATAGAGCGCGCCGTCCGTGAGCTCGACGTCGTAGTACTCGCGGTCGTACGGATCGGCGGTCCACCACTCGCCACGCAGTCGCCAGGGACCGGCGAGATGCACGACGCGGCCGCCGAAGCCGCGTCCGCGCACGTATTCGAGACGGCCGGCGCTCTCGAACACCTCGAGCGCGACCGGCGGCCGGAACGCGCGCAGGGCGACACGCGCATCGGTGGGCACGCCGTTGGAATGCGCCGGCGGTGACGTCGTTGGATCGGTGAAGCCGGTGACGGCGGCCGCGTCGGGACGGTGGGAATCGACGTCGACGGGACGGCCGACGCGCTCGGGGCCGCAGAGCGCGGCGAGACGGGCGATCGTCGCAGCGAGCGCCACGGCCGACGGTCCGTTCGACCGAAAGAGGTCGAGCTGCGTCGTCCGAACGCGCGCCGTCGCCGCGGCGATGCGAAGGCCGGTGACGGCATCGTCCGCAGGCTGTCGCTCGAGATGGGTGCGCACCAGGACCAGCAGGACCTTCGCGTCCGCCGTCGGCGCCGCGGGGACGACGCGGCGCGGGTACGCGGCGCCGCGCTCGTGCTCGAGCGTGACGTCGAGCGCGCCACACGCGAGGCCGTGGAGAGCTAGCCGGCTCGCGAGCTGATCGAGCAGCCGACGGAGCAGGAACAGCAACGGCTCGAGACGGTCGATCCCGTACTCGAGCGTGATCGCCTCGACGAGCGTCGTCGGCGTCGCACGGCACCGCAGGATCTCGTCGTCCTCGCCGCGGGCACGGCGCGCGAGGAGCGCGCCCGCGGGGCCGAGTCGATGCGCCACCTCGCCCGCGGGCAGGCGCGCGAGGTCGCCGATGCGGGTGACGCCCCAGCTCGTGAGCGTCGCCCGCGTGTCCGCATCGGGATCGAGAAGATCGATCGCGAGCGGTGCGAGAAACGCGGGCTCCTCCGCGCGGGCGACGACACGAACGCCGCCACTCTCACGTGCCGCGATGCGAGCGGCCGCTTTCGAGGCGGCGACGCCGACGCACGCGGCAAGCCCGTGGCGCTGCGCGCGGGCGGCGAGAATCGTCGCCAGCTCCGTCTCCGAAGCGCAGAGCGCGGCACTGCCCTCGCAATCGAGATAGACGGTGCCGTCGTCGCTCAGCTCGACGCGTGGCCCGAGCGTCGCGGCGACGTCGGCGAGCGCGGCACCGGCCGCGTGCACCGTCTCCACCGAGTACGGCACCACCACGACGTCGTCACAGACGACGCGCGCTTGCGCCGCCGTCATGCCGTCGCAGATACCTGCCGCGCGTGCCGTTGCCGATGCCGCGATCACGACACTGTGGGCGGCACGGCCGTCGGCGATCGCGACCGACGCGTCGCGCAGCTCGGGTCGCGTCCGCATCAGGGCGGCGACCGCGAGCTCCGGCACCCATGCACACGCGATGCGCGCCATGGCTCACCATCCCAACGCGCCCACCGCGGCCGTCATGGCGACGCGCGTCGTCGGCGGCGCGCCAAGCTTGCACTTCCGCAGGTGAACGGCCGCGGTGATGTCGGTGAACGACGGACATGGCCCGACGCTTTCGAACGCGGCGGCGTGTCGCTGCAGCTCGATGCGCACCATGGCAAACGTCCCGGCGACGTTCTCGCGACCGAGCGTCACGATTGCGGTCCGCGTTTGCGCCGCCGCGCGCGTGAGCCGCATCCATCGCGACGCCGGTACGGTGCCAGTCGCTCGCCCATCGTCGAGATCGACGACGACGAGACCGAACCCCTCGTTCTCGAGAACGTACTCCGCCGCCTGTAATGCGTCGCGCGTCGTGCGCGGCCGGATCCACAGCACGTGCGCGAGATCGATGCCCGCTCGTGCAGCGTGTGCGGGATCGAAGACGTCGGGCAAATCGATGCACGCCGCGAGCGCGCCGCGAGCGGTCACCGCCCGTAGCAGCACGCACGTCATCGTCGTCCGACCGGACGATGGCCGACCGACGACTTCCGTCAGCGCGCCAGGCGGAAGACCGCCGCCGAGCAGCGTATCGAGCGCGGCGATACCGGTCGGAATCCGCGGCGGCTGTGCGCGCGCCGTTGCACCGCGCACGAGTCCGCGAGTGAGGAGGAGATCGCGGAGGACGGGCGATGCGGGGGCGGGCGCCGACACGCCCTCATCTTCGCCTTATCTTCGCCTCGATTGCAAGCCGGCGCTTACCCCTTCAAAGGCGGCGCCGAACTGGCGTTCGCCGCTACTCGGCCATCTCCGGGCAGTCGTCGCGCGGCGCCCTGTCGACATCGCGAACGATCCATTTCTCTTTTTCTGGATTGTCGCGCTCGAACTCGATCGCGAAACCCACGAGCGCGACCCCACCCTCGTCGTACCCGAAGAGCCAGCGGCGCCGGACG